>CAZGUM010000180.1:0-8100 GCA_964529085.1 uncultured Methylomonas sp. | reverse complement strand
AAGCGGCATCGACATCCCCAGCGCCAACACCATCGTCATCAACCGCGCCGACAAGTTGGGTCTGGCCCAATTGCATCAATTGCGCGGCCGGGTCGGCCGTTCGCATCACCGCGCTTATGCCTACTGCATCGTGCCGCCTAAATCCTTGATGACCAAGGACGCGATCAAACGTCTGGAAGCCTTCGAGACCTCAGGCGAATTGGGCGCCGGCTTCATGCTGTCCTCGCACGACATGGAAATCCGCGGCGCCGGCGAGTTGCTGGGCGACGAACAAAGCGGTCAGATTCAAGAAATCGGCTTCACCTTGTACACCGAGTTACTGGAACGCGCAGTCAAGGCCTTGAAATCCGGCAAACAACCAGAACTGGACGCACCGCTGGATACCGGCCCGGAAGTGGATTTACAAATCGCCGCGTTGATTCCGGAAGACTACTTGCCGGACATCCACGCCCGTCTGGTGCTTTACAAACGCATCGCCAGCGCCGAAACCGAAGACGATTTGCGCAAGTTAAAGATCGAAATGATCGACCGCTTCGGCTTATTGCCGGATCAAGTCAAAGCCTTGTTCGCGATCACTGAACTGAAACAACAAGCCGCGCATCTGGGCATCCGCAAAATCGAAGCCCACGCCACCGGCGGCCGCATCGTGTTTACCGCCACCCCGCAAATCGATACCGGCGAGTTGATCCTGATGATCCAAAGCCAGTCGCAGGTGTATAAATTCGACGGCGCGGATAAATTACGTTTTACCCAAACCTTTAAGGATATGGAGGATAAGGTGGTGTTTTTGGAGAAGTTGTTGGGGCGCTTGGGGTCCAAAAAATGACGATTGGCATATCAATATCCCGGGCGATTCCCGGATAAACCATTGCAAGATGTTATATCCAATTTATGCGCCTATGCCGATAAAAAGCTATTAGTGAAGCGAAAATGCTTCCCTCCTCCGCACGGACCAAATAAATCACATTACTGCAAACACCAACAGCTCGAAGTAGCACAAAAGCATTTGTGCTACTTCAATCCCTCCACAAACATCAATTCAACTTTTCTGCGACGACAGACGAGTGTTATTTAATAAACAACATCTCCTGATAAGTCGGATACGGCCACAATTCGTCGGCAATTTCCCCTTCCAGCCCGTCGGCATACTGCCGAACCTCATCCATCAGTGGCCGGATAGTATTTGCGCAGAACTGCATGTGTTCTTCCACCGTTGCAAAATCATGTTTGGCAAGCGCGGCACTGAGTTTATCGGTGGTCATGGTCATAGAAGATAATAGCCCGGCAATTAAAACCAGGCGCTCATTTCCCAGTTCCACACCATTGCTTTTAAGCGAGCTTAAAGAGGAGGAAAGATCCGACAAGTATTTCACGGCAGCCGGATAAATACCGGTTTTTGCCATGCTGATTACTAATTTGGCTTCCACCTCAATGGCGAGCACATACTGCTCCGAGTAAATTTCAAATCGGCTGGCAAGTTCGACGGGCGACAATACCCCGAGTTTTTCAAACAAAGCTTGCACCTCCGGCTCCTTCAACACCGGCAACGCATCCGCGGCGGTTTTTAAATTGCGCAGGCCGCGTTCCTCAACCGCCATTTTGTGCCATTCCGCTGAATAACCGTTGCCGCCGAATACCACCGCACCGTGGGCGTCGATTAATTCCTTCAGCGTTTTCAGAATGGCCGCATCCAGATCAAGGCCCTTGGCCAACTGGCTTTCCAGGCTATCCGCAACCCAGTCTAGCGAATCCGCCAACATGGTGTTCATAGTGACTAGCGGGCCGGCGACCGATTGGCCAGAGCCTACGGCGCGGAATTCAAAGCGGTTGCCGGTAAACGCAAACGGCGAGGTCCTATTTCTATCGCCGGCATCTTTATTGAACACCGGCAAGGTATTGATGCCCAAATCCATCACGCCGGCGTTTAAGGAACCGGTGATCTCGCCATTACTAATTTGTTCGAACACGTTATCCAGTTGCGTCCCCAAATACACCGACATAATCGCCGGAGGGGCTTCATTCGCTCCCAATCTGTGATCATTACTGGCGGTAGCGATCGCCGCACGTAGCAACGGACCGTATTTATGCACGCCGCGAATCACGGCACCGCAAAACAGCAGGAACTGGGTATTTGAATGCGGCGTATGGCCTGGATCAAGCAAATTGCCTTGGGTGGCATTGCCGACAGACCAGTTCACATGTTTACCGGAGCCGTTAATGCCTTTAAAAGGCTTTTCGTGCAGCAGACAAACCAAACCATGTTTTTTGGCGGTGTTTCTCAACACGGTCATCAATAACTGTTGATGGTCGGTGGCGACGTTGGCTGATTCAAAAAACGGCGCGATCTCAAATTGTCCGGGAGCCACTTCGTTATGACGGGTCTTGGCCGGTATACCTAAACGATACAGCTGCTCTTCCACATCCTGCATGTAAACCTGGACACGTTCCGGTATCGCGCCGAAATAGTGATCGTCAAACTGCTGCCCTTTAGCCGCCGCGGCACCGAAAAGCGTACGCCCCGCCAGCAACAAATCAGGGCGATTGCTGACGAAATTGGCATCGACCAAAAAATATTCTTGCTCGGCTCCGCAACTGGAATTCACCGGGGCGATCTCGGTGTGACCGAGCAGCGATAACAAGCGCTGAGCCGCCTTATTCATTGCGGCATTCGCGCGCAATAAAGGCGTTTTCTTATCCAGCGCTTCGCCGGTCCAGGAAATAAACACGGTAGGAATGCACAGCGTTGCGCCGTTGTCCGTCGTCATAATATAGGCCGGGCTGGTCACATCCCAGGCGGTGTAGCCGCGGGCTTCGAAGGTGGAGCGAATGCCGCCATTCGGGAACGACGAGCCGTCCGGTTCACCTTGTACCAGCACTTTGCCGCTGAACTCGGAGATGACAGAGCCATCGCTTTGCACGGAAATAAAACCGTCGTGCTTTTCGGCGGTGGCATTTGTCAACGGATAAAAAACGTGGGCGTAATACAAAGCCCCTTTTGAGAGCGCCCAGTCTTTCATCGCCAACGCAACAACATCGGCGATAGAAACGTCCAACTCAGCGCTGGCTTCGATGGTTTTCTTTAAGGATTTAAAAACTTCTTTCGGTAAGCATTCCTTCATCTTACTCAGAGTAAAGACATCGCTAGCCCATAAACTGGCCAACGATGCCGGCATTTTAGCGGGCATCGGTTGGCGATTGGTGATGGTTTGAACAGCTTGCACGCGCGCGGTATTTCCAGTCATAGCTTAGCCTTGGTTTGAGGATGAATGTCATTCCATCATTCGTCAGCAATAATCAATCCAGTAAGCTTGATTAATCTCGACATTGGCTAAAATCCAGGGATTATGGGATGTAGCGGAAGTTTGCTAAACAGTCGGCACGGAACGAAGAAAAGGATCGTGGATTTTATTAGTGCACTACGATGAAAATGCGGCACAAATTTAGTGCGCGAAAGTTAATGTCCTGGAGAGGGCGGCGGCAGGCAAATATTCAAACTCCATTAGTCAACAAGCCCTACCCGCTAATCTCTTTGCCTCCCTCAGCAAGCGGTGTTATTATCCCCGCGCCGTATCGTCCGCACCGCCGCGTGCGATTCGCGTCAACGGGGACGCAAGATGGCTGGTTTTCAAGGTTATGCGTTCGTCCTCCGCTTTGTTAAAATCCGCCGAATTTTTGTCCTCGCGGCCGCCCGAGTTTACTAGGGCATTGCAACACATGCCGCTTGTTCCAATTCCGCAGAGTTTGACTACATGCCAACCCAACCGCTCGAAACCCTTTTCCGGCCAGAAGTACTTGCCATGTCGGCTTACCACGTGGCCGACGCCGCCAATTTGATTAAACTCGACGCCATGGAAAACCCCTATAACTGGCCGGAAGAGATTCAGCAAGACTGGCTGGAAAGTCTAAAAAGCTGCCCGATCAATCGCTATCCGGATCCGGAAGCAAAGGAATTGGCTGCCAGTTTGCGCCGCGCTAACGCTATTCCGGATACAGCGTCCTTATTGTTAGGCAACGGTTCCGACGAAATCATCCAAATTCTGATGATGGCCTTAACCTCCGGTTCCACTGTGCTGGCGCCCGAACCGGGGTTTGTGATGTATAAGCAAGTCGCACTGAGTTTGGGCTTAGCGTATCGAGGAGTCAGCCTGCTGGCCGACAGTTTTGAATTGGATATGCCGGCGATGCGTCTGGCGATAGCGCAAACACAGCCGGCATTGATTTTCCTGGCCTATCCGAACAACCCAACCGGTAACTTGTTCGATGCCGAAGCCATCAAGGAAATACTCGCCATCGCACCGGGATTGGTAGTGGTCGACGAAGCCTATGCCCCATTCGCCGACGCCAGCTTTATCGAGCAACTGGAACATTATCCAAACCTGCTGGTAATGCGCACAGTGTCCAAGCTGGGCTTGGCGGGCTTACGCCTGGGTTTTTTGGCCGGCGCAGCGGCTGTGCTGGATCAGCTGCACAAAGTCCGCTTGCCCTACAATATCAATAGCCTGACCCAACATACGGTCGGCTTTGCGCTGGATCACGGCGATTTTTTATGGCAACAAACCCGGACGCTAAGGGAAGAACGCGGCAAGGTATTTCAAGCCTTACAGACGATGCCGGAGATTCTGGCCTATCCCAGCGCCGCCAACTTCATTCTATTCCGCACCTTGAACACACCGGCCAACGAGGTATTTGTCTCACTGAAGTCGCAAGGGGTGTTGATCAAGAATTTATCGCCGCAAGCTGGCTTGCTGATCAATTGTCTGCGCGTGACGATAGGCAAACCAGAAGAAAATCAAGCCTTTCTGAAAGCGCTGACACATGCATTAAAGTGCTAAACCGCAGTATCGGCAAATGCCTGCAAGCCTTGTGTTGCGCTGTCGCAAGAACAATTTCAATTATCAAGGACAGTAGGGTATATTTGCCTGAAATTATAATAATTGGTGTATCGCGAAATACATCACATCATCAGGAGTGTTACTTATGAACCACGAAGGCGTCGATCATTCCAAACGCCAGTTTCTGACCTCGGCACTGTCGGTGGTTGGTGCAGTGGGTGCGGGTTATTTAGCCGTGCCCTTCCTCTCCCAAATGCAGCCCAGCGCCAAAGCCATGGCAGCGGGCGCACCCGTCGATGTCGATATCAGCAAGATGGAGCCCGGCCAGTTGATCAGGGTCGCTTGGCGCGGCAAACCTGTCTGGGTATTGAATCGAACGCCGGAAGTCTTATCGACGTTGACTACGCTGGACAGCAAGCTGGCTGACCCGGTCTCCAACGAATCCCTGCAACCCGACAGTAGTAAAAATCCTTTGCGCTCGATCAAACCGGAAATTTTTGTCGCGGTCGGTTTGTGTACGCATTTGGGCTGCTCGCCCACGTTTCGCCCGGAAATTGCCCCTAACGATTTGGGCCCGGACTGGAAAGGCGGTTTCTTTTGCCCATGCCACGGCTCCTGGTTCGATCTGGCCGGTCGTGTGTATCGTGGCGTTCCCGCCCCCACCAATCTTGAAATTCCGCCTTACCGGTATGTAACAGACAATTTAATTGTCGTCGGTGAAGACAGCGAGGCAAACAAAGCATGAAGCAAAAAATGAATCAATGCAGCGACTGGCTGCTGGAGCGCTTTCCACTCTCCGATTTGTGGAATGAACACATGGCGCATTACTACGCGCCTAAAAACTTCAACATCTGGTACTTTTTCGGCTCATTAGCCTTATTCGTGCTGGTCAATCAGTTCATCACCGGCATTCTGCTGACTATGAACTACAAACCCGATGCCAAACTGGCTTTCGACTCGGTCGAATACATCATGCGCGACGTGAACTGGGGCTGGCTGGTGCGTTACATGCACTCCACCGGCGCCTCGGCTTTTTTCATCGTGGTATATCTGCACATGTTCCGCGGTTTGATGTACGGCTCGTTCAAGCAACCGCGCGAACTGATCTGGATCTTCGGCATGCTGATCTTCGTCTGCCTGATGGCGGAAGCCTTTATGGGTTATTTGCTGCCTTGGGGCCAAATGTCTTACTGGGGCGCGCAGGTGATCATCTCGCTGTTCAGCGCAATTCCCGTGGTCGGCGATGAATTATCCCTGTGGGTACGCGGCGACTACGTCGTCTCCGACGCCACACTGAACCGCTTCTTTGCGTTTCACGTTATTGCCGTGCCTTTGGTACTGTTGATTCTGGTATTCCTGCACATCGTCGCGTTGCACGAAGTCGGTTCCAACAACCCGGACGGCATCGAAATCAAGGAAAACCTGAATTGGAAAGGTCACCCGCTGGACGGCATCCCTTTCCATCCTTACTACACCGTTAAAGACATCGTCGGCGTTGGCGTATTCATGTTCTTCTTCGCTACGGTAATCTTTTACATGCCGGAATTGGGCGGCTATTTCCTGGAGCACGCCAATTTCATTCCGGCTGACCCCTTGAAAACCCCGGAACATATTGCCCCGGTCTGGTATTTCACCCCGTTCTACGCGATTTTGCGCGCGGTGCCGGATAAATTCGCCGGTGTCATCGCCATGGGCGGCGCAATTGTCGTGCTATTTATGCTGCCTTGGCTGGACCGCAGCCCGGTGAAATCCATCCGCTATCGCGGCGGCATGTTTAAAAAAGCGCTGTTGCTGTTCGTAATCAGCTTCATTGGCTTGGGCTATCTGGGTACGCAACCCGCCACGCCGGGAGCAACCACCGTTGCCCGGATTTTGACCGCGGTTTACTTCGGCTTTTTCCTATTGATGCCGCTGTATACCCGTTGGGAAAAAACTAAACCCTTGCCTGATCGTTTGACGGATCAGCCCACGCTTGAAGACCGGATTCCCGGCTTGTTGGCCTTGGCTGATGAAGTCGTCGAAGTGCATCAAGTCCCCGATAACCTAGGCGGCACCATCGCCAAAAAAAGGCCGAACTGGTCCGGCATCGTAGCCGTGTTGTTTCGTTTCGCAAAAAATCTGAAAAAGAGCCTGGATTAAGCCATGAAAAAAATACTCTACACTCTTTTATTTTTGCTGCCTTTTAACGTACTGGCTAGTTCCGGTGTGAAACTGGATAGCGCTGACATTGACCTGACCGATACCATCTCCATGGAGCGTGGCGCTAAGTACTACGTTACCTACTGCCTGGGTTGCCATTCCGCCAAACATATACGCTATAAACGCATCGCACTGGATTTGAAACTGGACGAAGCCGAAATTCTGAAAAATGTGGCGCCGTTGGGCGCCGGCATTTACGATCAGATGCATTCGGCAATGAATGCGCACGACGCGGAAAAATGGTTTGGCACCACGCCACCCGATTTGTCGCTGATTGCCCGTTCGCGCGGCGCCGACTGGCTGTATAGCTACCTAAGGAGCTTCTACACCGATCCAAGCAAACCGCTGGGCGTGAACAATTCCGTATTTCCGGATGTGGGCATGCCGAATGTGTTCTGGCAACTGCAAGGTAGTCAGTCGGCAGTCGTGCAGAAAATCGAAGGCCACGATGTCATCACCGATCTGAAACTGGACCAACCGGGCCAAATGTCACCGAAAGAGTTCGACAAAATGGTCAACGATCTGGTCAACTTCCTGGTCTACGTCGGCGAACCGGTGCAGCTGGAAAGACAGCAAATGGGTAAATACGTGTTGTTTTTTATCCTGATGTTTATCGCACTTGCCTATCTGTTGAAAAAAGAGTACTGGAAAGACGTGCACTAAGCTCGACTAAAACTAGTAACGTAAAACCGGTATCGCCAGGAGCGATACCGGTTTTTTTATGTCTGAAGTTATTTGAATCTACTCTCTTTTAAAGCAAGCTCCGAAACAGCCGCTTTTAACCCGATCCTAATCAAAGCTTAAGTAGATTTTAAGTGACTCTATGTAGAATTTTCCGCACGTGAATAACTGTGGAGTAATTATGAACGACTCGAATACTGCGATGGATCAACACTTCAATGCCAGGGGATTCGGCGGCAGTACTTATGTCGCGCTGGATGGCATTCTGAAGTTTTGCATAACGGCCCCTCTACTTGAATTGCCGATAGATTTTAAGGAATGGTACAAACCGCAACGCAGCAACACCCCCAACCTTATTAAAGCTGGTTCTTTTCAAAATGCCCGACCG
>CAZGUM010000179.1:5917-8103 GCA_964529085.1 uncultured Methylomonas sp. | reverse complement strand
TTACTGTACTTTACCCATGGGTTCTGGTTACAGTATCTGGCTTTTCTGATATTCGGAAGCCTTGTTACGGCCTCCGTCAATTCGTCTGTTTTATGAGGTTTTGTATGCATAAAAAGGTTATCCCCATTCTGTGTGGCGCCATTCTGCTTCCGGCGTCGCAATGGGCTTTGGCGGCGGTAGACAAACTACCTGCCACCACTACCGTCAAAATGGGTGCGGCAGAGGAAGTTTGTTCCGAATTTACCGATGCCAAGTGGCGTGACGCGCAAGTGATCGACGGAGTCGAAATACAAGAATCACGGATGTGTAACCCCGATAATCCTGCCGACATCGCAGCTTTCGTAAAAGGCACCAATAATATTTCCATGTCTACCTTGATGGAGACGCAGCTGGCAGCGGACGCAATTACCGCCAGCAACGACATGGATGGCGACGGCGATCCCGACCACTATATTATCAAGCTGGAAATTGCCGAGCTGAACGGCCATTCACCGGACATGAAGGACCCGACCACTACTTTCGATATCGCACCGGGCATTCAACCCACGTTTTGGGTATATGCGCCGAAAACGCGCGATATGTCCACCTTAAGCTTATACGAGCCGGTGGCCAATCCTTTGTTGCGTGCGCCGTCCCCTGTAATTCGCGTTGAGCAGGGCGACATTATCTGGATCGTGTTGGAAAACAGTCATTATTTCCCGCATTCCATCCATTTGCACGGTATAGACCATCCGTACATGGATCATGGCGGTGAAGGCAATGACGGTGTCGGCCAAACCGGTCAGATGGACGTCTTGCCTGGGCAGAGCAAAACTTACGTAATCAAACCGCGCCAGCCCGGCACCATGTACTATCACTGTCATGTACAGCCGCACACCCACATTCCGATGGGCCTGCAAGGTATTTTTATTGTTGAGGAAAACCGGCCGAACAACTGGGTGCAGACCTTCAATGTCGGTGCCGGCCAGGTTCGACATCCGTCGGTAGCGGTCAAAGAGAAATATGCGGCCGAATATGACTTGCACTACCAATCCGCGGATAAGGAACTGCATGAAATGGCGCGTTCCGCCAATGACCCGCGCATCATCGCCCGGCGTATGAATCAGGAATACGATATCACCGAGGCCAAGCCGGATTATTTCATGTTGAACGGCCGTTCCTTCCCTTACACACTGAGGGAGTCGCTGATTTTGATGGAAGAAAACAAAAAGGTTAAATTGCGGGTATTGAACGGCCACGAAGAGGCCTTCGCGCTACATATTCACGGTCACAAACCGATGGCGACCCATTACGATGGCGTGGATAACGGTCCGTCTTCTTATCTTAAACGCGATGTGCATGGCATGGTCCCGGCCCAGCGTCTGGATTTGGAGCTGAGCGGAGTGGACGATGGCTTGAATAGCTTCGGACAAGGCGTTTGGATGTTCCACGATCATGTCGAGAAATCCTTTACCACTAATGGTGTCGGCGAGGGCGGTGATATCAGTCTGGTGGTTTACAAAGGTTTCTCCGACGAAAAAGGCATTCCGAAAGTGCACGGCATGAGTCTGGCGCCTTATTTCACCAAGGAATTCTGGCAAGGCAAATATCCGGCCTGGCAGGATTACGATGCCTGGAAAAGCTTAGGTTTGCCGGAAATCAGCAATAAAAAACAAGTGGCATTTGTGCCGCCACCGCCTCCGCCGTTGAATACGGGCGATGCCGCGGCGAAAGCTGAAGCAGCCGGAGCCGGAAGTCAGTCGTCTTTTATAGTGCAATTGTTGAATGGTTTGATATTGGGGGGATTGATTTACGTCGGTTTTGCCAACCGCCAACGTATCTTGGCGATATTTAAGAAGTAATCGAACCCGCTTTATTGCAAGCGACGCCGCTGTCGAGCATGTCTCGGCAGCGGCGTTTTACTGTCAGCCTATATAAAATTGCCGCATCATGCCCAAGTCCTCATGCTCAAGGTTGTGGCAGTGGTACAAAAATAAGCCCTTGTAATCCTGGAAGGGTTTAACGATCTCGACGGTTTCGCCAGGCATGACCAATACCGTGTCTTTCCAGCCCGAGTCGATAAAGCCGTCCTGCACGGTAGCGTAATCGCCCGGTTTAACCTTGGCGGCATTTCTGGACAGAATTTGGTATTGCTGACCGTGCAGGTGGATAGGATGGGCCATTTCCATCATCATGCCTCCGCCCAT
>CAZGUM010000179.1:0-5817 GCA_964529085.1 uncultured Methylomonas sp. | reverse complement strand
GATTTGCCGTTGTGCTCCTTATCGCCGTGTCGCATTCCTCCCATCATGCCCATGCCGTCGTGTTGGCCTGCTGAATCGTGATCGTGGAAAATTTTGATTTTCTTGATCGAACCCAGCGCCACTTTTTCGAAATCCATCACTCTATCCATCGCAAACGATTTACCATTCAACAAGGGCTTCATGTGTTGCATTGAAATCGCGATGGGTAGCGGATTGGCGGCATTGTCCACGTCGCGCTCTGTGAGGCGTTGAATGGGCACCAGTTGTTTTGGCAGTTTCGGCGAGTCGCTGACTTTCTCGCTGATTTTAAATACCGCAATCGGGAATTTACCGCCTTGCGGCAAACGGTTGTGCATCATACCCATGCCGCCGCCGTCCTTGTGCATTCTGTCGTACATGCCTGGCATCACGCCGGAATATGGCAGGCTGTAAAGCGTCAGTTGAGAACCTATCTTACGATCGCTGAAATCCAGCCACAAATCGACGCGCTCGCCGGGCGCCAGCATGATATAGGGTCGGGTTTCCGGTTTGGCCAACAAGCCGGCGTCTGTGCCGATTGCTGTCAACGGTGTGCCGTCTTCCCAGCCCAGTTTGTATATCCGGGAATTGGAGCCGTTCGCGGCCCGGAAACGGTAGGCTCGCGATTTGACCGCGAATTCGGCGTTGGGTTTGCCGTTGACCAGGACGGTGTCGCCTAAGAAACCCATGATGCGTTCCGGCATCGCATGCAGATATTGCAGCTGGTTTTGACTGTCGAAACTCCGGTCTTGGATCACCAGCGGCAAGTCGTATTCGCCGCCGGGTAACTCCAATTTGGCTTCATCGCTGTCGTTGACGACGATCAAGCCGGCCAAACCGCGATAAACCTGTTCGGCGGTCAAATTGTGCGAATGCGAATGGTAAAAGCTGGTGCCGGCCCGATTCAGAACTTCGAATTCGTAGACAAATTGTTCGCCCGAGTCGATTGAATACATCGGGTGGCCGTCGCTACGTTGCGGCACGTGTAGGCCATGCCAGTGGATGATGGACGGTTCGTGCAGATGGTTATTGAAAAATATCCTGACTTTCTGGCCCTGCTGGAAAGTCAGTATCGGCCCCAGGTAGTTGCCGGGCAGCTGCGTCAGCGTAGTTGGCGGTCCCTTGCGTAGGTTTGCTATGAATTTTTGTACCTGAGTAGCCGGTCCGCTGTTCAATATCGCAACCTGTGCTGCTTGTGCGGTAAATTCGATTTCCACGTCGGCATGAAAGCCTGCTGTGGCGCTGGTTTTGATTTTGCCGGTGTTGGCCGGTAACAAGCCGGGAAATGCCGCCATTGCGGCGCCCAGCACGGAATGTTGCAAAAATTGACGTCTGCTGTTGTTGATTGTTTTAGACATGCGCTCCCCTCCCCGGTTTTGGCTTAATAAATAAGCTTTTTATTATGGTTTTGACCTTACTCCATTTCCGGGGGGCAAACAACTCAGAAATGCGCTCAACATTCCGCCGGTATGGTGGGCAATCACAATCCGGATTTGGGTGTTAGAATGCTCAGCCATTGAGATAGTGAGGGCATTGCCTGTCATTCGCCGGCATGTCCGCCAAAGTAGGCGGTCAGACATCTAAGTAAAGAGGAAATTATGCGTAACTGGAAACTGTTACCTGCGTTCACGGTAGCGACCTTGGTGGTGGCAGTCGTTTTATACGTGGCGTTCTACTTCGTGTTTCTCGATTTTTTTGTGGATTTATGGTGGTTTCGCTCGCTGGAGTTTGAGGCCTATTTCTGGCTGAAACTACTTTACCGGTTTATTTTTTCCGGAGCGGTAACCGTATTCTTCTTTGCAGTGTTTCTGTTCCATTTCTGGATTGCCTCCCGCTATCTGGGTTTGAATCCTCCCGACGAAATTTTAATGGACGACAGCAAAAGGCGGCGTTTTCAACGCTTTGCCGATGTGTTCATGACGGGCTCGGCTAGGATCTATACGCCTATTTCACTGCTATTGGCCGTTGCGATTGCCATTCCATTTTATTTGCAATGGGAACAGGCGCTACTATTTTTCTTCGGCAGCGCTTCGGGCATAGTCGATCCGGTGTACGGTAACGATGTCAGCTTTTACATGTTTTCGTATCCGATTTACATGCTGGTACAGAAGGAGTTGCTGACCACCGCCGTCGTCGTGTTGTTGGCGACCGGCGTCTTATATTGGTTGGAACACGTGTTTGTGCCTAACCAAAGCAAGGAGTTTCCGCTGGGCGCGAAGATTCATTTGACGGTGCTGTTTGTCTTTGTCGTGTCTTTCGTGATCTGGGGCTTTTTGCTGGATCGCTTTTCACTATTGTATTCGGACGGTAACGAGCCGGTGTTTTTTGGTCCTGGCTTTGTCGAATTGCGTTATCAACTGCCGTTGATTTGGCTGGCGGTCTTTTTCTTCTCGGCGATTGCCGTTTCGATTGTGTTTTACGCCTTTTCGGAAAGGCATCGGAGTAAGGCGCCTATTATGGTCGCCGCTTTGGGCTTGCTGGCGGTATGGGGTCTGCAAAGTTCGCATTTGATTCCGGAGTTGATCGAAAAGTTTGTCGTCAAGCCCAATTTTACCCGTACTGAAAGCGACTCTATCCGACATAACATCGATGCGACGATGGCCGCGTTCGATTTGAACAATATTAAAGTCGTCGACTTTCCGGTCATCCTGGATGCCACCAAAGACATCGAAACCTGGTCCACCAAGAAGCATTTTGAAAATATTCCGGTATGGGATCGCGAGTTCCTGATCGATAGCTATATGCAATTACAGGGCATACGGCCGTATTATGGTTTTCCCACCGTGGATGAAGATCGCTATTTCATCAATGGCCATCATCAGCAGGTCAATCTGGCCGCGCGCGAAGTCAATATCGACAAATTACCCAAGGAAGCGCAAAACTGGGAAAACACCCACTTGCGGTATACCCACGGTTATGGGGCGGTCGTCTCGCCCGCTGCTCAGGACGCCGGGATTCCTATCGTTTGGTATCTGCGCGATCTGAATATGTATTCCGATGTCGGTTTTTCGGTGAAATATCCGGATATCTATTACGGCCTGGAAAAATACCGTTATGCCATCGTGCCTAATAATCTGGTCGTCAAGGACATTTCCGGCTCAGCGCCGAGCGAATCGCTGGATTACCGGGGTAACTCCGGCATACCGATTCCTTCGTTGTTCAGAAAGATGTTGTTCGCGTTTTATCTGAAAGACGAAAAAATCTTTTTTTCGCCGAATATTTCCACGGAAAGCAAAGTTTTGTTGCGCCGCAATATCGATGAAAGAATTACCGCGTTGACTCCGTTCCTGCATCTGGACAAGGATCCTTATCTGGTTATCGATAAAGACCGTTTTTACTGGATTCAGGATGCTTACACGCTGTCGAATTATTACCCCGTTTCCAAGCCGGCAGCCGACGACTATCTCGACGGCAAGCATAAATTCAATTACATCCGTAATTCGGTGAAAGTCGTGGTCGATGCCTATGACGGCAGTGTCGATTACTACATCTCCGATCCGAAAGACCCTATCATCAATGCTTATAACCGGGCATATCCCGGTCTGTTCAAAACGCTTCGGGAAATGCCGGACGAGTTGTTGCAGCATCTGCGTTATCCGCGCGATTTGTACTATATGCAGATGAAAATTTACGCTAAATATCATCAAAACAGCCCCGAGCTATTTTATGAACAAGCGGAAACCTGGCAATTTGCTACCGTGGACGGTCAGCCGGTATTGCCTTATTTCATTACGATGGATTTCGATCGCTGCAACGATATGGAAGAGTTTGTGATGATTAATCCGATGACGCCGGTGCACAGGGACAATTTAAGCATGGTCGGCATTGCCGGCACCATTGACGAAAAGAGCTGCGACCATACTTACAATCCAGGTATTACCATTTTCAAATTCCCTAAAGCCGTGCAAGTTAACGGGCCGTCGCAGGTTAATGCGTTGATCGACCAAAACCCCGAGATCGCCGCGCAATTTACCTTGTGGAATCAGCAGGGTTCGGAAGTGAAGAAAGGTCGGATGGTGATTTTGACAATGGGGAATTCGGTGCTGTATGTACAGCCCATTTATACTTTGGCCACCAAAACCAAAATGCCGGAACTGGCGCGGGTGATTGTTTCGATAGGTAATCAGGTGGTGATGGAAAAGACCTTGCAGGCCGCTTTTGCCCGTTTGAAAGATATGTTTATCAAAGGGGCTAACAGGCCGGCTTCGGGTATTTCGGCTGCCGAAGGCAAATAGCCGTTCGGCGCCGCCCGGTATCGAGATGATTTATTCGCTCAATGCAGTAGCATGGAGCAAAGGCGATCTTCCAGCTCCATGCGTTCGGCCAAGTGTTCGCCTAGGACGGATAAATCCTGGGCCAGCTTGTCGGTTTTAAAATTGCGCTTGCCGTCGTCATAGGTGTCGCTGAAAGATACTGCCGATGCGGTAATATTCGAGAACGCAGGATAAATCTGTTCGGCGTAAGTCAGTACCGAGGTTTGGTGCTGTTTTTCGGCGATTAAGTGTTCATAAATGCTGAAATGGCCGAGAGAAATGTAATCGATCAGCAATTGCGAAAATGCCGATAGTATCGGCCGAACCGCGTTTTCGCTAGAGAAAGGTTTCATTTCAGCGATCCGACAATACAAGGACCAGACTGCGGAACGTTCTTCCTGCAACGCTGCAACCAGATGCAGGTTGTTTGAGCTGGTGTCGGTAACTGCGGAGTTCATTTTGGTCACGGCACATCTCCCTTTGAAAATTGACGAACCTTAAATTTATGTGAATTATTAGGAATATTCAACAATTGATTAAAATATAAGGGAATTTTTCGTAAAAACTGTGACTGACTTTGCACCATCCATTTTTATTTTTGTTGCGCTAAGCTGTGAAGCCAAGCCGTTAATTCAAGCTTGGCGGTTAAAAAAACAGACGCAAAAACAAGCATTTGCCATTTATCGAAATGCCGAAACCGTTGTGGTGGTGGGTGGTATTGGAAAAGTCGCCATGGCCGGCGCCGTGGCTTATACGATGGCGCAATTTCCCGAGATTGTGCAGCCAATCATGCTTAACCTCGGAATCGCCGGGCATCGTAGACAGGCTGTTGGCAGTTGTATTTTGGTGGATAAAATCACCGATGTCGAAACGCAACGGCGTTTTTATCCGCAAATGGCTTTCGATGTGTCTTGCCCGTCGTTGCCGTTAAAAACCTTATCTAAGGCCGATTCCAGCTATGCGGACGATAGTTTGTCCGATATGGAAGCGTCGGCGTTTTATGAAATTGCGGTAAAGTTCAGTTCCAGCGAATTGATTCATTGCGTAAAAGTGGTATCGGACAACGCCGAATCGCCGCTGGAAGCGGTCAATGAGGAAGCGGTAATGGGTTGGATTTACACGAGCTTGCATAGCATAGAAAATGTTCTGGCTGGACTAACCCGGCTTAGAGGTGCGTTGCCCCTCACCAATACGGCGATATATAGCCGATTACTTGAACGTTTCCATTTTACTGCGACCAATGCAGCTAAATTGCAAGCAATGCTGAATCGTTGGCAAATATTAAACCGCGATCAGACGCTAAGTCTATTTGAAATCGACGCCGGCAACGCCAGGGAGTTGTTGGCTTGGTTGGAGAGCCAGTTGGAGAAAAAGCAGTATTATTTGTAACTGTTGCCAGAACTGGCTACGGATATGGGTGGATTGAAAAAAATACGGGGTGTCCCGAAAGACACCCCGGAATAGCATTACAGCAGTTTTTTCAAGCCTTCGACGCCTTCTTTGCCGGCAGCTAAATGTTGTTTGGCTTCTTGCAAGTTAGCGGCTT
>CAZGUM010000178.1:0-8129 GCA_964529085.1 uncultured Methylomonas sp. | reverse complement strand
GCAGGCGCAGGGTGTCGTCGCGGTTGCCCCAATATTTGATGAAGGCGATGTTGGGGCAAGAGACAGCCGTTGCTGTGGGGTAACTAGACATTTGACGTAAATAACTCTTTCATTATCTTCTATCGCTAGTGTACCACGAACATCAAGCATCTCTAGTACATGCCGCTTTTGTTCAAATGTAGCAGAATCCAAAACGTCTTTGATTGATTCACAATAAGCTTTTATATCTTCTACTTGATCATCGGACAATACAAGTTGCTCAAGATATGATGAGACTTCAACATGTTCCTGCCTCAGTTTCTCCATCGTCTCCTCGAGCCTAGTACGTCTCTCTGTCAGCATCTCTCTTTCAAAGTCTCCTGAAAGATAAAGGTCCAATAGTTTATTGAGCTGCACTTCATTCTCAGCAATTTGGCTTTCTATTAGCTCTAGCCTAACAGTCAGGGCTTGATTGCTTCGGCCCTGTTCCGCCTGCTGGTCCTGTAAACCAGCGATAATACATTCAGGATGCTGAATAATATTGGCTACCCATGTCCAAACCACATTATCAACATCTCGCCCACGAAATACAGGCATATCGCAACGTTTGACCGGTCTTCTTTCAGTTGACTTGCAGTAGTAATAGGTATTATTGATTCTTCTTGCGCGACCCTGATATGTTTTGCCGCACTTTGCACATCTGAGTCTTTTTGAAAGAAGATACTCGTATTTCCGACTCCTGTCAGACTGCTGGAGGTTCAACTTCATTCGATTTTGTGCCTGGTCAAACGCTGCTTTGCTGATGATTGCCGGTACAGGAACACCAACCCATTCATCTTTCGGGCGAGCTACTTGTTTGCCAAAACTACACTTAGGTCTGGGTTTTCGGACCTTGCCATCATCGATAACCCTGGTTTTGCCATAGTGCCATGTGCCGGTATAGGTCTCATTTTTCAAGATATTCCGTATCATCTCGGGAGCCCAAAATCCTACCTCATACTTTTTGTAAATGTGTTTATGCTTGTCGCCACGGCTCGGAACACGCAACTCGGTAAGCTTCTTGGCAATGGTATTCATGGACATAGGACCGGTGTCTCCGTCCCCGCGCAGATACCAATTGAACACGTTTACGACAACCTGTGCCTCCTCTTCATCTACTTCAAGCCAGGTTTTGTGCGGCTCAGAAACAGTTTTATAGCCAAAGGGCGGTCGCGCTCCGACGATGACAAAACCGCTTTGCGCCTTGCCACGTTTCCCCCGTTTCCCGCGTTCCAATATTTTTGCCTTTTCATATTCTGCAATGCTGGCGCGAATCTGTTTTTGCAGCCGACCTTCATCACTGTTATCGTACTGTCCAATCACATATTCGACAGTAATTCCCAAACGCAGAAATTCCTCCTCGATCAGCGCCTGGTAAACGCTTTTTCGGGCAAGACGGTCGATGTCGTATACGATAATGACATCAATGGGTTCCTGGGCGACAAAATCACGTAAGGCATTTAGCTGAGGGCGGTCAATCGTTGCACCACTATAATCCTCGGAAAAGGTCATCAAAAGCACATAACCACAGTCGGCAGCATATTGCTTACAGGCTTCAATCTGAGTGTTCAGACTGTAACCCTTGGTCTGTTCATCCGTGCTGACTCTGACGTAAATCACTGAGCGTTTATTCATGAGAGGGTTCCTTATATGTCATCGAAATAATGCCAGCCGGGCCGGTCCAGCTGGCTTCTGTAGATCAATTCTGAACAGGGGATTTGAGGAAATCCTTCATTTCATGAAACAGTTCAGTGCCCAGCACTTGAATCTGCTCTTCGGTTCCGAGACCAATGCCATTGATCAAGTCGGCGAGCAACATGCCCATGTTGCCTTCCGCCTCGATCAGGCTGGAACTTTCAGTGGCATCCTGCCATTCCTGGCGAATGCGTGCGAGTGCGCCAACGATTTGAAAACGTTGCGTTGATGGGGTTTGAAGCATGAATATCTCCTTTTGGGTTAGGCAACCTGTACTCCCCGGCTGGAATACAAATCGCCCTGATGGAATCCCACCAGGGCGAATCAAAGGGGCTGTATAATTAAGCCAGCCCTCCCTCCGCTCTAGCCGGTGGGTTGGGTGAGGGTCGTATTGGTGCTCGAACACCAGTACGACCCGTTATTCTGGCTTTTAATTTCATTGCCAGCAATGAAATTATAGCACAGGTTCTACGGTTGACAAGTCCCCGTCATCCGTTACTTTATTGCTATGTTGTTATGTCTCTTCCCGTTTGGGTTTGCGACCGCGCTTCTCTCCCTGCTGTTCTCTGCTCTTTATGAACTCCTGCAAGGATTTGCGGCTGACCTGCCAGGATTGCCCCCACTTGCGACCTGTAATCTTTTTGGCGCGCACCAGTTTGCGGATGTAGTCCAATTCATATCCACTGATTTGCACAGCCTCATATGTAGTCAGCCAGTCTTCCATAATATATACGCGTCTCCAAACGATATTATAACGTTGCGGACGGGGAAATTGGAACTGGTGTCCCGGATGTAAAAGTACTGGATTGGATATAGCATCCGGGACTACGGTAACTCTACGGAATGATGTCCGAGTTCCGTATGACTTGATTTGTTAAATGAGTGCACCCTGATGAAAGAAACTCATAGGACACTGTGTTTGCCCACTTTCATTAAGCTCCATCATGTGTTGACTCGTGGCAAGTTAATCCCTTGTGAATTTCGTAGAGGATTTCGTATTCCAAATCGGAGAGTTTCCGTACAGTGAAATGCTAATTATGGGTCGCCACACAACATTCCATAATTTTTCTGATCGTCTGAAAGGAAACCATGCACAAGAAAAAAGTTCACATCGACCATCAAAGGGAACCCATCCAGCGAGGAGGGCCGGCATGACCGTTGCCCCCTCAGAGGAAACAAAACCCGTCTTCACAGCGGAACAACGACAGGTTCTGGGCCAGGTCTATAGCTATTTGATGGACATTGCGCGCAAACGCGCGTGCCAGCAGAAACCTGTCGATCAGCACCAGGCGCTTGTGAATAACGAGCATTCATGCGAACAGGAGGAGAAAGCCGGCTCCGATCCTACAAAAAGTCCAGATCAATCCACATGATGGACACAGGTTGTGCAGCGACTGAGTTAATGCACAACCTGTTGAATATGTTTCCGCACATTAATTCCAATTTGCAAACACCTTTCAATTTACATTTTCAAGGGAGGATAAGGAGTAAAAAATGACTAAATCGTACAAAGAGGGTAACAAATGTCATTTGAGATTCGCAAGTCTGGTAATAAAATAACCCGCTTTTGACTCTTATTTTCGAGGTCTACCATAATGAACCACTTCAAAAGGATGTGGGGTCATTATCTGGCGTTAGTGATCGTTCTGACCGTCCTGATTTTCCCCATCTCCTGGATCTACAAATTGATCCGTCATCATTACGGATCCGAGGATGCCCTCGTGGCCCTGGTCGCCATATCCATTGCGATCATCGTTTTTGGAATCCGGGGTGGTAATTACGCCTATAGGCTTCATCGATTTGTACGCAACGAATCAGCCAGAAAAGCAAAGGGGAATGGCAAACAGGTAGTCTTTGAACTGTTCGGGATCGAGTTATATCAATCCGCACATCCCCAATCTGATTCCCCTCCAATACCCAACGAAACTGAACGGATAAAGGATACGAAGGACGATCTGGAAGATATGAGTGACATGTTCATATCTGGACCGCGGAAACGCCGCGGGAAACAGCCCCGTTATCCAGATGACAGGATCCGCAGGGTCGTGTTGCGTTGGGAGCGGCGTGATCCATCCTTTTCCGCCAGGACCCTGGAGGAATTCCTTGAAGAGGAATTTGGCTGCGGGCCGGACGGTGTCCTGCTGGTGCCTGCCTCCACCTTTTATGACTGGCGACGCAACGTGTTGAAGGATATCGAAGAAAGACAAAGGCAATCCCTGACAGAAACACCTTCGTGAACGAACCGTCGGAGCCAGATCAAGAGGAAAATAATTCTCGTAGAAATCCCGTAATCTAAACCGTACAATTCCCGTACTCCCAGATGCTACTAATGAGCCGCCGACAAAGCGGCTCATTTTTTTTAGCACCGGAAGGGAACACTATGGCAAAGATAATTGTTTATCTGGGCGAACAGGAACGCGATGCGCTCCAACAGCTTGCACAACGTGAAATGCGCGTACCGCGTGCCCAAGCAGCCCTGATCATCCGACAGGAGTTAACCCGGTTAGGCATGCTACCCGACCAGGCAAAACATCAGGAGGCAGAAAGACCGGAAGGACAACCAGCCGAGGTGCAACCATGAGGCTTACACCATCCTTCAAGACCACAAAGAATAATCGCCTTGTTAGTGGAGGGCTGGGGATCTACTCCTTCTTCATTGCAACGGTGCATTGCACGATTCGATCTCGCGCGAGTATGCACATGGGAGGGAAACATGCTTGATACCCTGAGCGCCCTGTTATCAGGCATCCTGCTGGTTTTCCTGTCCATGCTGGGCGGCGGGATCATCTATTTCCTATTACGGGATTTCGTAAAACGCCACATTCACAACAAGGATCAGGAGGGATCTTCATGAGTACCAGGATCATTTGCGTCGCAAATCAAAAGGGCGGAGTCGGCAAGACTACCACCGCCGTATCCCTGGCGCATGGACTGACTCAAAAAGGCAAACAGGTCTTATTGATCGATCTTGACCCGCAGGGACAATCCGCCACCGCTCTGGGAAGCCGGCCCGAGCCAGGCGTGTTCTATTTGCTCACGATGGGCAACACCCCGCAGGAGACCGCCTTCCTGAAATCCTGGGTGCGCCTGTCCGGGCGCGAAGGACTGTATTTGTTTCCGGGCGACCAGCAGACAATGGCGGCGCAGACCGTGCTCAACGCCCAGGACCAGCCCATTTCTGCCATCCGCCAATCGGTCAGCCGCTTCTTCAGGGACGGTCTGCATTACATCATCTTCGATACCGCCCCCAGCGTGGGTGGCATCCAGGAACGCGCGGTCTGGGCCTCCGACCTGGTGATCGTGCCGACCGCCACCGAGTTCCTCTCCGCTGACGGAGTCAGCAAGGTCCTGCACATGATGAGCATCCTACAGGAACAGAAGAACTGGCGCGGCAATCTATTGGGCATCCTGCCAACCTTTTATGATGAACAAACCCGTGAAAGTAAAGCCACCATCGAAAATTTACGCGAACGTTTCGATGCCAGCGTCCTGACGCCGATTCATCGCTCCACGCTGCTGCGCGAATGCGCCGCTGAAGGAAAGACCATATTTGAGTTCGATTCCCTATGCCGGGCTGCCAAGGAATACGATGCGCTTACCCAGCATGTGCTGAAGTTCTAGGAGGCGGGTCATGAACAAGATACGAAATCCCTTTGATACGACCGAACCGAATCAGACAGCCGTCACTCCTCCTAACATTTACGAGTCATTGCGTGTGGCGGCCCCGCGTAAACGCAACCGCCAGTGGGAAAAGCAACATCAAAGCCACAAGGCAGTCTATCGCGGTGTCGATCCCAAGCTGGCATTGAGAGTCAAAACCCTTGCCGGTGATCTGCTTGTGCCGGAAGGCGAAGTGGCGCGTGCTGTAATCGAGCATGCCCTGCATTGTTATGAGCGCGGAGACTTTGATCTGAACCCGCGTCCCAATCCCCTGCGCCTGCGTATGACCCTGTTTCCTGTCGCAGATTCAGAACGAAATACAACACGAATTTCCAAGCCCGCTACCCGCAAACCATCCGAGTCCTTGTGGAAGGTCATCACCACTTGGCGTTGTTTTCCTCCCGAACTCAAACGTGAACTGGCAATGCTGGCATCGGATGAAGGGTTGAATGTGCCCATCGGAGAATTGATCACAGCACTATTGCGCTTTGGGCTCAAAGCCTATGACAACGGCTTGTTGACACTCGATCCGGTGCAAAAATCAACATCCTTTACATTGGCGCAGACAGGCAGAAAATGAACATCCACCAAAACACATTCGAAAGGATGGGAAGCAATCACAACGCAGGCGGCACAGACTACGTGCCGCCTGCGCCCTGTCTACGCTCCGCCTACACATCCGCCTACCCTGCCGCCTACGTTGAACACACAGGAAGGGCTGGGACGAATGAAAACATGTGCGAAGGGTCTGGGAGACCTGCGAGGAATATCGGGCTGATTTCTGGAGGAGGTCCGGCATGACGGATATCCAACAAGCATGGAGTTCTGTTCTGGCCCAACTTCAGATGGACATGCCGCGCGCCTCGTTCGAAACCTGGGTACAGGACACGGAGGCGTTGTCACTCGATGATGAAGTAATAATCGTCTCGACCTGTAATGTGTACGCTCGTGATTGGCTGGAGTCACGCCTGACCAGCACCGTGCAAAGATTGTTGGTTGGCATTTTGAATCGATCCGTTTCCGTACAGTTTGTGGTTGGCGATACTCCGCAGGAAGAAACAGAAGTGGAGGAAGTTGACGAACCTGAATTGGATATCGAGCCGGTGCAATGGCTCGACTATGACCGCATCGTCCAGCCACATAAACAAGTCGTGGTGAAAGGCTATCTGCGCCGGCTGGGAATGGAGATCGGACCGAAGGCAGTCTGGTTGTATGTTGGATTTCATCAGGCAGCGTGGAGAGTGCAGGATCAACACCAGACATCTGGAAAACCATTGCATAGTCACGAGGTAATGAGATTCAGCGCGCTGAGTAACGGCGCCTTCTGGCGGTTGTTGAAACATGCCGTCATTCAGCAACACCTGACCGGACTGGTTCAGCGTACGGACTCGCAGGACATACGCCGTTTCCGGCGCGGACGCGATGGACGTCCCCATCGCGCACCGATCCGCTACCAGGTCTTCATGACCCCACGCTTGACACGCGCCGATGCCACAGCGATCCATGCGCGATTGAAAACGTTGATCGAAAAACACAACTCCGTCTCCAGCGCCCTGCAGGAAATGCTGGCAGTGGAGGATGTCATGGAAATGCTTACACCTGTGGTCATGAAACTGCCTCAGCCTCCCATGAACACGGTGATGGATATGGTTCGTCTCGAAATAGGCGAAAAAGTTTCGCCAGAGATCGAGCGTCTCGCTCAGGAGTTACATCGGCGGATCATCAACTGCCTGGGCGACATCCACATTCCTCATTACTTCATCACACAGACCATCCATCAGTGGAATCTCACACCCGCGCAAGCCTGGCTGATCACGGTCGCGCGCGATATGGCGTACATCAATGCCCGCACCGGGGAGCGTCGAGATACGGTGACCTTCAAGCGCGGGTATCAGGAGATGGCGGAACTGATCGGTTCGACGCGCTACAAAACCGTGCAAGCCTGGCTTAATCCACAATGGGCTTCTCAACAACGCAGTGGAAACCTCTCCCGTTTTCTACATGAAGTGGATATGCCTGATTCAAACACCTATGCCGACCTGCGCGTGGACACCATGCTGCGTTCCTTTCGGGTGCTGCTGGATGAACCGCTGGACGCAGATGGGAGCAATAGGGCGGACGCAAATGGGAGTCATATGGCAGACGCAGATGGGAGTCATAGCCAGACGCAAATGGGAGCAATAGCGGGCGCAAATGGGAGTCATATGGTGGACGCAAATGGGAGTGATTTAAACTCTTTTAAACACCCCTTAAACACCGACAAGAAAAACACTTCCACCACCCAGCACGCCTGCGGCGAAAAAAATCCGGCGGAGGCGGTCGCTCCTGATTTTTGGGAACTCGAAGCTCTTCTGCAACAGAATGATGTGCATCCCAAAGTCCAAAAGGAACTGCTCGAAGTTCAAGCCTCCGTGCATGCCTTTGTCTCGTGGGTGCTGTATGTCGCCAGCCCGCAAAGTGGGAATCTTTCCGATCCCCTGGGCTATGCCATCAGCCGATTGCGCGAGCATCCCCTGCGTGAAGCGCGCGGAGTCTTTCGCCAATTCGCCGACCTGACACCGAAGGAGTTGCTGGCGTTGATCGACTCCACCCCCACGGGGGGCTATGAACTGCCCACAAAAATTGAACATCCCCTCGCGCACGCCTGGAAAAAGGCGATGGGTTCCAACAATCCAAGGCTCCCCATTGTGCGCGAAATCCTCTTTGGCGAAGGAGCCAGTGAATAACATGCAATTACAGTTTCTGATCACCTCCGA
>CAZGUM010000177.1:6341-8147 GCA_964529085.1 uncultured Methylomonas sp. | reverse complement strand
TGTTCATGGTAAACAAGGTCGAATACTAGGGCCGGCGATTATGCCTGAAATTGACCCTGCTATCAAATTTAAGCATTATCTTTAACGAGCCAAAAATGCACAGTCAAACACGGGTTTTAGAAAAATAAAGGTTATCTATCAGCCGAGTGGCGCCAAGTTTGGCAGCCGCCAAAATCAGCAGATCCAAGTCGCCGGTTCCGGCGGGCAGCAAATCCGCGCTGCGGCAAATACTGAAATAATCGACAATAAAACCGGCTTGCTGCAGGACCTGCCGTTGCTGCTGCGCCACTGCGGGATAATCGTCGTTCCCGGCAAAAATCGCATCGCGCGCGGCGCATATCGCTTGATAAAGCCTGGGCGCCTGCTGTCTTTGTTGCGGGGAAAGATACGCGTTGCGCGAACTCATCGCCAAACCGTCCGCTTCTCGAACCGTCGCCACGCCCTGAATCGTCACCGGAATATTCAGATCGGCAACCATTTGCCGAATCAGCGTCAGCTGTTGAAAATCCTTCTCTCCCAGCAGCAACACATCCGGTTGTACCATATTCAACAACTTGCAAACCACCAATGCCACACCGTCGAAATGGCCGGGCCTGCTGGCACCGCAATGCAGGCTCGCCAAACTGCCGACCGCAATCTGTGTTTGCGAGGCCTGCGGATATATTTCCGTCACCTCGGGCAAGAACAACAAATCGGCGCCGCTTGCTATCAGTTTTTCCCGATCCTGCTGCTCGGTGCGCGGATAACTGGCAAAGTCTTCGTTCGGCCCAAATTGAGCGGGATTGACAAAAATACTGACCACCACTCTATCGGCCCGCTGCCTGGCCGTACTCACCAGCTTGGTGTGACCGGCATGCAGATTACCCATGGTCGGCACAAAACCGACGCTTTGCCCGGCTTGCCGCCATTGCCGGATTACGTCTCTTAACGCGGCGACGCTGGTCACTGTCTGCATAGATTTAATAGCTGTGTTCGGGCGCTGGAAACTGCGCGGATTTAACCGCTTGATGATAGCGGCGCACCGCATCTTCTATACTCTCGGCGTCGACCATAAAGTCCTTGGAAAAGCGTGGCCGCTTGCCGGTACTGATATTCAACATGTCGTACAGCACCAATACTTGCCCGTCGCAATCGACGCCCGCGCCGATCCCGATTACCGGAATGCGCAGTCGCCGGCTGATTTCCGCAGCCAGACCAGCGGGTACGCATTCCAGCACCAACAAGCTTGCGCCGGCATTTTGGACTTTTTCCGCATCCTCGACAATTTGCCGAGCCTGCCGCTCCTCCCGCCCTTGCACCTTGTAGCCACCCAAACGATTCACCGATTGCGGCAACAGACCCAGATGCCCGCAGACCGGAATCCCCTGCTCAACCAAAAACTGAATGACTTCGACTTTGCCGCCTTCCAGCTTGACCATCTGCGCCGCCCCGTTCTGCATCAAGCGCGCGGCATTGCCTAAAGCTTGCACCGGCGTAGCATAGCTGGCAAACGGCAAATCGGTAACCACGAAGGCTCGCTTTCTGGCCATCGCCACGCTGCGGCTGTGATACACCATATCGTCCACCGTGACCGGCAAGGTACTGTCATGCCCCTGTACGACCA
This sequence comes from uncultured Methylomonas sp., assembly GCA_964529085.1. GTDB lineage: Bacteria > Pseudomonadota > Gammaproteobacteria > Methylococcales > Methylomonadaceae > Methylomonas. Next base: position 6,544 of record CAZGUM010000177.1, on the reverse strand, counting down.
TACCCAACGAATCGCCGATCAGCAACACATCGATACCGACTCTATCCAGCAATGCGCTAAAACTGGCGTCGTAAGCGGTCAGGCAGCTAATTTTCTCCCCGGCGCGCTTCATCGCGGCCAGCTCGTTAACGGTCAGAGCCTTTAAGGAATCGGCGTATAAAGTCATGAATTTAATTTCCGCAAACCGTCAGCCGGACACGCCG
>CAZGUM010000177.1:0-6241 GCA_964529085.1 uncultured Methylomonas sp. | reverse complement strand
CGGCAGCGCGGTAATCTTGATCTGCCGGGTCAACACCTCGTTAGCGGCGTTCTGATAGGCCAGCGTTTCGTTTTCGCCGTGGGCAATGCGCCTTTGCGCGGCCAGTTGCAACGGCTCCCACAACAAGGCAGCCAACAAGAAATAAGGCGTCAGCGTTTTGCCGTCGTTAAAGCGGGTATCGGAATTTTCCAAGGCCCTAATCAAAAACAGACGTGGAAAATCCTGGTCTTCGCTCGCCAAACAGGCATCGGTATCGGGGAACAAAATCGCAAACAAGCCGTAATGCCTGAGCATTTCGAAGGTTTGCAGCCCGTAACCGAATAAAAACAATTTGATCACTTCGTCGTAGAGCCGCGCGGAGGGGATACTCTTTAATAAGTCGGCCTGCGCGTGAATCGGTTTTTCGGTATCGGGATGCAGGGTAAAGCCCAACTTGACGGCAAACCGGATAGCCCGCAACATCCGCACCGGATCTTCCCGATAGCGCACCTCGGGATCGCCAATCAAGCGCATGACCGCCGAGGCATGATCCTGCATGCCGCCGGTATAATCGACCACGGAAAAATCGCGAATATTGTAATACAGCGCATTGACGGTGAAATCCCGACGCCAGACATCTTGTTCTAGGGTGCCGAACACGTTATCGCGTAATAAACGGCCGTCCTCATGCACCACTTGCTGGTCTGATTCTTCCGGCTCGGAACCGCGAAACGTCGCGACTTCGATAATTTCCCGCCCGAAAAACACATGGGCCAGGCGAAACCGCCGGCCGATAATCCGGCAATTGCGGAATACTTGCTTGATCTGTTCCGGACTGGCGTTGGTCGCCACGTCGAAATCCTTTGGCTCGCGTCCCAACAATAAATCCCTGACGCAGCCGCCGACCAGATAGGCTTCGTAATCGGCCTTTTTCAGGCGCTGCAACACCTTCAGGGCGTTTTCGCTGATTTGAGCGCGGGAAATACAATGCTCGGAACGCGGATAAATCTTCACGGTGCCCGGAACGACCGCCTCATTGACCTGTTCGGCAGCCAACCCAACAGGTCCAACCGGCGAAAAGATTTTTTTGATGAAACTAAAAATGACCCTATCCCTTTATTTAGAATGACGTTTGCCAGCCGTTTCAAGACTTCTGGCGCAAACGACCGAATGGTCTTATCATAACACCTCGCCAGATTTAAGCTCAATCAAGCACTTTCTTTTACATTCCCTTGCGTTGAATGTAGAATTTCCCCATTCGCTGAATGTTGGCGTAATACATAAAAATGGCTGTACTCGTTGCCCGCTACTAGGCGATGAGGAATTTACTTCGGAGTGTGGAGCGTATGTTTAAAAAAATTTTACTGGGTTTTGTAGACCAACCCGTGTTTACCAGTCTATTCGTCGCCGATTTCGCTTTGCTGGTGTTCCATAGACCGCCTTTCCTGTTCTCTATTGTAATGATTGGCGCATTGGTCGGCATGAGCATGTATATGGGTCAAAAGCTGGCAATTTTCGAAAAATAATTGCAGCAAACACCTAAGAAAACGAACATCCCAAAACCCGGCGCGGACAGGCCGAAGGCGCCGGGTTTTTTGCGTCGGTTGGCGGCGGCCGGTTACGATCTTTTTCTATTACTGGCGGTTTTATTTCTGGCCACCGCCGTTGCCCTGCCGTTTAACGCCGGCCAAGCGTTCGCCAGCGGCCAACTCTTTTATCCGCTTTATCTACTCAGCATCAGCTTTGGCTTTTACGGCTGGTTTTGGACCCATGGCGGCCAAACCCTGGGCATGCGCGCCTGGAAAATAAAAGTCTGCACTCTGGAAGGGCAAGCGCCCGGCTGGCGGCAAGCCGGCATCCGCTTCTGCGCCAGCTTGCTGTCCTGGGCCTGTTTGGGCTTGGGTTTTTTTTGGTGTCTATTCGATAAAAACCGGCAAGGCTGGCACGATTATCTGTCAAAAACCCGCTTGGTTTTTCAGGAAGAAAAGCGCTGACGGCAAAAGCGAATATGCTATATTCGCGGCTCGATTAACCTCTCAGCCGGGAACATACAATGAAAACAATAACAATACTTCTATCCCTGTTTGCTGCATTTGCGACGTCCACAGCCAGCGCCGACGTCAAACTTCAGGACAACTCAAAACTGCTGGGCAAATGGCAGGTCACTCACGAAGCACTTGCTCTCGATCGCGAAAAAAAGCCCTTGCATGTAACTTGGGAATTTCAAAAAGACGGCACCTTGATAACCACTGGCGAAGACGCCCGCAGCGGCATCGGCGAAATGACCATTCCCATCAAATATAGCGTGGCTGACGGCGTCATCAAAAAGCAAATCACGCCGGGCCGGGAAAAATACGAAGATTGCGCGGTCGTGGAAATGGACGAGAAAGATGTAGTGTTGAAATGTAAATTTCTCTATCTGTTCATGACTCGCAAATAGCATCGGCCTCCAGACCGTCCAAGCCTAGCAAAACTTCTTTAAGGGCGGAATCTTCCGCCCTTGCCTGCCGTCTAGACCAATAATCCTGCCATCGCGCTCGGCATCCGTGCACCGTTTAAACTGTTTCCCTCCCGCAGCCGCTTAACTTAGCGCGAACGCGGCGAGCGAATCGGCGCCAACAACAAACTTACCGCAATCAAAGCCCGTTGACGACTTCCTCGACCATATAAACAATCAAGACATACTTAAGCCAGCTTTTCTCTGAGACTCTGCAGCAACCACGGCCAACCGTACAAGCGCATCAGCATCAGCAAGCCTAATAGCAATAACAACACATCGACCCAGAAGTAACCCAGCCAGGACGGGAGCGTGCCGCTAATCACCCAACTGTGATTAACCCGCTGCAAATTGCCGTAAACGAAATAAATCCCGAAAGCCACCAGCATACTGCCGTATATACCGCCGCGCGGCGATAACTTTGCCAGCGGCACCGCCAGAAAAGCCAACAGAATCACGCCCAGCGGCGTGTTTAAGCGGTCTTGAATTTCGGCAACGTCCCGCAGCTCCGGCGACTGCCACAAAGCCTCGGTCGCCGCCGCTTCCCGGCCCAGGTTCAAAATGGTGACCTTTTTTTCTATCAACACGGCGTATTCCTTAAACGCCTCTATCGTGAAATCCTTGTTGCCGGGTACGCCCTGCACCCGCTCGCCATTCTCCAAAACCAGATACAAACCGCCGGGCAAATTTTTCAACCAGCCGTATTCGGCGTTCACCACCCCGGTTTTATCGCCTTGTTTGTTCTGCACGAACACCTTGTGCATCCGGCCTTCGTCATCGACATTTTCCGTGTAAAAAATCAACTCGCCGTCGCTGTATTCACTAAAGCGGCCGGCCGAGATGCCGCGAATATCGGCATTCTGCTTATCCTGATGCATCAATTGCTCGGTTTTGGCCTCCGCCCAGGGCGCCGCCAGCATCGACAAGCTCACACCGGCGATACTTAACGGCACCACCAACAGAAATACCGCCCGGTAAATGGTGAACACGCTGCCGCCTGCCGACGAAATCGCCGCCATTTCCTGCTCCCGATACATGCGGCCCAGCACCATCAGCACCGCCATGAACAGCGCGGCCGGCAGGAAGGTGGCGGCGGCCACCACGATTTTCAGACCCAGCAACGTCATTACGGTATCGTTGGCGATATTGCCTTCGATAGCCTGCGCCAGCACCTTGATAAACTTGCGGCTGACGATGATCACCACCAATACCACTAACACGGCGCTGACCGTCTGAAACAGCTCCTTGATTATCATTTTATCCAGCACCGTCAACAGCCGGAAAGGCCGGCCCGCGCTGGGTAATCCTCGCTCAATGCTCAACAACTCACTCCTGATTTTCTATTGTATAATCGGGCCAAAGCCCCTGCACCCGGCAGAAACCCTCAATCCCAGACACTTACAGACCTATCCCATGGACTATTCTATAGAAAGCGCTCCCTTAGACAAACTGCAAAGCGACTGTCTTCTGGTCGGAATCTACGAAAATCAACAACTCAGCCCGGCGGCAACTCAGCTGGACAGCCTGTTCGACGGCCTGCTGACCAAATTAATCGGCCGCGGCGACATCAAGGGTAAAAACGCCGAAACCTTGCTGATCAACAACCTGCCGGACGGCAATATTGCCCGCATCGTATTATTGGGCTTAGGCGAGCGCGGCAAAGTCACGCGCAAACAATTCCGTAAAGCCTTGGCCGCCGCCATCAAAACCCTCAAGGATAGCAAGATCAAAGCCGCCAGCTACGCACTGCTGGATATAGACGTCAGCGGCGCCGACAGCCAATGGAAAGCCCGGCAAATCGTCGAAGTCAGTAACGACGGCTTATACCAATACAGCGCCACCAAAAAAGTCGACGATAAAATCCCGTTGCAGCAATTAGCCATCGTCGCCGACGACAGCCAGAAAGCCTTGGCGGAAAGCGGTCTGCAACAAGGCATCGCCATCGCCAGAGGCATGGAGCTGGCCAAACACTTGGCCGACCTGCCCGGCAATATCTGCACCCCCACCCATCTGGCCGAGCAAGCTCTGGCTTTGGCCGGCGAGCACGACAAACTGACTTGCGAGATCCTGGAAGAAAGCGATATGGAAGCGCTGGGCATGGGTTCCTTCCTGTCCGTATCGCGCGGCAGCCGCCAGCCGGCAAAATTGATTTGCCTGGATTATCAAGGCGGTGACAGCAATGCCAAGCCTATCGTGTTGATCGGTAAAGGCCTGACCTTCGACGCCGGCGGCATTTCCTTGAAGCCAGGCTTAGGCATGGACGAAATGAAATACGATATGTGCGGCGGGGCCAGCGTGTTAGGCCTGATACGCATGGCGACGCTGTTGAATCTGAAACTGAACATCGTTGGTCTGATTCCGGCCTCGGAAAACCTGCCGGACGGCGCCGCCAACAAACCCGGCGACATCTGGACCAGCATGTCCGGCAAAACCATCGAAATCTTGAACACCGACGCCGAAGGCCGCTTGATTTTGTGCGACACACTCACCTACGCCAAAAAGTACAACCCGGATGTCGTGATCGACATGGCAACGCTGACCGGCGCAGTCATCGTCGCCTTGGGCCGGGTACCGAGCGGCTTGTTCGGTAATGACGACAAACTCTGCAACGACTTGCTCAGCGCCGGCGACACCGCCTGCGACTTGGTGTGGCGCATGCCGATTTGGGAAGAATATCAGGAACAACTGAAATCCAACTTCGCCGACCTGGCCAACATTGGCGGCCCGGACGGCGGCAGCATTACCGCCTCGGTATTTTTATCCAAATTTGCCGAAGAATACCGTTGGGCGCATATCGACATCGCCGGCACCGCCTGGCGCACCGGCGCCAACAAAGGCGCAACCGGCCGGCCGGTGCCCTTGGTCAGCCAGTATCTGTTGAACCGCGCCTCGGCTTAACGCCGGACGCAAGAGGGGCCTTCGTGGCGATCCATGGTCGCGGCGAAAGCCCCTCTTTCATTCCTCAAACTTAAAACGACATGACCGAACCCAGTCATTCGCCAGCCCTCCCCGAAGTCAGCTTTTACGTGCTGGCGACGCACGACCAGCAACAACGCCAGGACTTTGCCTGCAAGCTGATCGAGAAAATCTATCGCAGCGGCCATTTTCCCTATGTGCTGACCGACTCAGCAGAGCAAGCCGAGCAAATCGACAAAGCCTTGTGGACCTTTCGGGCCGGCAGTTTCATTCCTCATCAAATCTATCGCGGCGAGATCCCGGCGTTTACCGGCACCATCCTGATCGGCGGCGAACACATCCCCGAAGGCTGGCAGAAAATCGTCGTCAACCTGTCGAGCTTGTATCCGCCAACTCAGCCTCCGACCGAACGCATTCTGGAAATACTGGATAACAGCGAAGAATGCAAGCAAGCCGGCCGGCAGCGTTACCGGCATTACCAACAAGCCGAGCTGGCAATTACGACTCACAAAATGTAGGGTGGGCAAGGCTTTTCTGCCTAGTATTAGGCGTAATAGCCTCAATTCCGTGCTGACATATAAATCGCGATTACCCTATCAGATTGTGCGAGTGGCTTTTTGGCTTGCGCGCAAAGATATATAGGTATGAGTTTGCACAATTTTTCAGGGAGCGAATAGCTTTTTGGCTCGAGCACGAGGCTATATGGGTATAAATTTGCAGCAATTTGCTTTGCCCGATTAGCTTTTTACCTTACTTGTCAGGCTATCCAGGCTTGCGATTAAAGCAATTTGCCATTCGCGAGCAGCAATTTTGCTCGCGCCCTTGCTTATCGAGGTTTGCGATTGCAGC
>CAZGUM010000176.1:0-8211 GCA_964529085.1 uncultured Methylomonas sp. | reverse complement strand
GGCCGTTAGTGCATCAATACGGTAGTTTGCATTGCGCCAGCATGCAGGTGCCGGCGTTTGTTAAATTGAATTTCTAAATTTCCATCTAATGTTTCGGTGCAATACGCCGCAGCTATTGCACCGCATCCTATTGCCTTTAAAAATCTCAACTCATGAAAAAATCGATTATCGCCTGTGCCGTGCAGCAACCTTGCAATCGCGGCCGGGAAATCAATCTGGCTTATTCGATCAGCCAAATAGAAAATGCCGGCAAACAGCACGCCGACCTGGTGGTATTGCCGGAGCTGCATCTCGATCATTATTTCTGCCAAAGCGAAGATACCGCGTGTTTCGATTTGGCGCAGCCGATCCCAGGCCCGGCTTGTGAAACGCTGGCTGAAGTGGCCAAGGCCAATAAAGTGGTGATCGTTTCGACGATCTTTGAGAAACGGGCGCCGGGGTTGTACCACAACACTGCCGTAGTGTTTGACAAGGACGGCAGTATTGCCGGTACTTTTCGGAAAATGCATATTCCCGACGATCCGGGGTTTTACGAGAAATTTTATTTTACGCCCGGAGACTTGGGCTTCACGCCGATAGAGACGTCGATAGGCAAGCTTGGTGTGCTGATTTGCTGGGATCAATGGTATCCGGAAGCTGCGCGCCTGATGGCTTTAGCCGGCGCCGAGCTGCTGATTTATCCCACCGCGATTGGTTGGGATCCTGTTGACGATGCCGCGGAGAAGCTACGTCAGCGCGACGCCTGGATTACCGTGCAACGTGCGCATGCGGTAGCGAACGGCATTCCGGTGGTTTCCTGTAATCGGATTGGGTACGAAGCCGCGCCGGATGATGCCGGCGGTATTCAATTCTGGGGCAATAGCTTTATCGCCGGCCCACAAGGCGAGATATTGACTAGCGCGGATGACTATCAGGATGTGCTGTTGTTTGCAAACCTCGATTTGCAGCGGAGCGAGGATGTCAGACGAATCTGGCCGTTTCTGCGGGATCGCAGGATAGATGGCTATGCGGATTTAACGAGACGGTTTATCGATTAAACGCCGATGCCTGCAAAAATAGAGTAAGCCGGGCAACAGTTTTAGCGGTTGCCCGGCTTTTCATTACTCTTCGCTAGCGCTACGGGGGCTAGGCTCTTGATGCGAATCGGTATTGCGGTTGCTGCTGCGCTCGGCAAAATCCCTGTCGTAAGAGCGTGGCTGGCTCGCGGCTTCGCCGTCGGAAAAGCTGGGTGCGGGCGGTGCCGGACGTTCGCCGCCCTGATTATTGCCTTGGTTATTCTCGCCAGCTTCGCCGCCGGCATTTTGCTCCGGACGTTTCTCGCCACCATTGCGTGGCCCGCGTCTGCGGCTACGGCTGCGGCGGCTGCGCTCTTGGCCACCGTTTTCTTTTTTAGCGGCTGCTGCGTCGCCGGCATTTTCCTGGTCAATCACCACGGCTTGCTTCGGCTCGGCTGGTGCGTTGCCCGTCGCTTCGGTGTTTGCCGGGCTGTTGGGCGGACGACGGTTATTGTTGCGGCGGTTGTTGTTACGGCCTGACGCTGAACGTTCGCCTCTTTCTCCTCGGTCGCCGCGATCACCCCTGTCTCGACGATTATTTCTGCCGGATCTGGGTTTGTCATCGCTGCTTTTTTCAGAGGCTTCACCGCTTTCGGCGGCTTTGCTATTGCCGATCAGGCGCTGCCAGAAGCGTTGAATCAAACCGGCAGAGGTTTTTTTGCTTTGTACGGGAGCAGGGGAGTCCGGCAGAAATTCCTTGATCGCGGCTTTTTCGGCTTTGGGGCCTGCCTGTTTGGCAAATTCCGGTACTGTGATGTCTTCTTCCTTGATATGCAAATGGCTGGCTTTTTCTTCGCTGCCTTCACCGGCGGATTTGATGCGTTCGATGTCGTAGGCCGGGGTTTCCAGATGCTTGCTGGGCAGCACGATAATGCCGACTTGCAGTCTGGTTTCGATTTCCTGAATCGCCGCACGTTTTTCGTTGAGAAGGAAAGTCGCGCAATCGATAGGCAGATGCGCAATGACGCGCTCGGTGCCTTTTTTCATCGCTTCTTCTTCGATCAATCGCAATACGGCTAGCGTCACCGATTCGACGTTGCGGATGGTGCCTTGGCCCTTACAGCGCGGGCAGGTCAGTTGCGTGGAGTCGCCCAGCGAGGGACGCAGACGTTGCCTGGACATTTCCATCAAACCAAACCGGGAGATGCGGCCGGTTTGGATGCGGGCACGGTCGATTTTTAACGCATCGCGCAGACGGTTTTCCACTTCTCGCTGGTTTTTGTTGGACATCATGTCGATAAAATCGATCACGAACAAGCCGCCCAAGTCGCGCAAGCGTAGCTGGCGGGCGATTTCGTCGGCGGCTTCCAGGTTAGTGTTCAGCGCGGTTTCTTCGATGTCGCTGCCTTTGGTGGCGCGTGCAGAGTTGATGTCTACCGAGGTCAAGGCTTCGGTGTGATCGATGACGATGGAGCCACCGGACGGCAGCGACACTTCGCGGCGATAGGCCATTTCGATCTGGGTTTCGATCTGGTAGCGGCTGAACAGCGGCACGCTGTCCTGATAAAGTTTGGCCTTGTGCAGATTATGCGGCATCACCTGTTTCAGGAAGTTATGCACCAGTTTGAAGGCGCCTTCCTGGTCGATCAGGATTTCGTCGATGTCGCCGCGCAAGTGATCGCGCAAGGCGCGGATGATCACGTTGCTTTCCTGGAAAATTAGAAAGGGCGCGACTTGTTCGCTGCTGGAACGGTCGATGGCTTCCCAGAGTTGCAGCAGGTAGTTCAAGTCCCATTGCAGTTCTTCGACGTTTTTGTCGGAGCCGGCGGTGCGGATTATCAAACCCATGCTGTCCGGGATTTCCAGCGCGGCCATGGTTTCGCGCAATTCGCTGCGGTTATCGCCTTCAATACGGCGCGAGATGCCGCCGGCCTTGGGGTTGTTCGGCATCAGCACCAAGTAGGTGCCGGCCAGACTGATGTAGGTCGTTAGCGCCGCGCCTTTGTTGCCGCGTTCTTCTTTTTCAATCTGAACGACGATTTCCTGGCCTTCGCGAATATTGGATTTGGAGGATTTACCTTCTTCATTATCGCCGGTTCTATATTCGGGGGCGATTTCCTTGAACGGCAGGAAACCGTGTTTTTCAGCGCCATAATTAACGAAGGCGGCTTCGAGGCTGGGTTCTACCCGGGTGATGATACCTTTATAAATGTTGGATTTTTTTTGTTCTTTTGACGGAACTTCGATGTCGAAATCGTAAAGTTTCTGACCATCTACCAAAGCCACCCGCAGCTCTTCGGGCTGCGTGGCGTTGATAAGCATTCTTTTCATTAAATTATCCTTATTGTTATTTGTATCCTACTTAGAGCTTAAACAGGTTTGGTTGTCGCGGATAAAGGCGGCGTATTTCCCAATATGTACTAAGTGAGCGGCCAGACTGACTGAAAACTGCAATGGATTGTAGTAATTGTCGCAGTAGGTTATCGGCAATGCCGAGGGTGGCGCTTGAAAAGTGGGAGATCTGTTATACCGAACTCTATTCTAAGGATGCAGCTCGCTCATCATGGGTTGAGCGATAAAACCCGAAAAAAATTCTTTTAGGCTGGCGCGAAGATACAACGCTAAAACCCTGTCTTTAAATTTTTATAGTTAAAGTCTATCCAAAGATAAACTAGCCTAATATAGCAATGTTTATAGGCAGCAGCAATTTTAAACATGGTTAGCGGATATGTTGTTATTATTTGCGCCATGAATACCGCATCAAATCAGACTAATCCGCAAGTGCAATGGCTGGAAATTACCGAGGCAAACAGTGAACAAAGGCTCGATAATTTTTTGATCACATATCTTAAAGGTGTCCCCAAAACCCGTATCTACCGTATGGTCAGAAAGGGCGAAGTTCGGGTTAATAAAGGCCGTATCGACGTCAGTTATAAATTGCAGTTGGGCGACATCGTGCGGATTCCGCCGGTCAGAGTCGCGGAAAAAAAAGACGAAATCATCGTCCAACCCACCTTGAAGTTCAGTCTGGAAAACCACATTCTCTACGAAGACGATGGCTTTATCGTGTTGAACAAGCCGGCCGGCTTTGCGGTGCATGGCGGCAGTGGTATCAGTTCGGGAGTGATCGAAGGGCTCAGGCAGATCAGGCCGCAACAGAAGTTTCTGGAGTTGGTGCATAGGCTGGACAAGGAAACCTCCGGTTGCCTGTTAATTGCCAAGAAGCGTTCGATATTGAAGCTGTTACATGATTTGTTTCGTGGTGAAGGCATTCAAAAGACTTATCTGGCCTTGCTGGTCGGACAGTTTCAGCGCAAGAAACAGCTGGTAGAGGTACCCTTATTGAAAAATGTCGCCCAGGGCGGTGAGCGGATGGTGGTGGTCAGTCAGGCCGGCAAATCCGCGGAAACTTTATTCACCCGCTTGAAACAGTTTCAGGATGTAACCTTGGTGCATGCCGCGCCGAAGACGGGACGGACCCATCAGATCCGCGTGCATGCCGCCTGGTTGGGGCATCCGATAGTGGCCGACGATCGTTATGGCGATGACGACACGAATAAAGCCTTTAAAAAACGCGGTCACAAACGTTTGTTTTTGCACGCCGAGCAATTGCAATTTGCCCATCCGGTAAGCGGAGCCTTGCTGCACTTCACGGCGCCCTTACCCGAGGATTTACAAGAATTACTGAATCATGAAAAACCGCTTTGATTTAATCATTTTCGATTGGGACGGCACTTTGATGGACTCGGTGGACTGGATCGTACATTGCATCCGGCAGGCTGCGATGCGTTGCGGCTTTGCGGTGCCGACGGTTCAGGCGGTCAGGGACATCGTCGGTTTGAGCATCGAGAACGCGATGAAGCAGTTGTTTCCGGATGAAGATGGCGAAAGCCGGCAAAAGATAGCCGCCGATTACGCGAAAACATTTTTTACCAAGCAAATCGGTCCGGCCGACTTATTTCCAGGTGTGCATGACATGCTGGAGCAGTTTCGTAACCAAGGTTACCGGCTGGCAGTCGCTACCGGCAAGAAAAGCGCGGGTTTGCATGCGGCGATCAATGCTACCGGTGTAGCGGATTTATTTTCTACCACGCGCTGTGCGGATCAAACCGCTTCCAAGCCCAATCCGCTGATGCTGGATGAAATCATTATCGAATTGGGCGTGGATAAACAGCGTACCTTGATGGTCGGCGATTCTGTGCATGATTTGCAAATGGCTTTAAACGCGCAAGTGGCATCGGTCGGCGTGACTTGCGGCGCGCATTCCGCGGCGACCTTGCAAAAGTACAATCCCTTGTTGTGTTTGAACTACCCCACCGACTTAATCGGAATCATATAGGAGACAAATGGTGGAGAATAATCACGATCTTCCCAAAGATATTGCTGAAAACAATCCCGGTTGGGAGAAGTCGGTACTGGAAAAATTGGCGTTTGCCGCGATTGACGAACAGAAAGCCGCTCGGCGTTGGGGAATATTTTTTAAGCTGCTGACATTCGCGTATCTGACAGTTGCGTTGGGCATAGTGATTTATCCGAAATTTAAGGATGGCATCGATTCCACTACAGCCGAGCATGTGGCCATCGTCGATGTATTGGGGCAGATTGTCGAGGGCGAGGCGGCTAGTGCCGATACGGTGATCGAGGGCTTGCGCGATGCGGCGAAAGATAAAAATACCAAGGGTATCATCCTCAATATCAACTCGCCCGGCGGTAGTCCAGTACAGTCGGCATACATTTACGACGAGATCAGACGCTTGAAAGCCCAGCATCCGCAGTTGCCGATTTATGCGGTGGTTGGCGATATGTGCGCCTCCGGTGGTTATTATGTTGCCTCGGCCACCGACAAAATATTCGTAAATCAGGCCAGCATCATCGGCTCCATCGGCGTGATTATGAACGGTTTCGGTTTTACGAGCGTGTTGGACAAGCTGGGCGTGGAGCGGCGTTTGTTGACCGCCGGCCAACACAAAGCCATGCTCGATCCGTTTTCACCGGTCAATCAGCAAGAAAGTAAGCATATGCAGTCTTTACTGGATCAAGTGCATCAGCAGTTCATTGGTGCGGTACGGGAAGGGCGCGGCAAACGTTTGAAGGAAACCGATGCGCCGGAAATGTTCTCCGGGTTGATTTGGACTGGCACCGAAGGCGTCAGGCTGGGCTTGGCGGACGATTTTGGTAGCGTGGATAGCGTGGCCCGCGACCAGCTCGGCACCGAGGAGAAGGTCAACTTTACCCCGCAGGAACGCTTGATCGACCGCCTTGCCGGCAAGTTCGGCGCCTCGTTCGGTCACGCTATCGCCAGCAGTTTACCTATCCCGGCGATTCAGTAGTCGGGCGGCGTATTGTCGGAGCTATTTACTTATTTTTGGCAAGACAGTTGCTTATCGATCGGCTTTTAAGGATAATGCGCCTCTCTTCAGCGTCTCGCTGATGTTTTATGGTTACTGTGTCGGTCCTCTCGCAACGATACGCTGTAAACCCCGCCAGGTCCGGAAGGAAGCAACGGTAGCAGCGGACTCGTGTGCCGGGATGTGGCTGGCACAGTAGCCGCCCAATTCTTGCCTTTCCGCGTTGCTAATGGCTTATCAGGTTCTTGCCAGAAAATGGCGTCCCAGCAACTTCACCCAGCTTGTCGGTCAGGAGCATGTCAGCCAATCGCTAATGCACGCCTTACAACATGATAGATTGCATCATGCCTATCTGTTCACCGGCACGCGCGGCGTCGGCAAAACCACGGTGGCGCGGATTCTCGCCAAAGCCATCAACTGCGAAAATCTGAAAGATTTCAATCCCTGCGGCGAATGCCAGGTGTGTCGGGATTTCGAACAAGGCCGTTTCATGGACTTGATCGAAGTCGATGCCGCCTCCCGCACCAAAGTCGAAGATACCCGCGATCTGCTCGACAATGCCCAATACGCACCCAATCAAGGCCGCTACAAAGTCTACTTAATCGACGAAGTGCATATGCTGTCCGGGCATAGCTTTAACGCCTTGTTAAAGACCCTGGAAGAGCCGCCGCCGCACGTCAAATTTCTGCTGGCCACCACCGATCCGCATAAAATTCCGGTCACGGTGCTGTCGCGCTGTCTGCAATTCAATCTAAAACGTCTGTTGCCGGAGCAAATTGACGCGCAAATGCAGTTTATCCTGGGCCAGGAGCAAATCGCTTTCGAGCCGGCGGCGCTAAAAATGCTTGGCCGAGCCGCCGACGGCAGTCTGCGCGATGGCTTGAGTCTGCTGGATCAGGCCATTGTTTACGGTAGCGGCAGTGTCACGACGGAAGCGGTGATCGGCATGCTCGGCACCGTCGCTCAGCAGCCTATCGACGACATATTGCTGTCGTTGGCGACTGGGGATGCGCGAGCCTTGCTGGCAAAAATTGCCGATGTCGCGGAACTAACACCGGATTTTGCCGATATTCTGCAACAAATACTGAGGGTATTGCATCGGGTCGCGCTGTTACAGCAAATGCCGGACTTCGTTGATCAGGAGTTCGACAAGCAATTGCTGGAAACCCTGGCCAAGACTTTATTGCCGGAAGACGTGCAACTGTATTATCAGATCGGCTTGATCGGCCAACGCGATCTGCCGCTGGCACCCGACCCGCGCAGTGGTTTTGAAATGGTGATGCTTAGGATGCTGACTTTCCGGCCACAAGCCACGGAACCGCAACTGGTTGAGTCCGTCAAACCTACAGCGACTAAGCCTGCAGCAGGTGTTTCGATGCTGGCGCCGCAGGCAGTAGCCGAGGCCAAAGCTATCGAAGAACCTCGCCCGTTACCTACAGTACAAGCCGCCAAGCCTGGTAATTGGACGGAAATTATCGCGGCGTTGAATATCAGCGGCCGTACCCGTGAGTTGGCAAATAATTGCGTACTTGACGGTATCGACGACAGCAGCTGCCGCTTGCTGCTCGACCCGAGCTTCCAGCAGGTCGGTACTAAAGCCGAAGAAAACTTAAGGGCCGCATTGCAAAATTATTACGGCAAAACCTTGAAATTGGTGATTACTCAGCAAGCGGTTCAGCAAATGACGCCGGCGCTGGAAATTCAAAAAGCCCGCGAAGATCGGCAGCAAGCCGCAGTCGATAGCATTAATACCGATGAAAATGTGCAGGCTTTGAAAGATACGTTTGGTGCCAGAATCATGCCAGGTAGTATCGAACCGCTGAATTAAATATTGGAGAAACGATGATGAAAAATGCGCTAGCGGGCAT
>CAZGUM010000175.1:0-8281 GCA_964529085.1 uncultured Methylomonas sp. | reverse complement strand
TGCGAAACGATGTAAGGCAACAATTGATTGGCCGGAAAGCGGCCGCCCATCCACAGACCAACCGACACCGCCGGATTGAGATGGCAACCGGAGATATGGCCGATGGCGTAGGCCATGGTCAGTACCGTCAAACCGAACGCCAGTGAAACGCCGAGCAAGCCGATGCCCACATTCGGAAACGCCGCAGCCAAGACCGCGCTTCCGCATCCACCAAGAACCAACCAAAATGTCCCGAAGGACTCGGCTACATACTTTTTCATATGACTCTCCCGTGTGTTGTTATTGTTTTGCCTGTCATCGATCACTTGTTTTTGGTTAATAATCAATCGGCTAGCGCACTGTATTCTGTGTCTTTGTGCGATGTCAATCACAAAAAAACGGCTAGATTCTTGCTTGGTGCTTGCTATTTTCATCTAGCTGCCCAATTGCGTGGAATGGTACGGGAATTGTG
This sequence comes from uncultured Methylomonas sp., assembly GCA_964529085.1. Classification (GTDB taxonomy): domain Bacteria; phylum Pseudomonadota; class Gammaproteobacteria; order Methylococcales; family Methylomonadaceae; genus Methylomonas. Next base: position 7,830 of record CAZGUM010000175.1, on the reverse strand, counting down.
CCGCCAGAATTACGGAAGAATTAGTCCGGGAAAGTTTGTTCCGTATGGCTAATTTCCCTATTCGATGTGAGAATTAGGGTTTATCACCTTTCCCGACATTCTTCCCGGTTAACCCATGTCCGATATTTCCCAACACGGCCACAGTACCAATTTAGTCGGTATGGCGACGGCTTGTATGGCCAGTCATCTGTTTAATGATTATCCGAAGCCCTTGCATATCGCCGGCACCCGCGAGTCGGCGCCCGGTTTGTTCGAGCAGTTGGCTGGCCAAACCACGTTGGCAGAATGCGGGCGGATATTTCAAGACTATATGTGTGTGGTGTTCGGTTTTGAAACCGAGCAACGATTGCGCGACGATGCCGAGGGTCGGCGCCGTTATCGCAACAGTTATCTGCGTTTGATTCAGGATTGGGGGCTGGATTCCAATAATGCGCAGGGCGCGGTGTTGAAGGGGTGGGTGGAGAGTCGCTTCGGTTTGTTTCCCAACTACCATAAGCAGCAGATCAACAACTTCACGAGCAAGGACTGGATTGTCTACATCGAAGAAAAGATGAACAGCCGCTATCACAACAATTGCATCTATATGCAGCTGGATTTGCTGTACGAGTTTTGCCAATGGGTGGTCGAGCGATTTCAGGTGCCGGCTGCAACCCATAAAACCCTGTATCGCGGCGTCAACGACTTGGACGATTGGGTGGTTAAAGATCAGGATAAACAGCACAAGATTGTGCGCTTCAACAGCATAGTGTCGTTTACCGACCGCAGCAGCATCGCCAGCGAATTCGGCGGTTATATATTGGAAGTGGATGTACCGATGGTGAAACTGGTGTTTTTTAGCGACCTGCTACCGCACCACGCCTTGCGCGGCGAAGCGGAATATCTGGTTATCGGCGGCGATTATCGGGTGACGGTGCTGCGATGAACGAGCGTTTAATGAATCGGGCTTTGGGCGCTTATTTGGGGTTTGCTTGTGGCGACGCGTTGGGCGCGACGGTGGAGTTTATGTCGCCGAAGCAAATTCAGAAACGTTACGGCGTGCATACAGAAATGATAGGCGGCGGCTGGTTGAGGCTGGAATCTGGGCAGGTCACAGACGATACGCAAATGTCGCTGGCCTTGGGACAGGCCATCATCGATCACCAAGGCTGGAATTTGCGGGCCGTCGCCGACAATTTCCTGGCGTGGTTGGAAAGCGATCCGCCCGACGTTGGCAATACCTGCCTGCGAGGCATCGTGCGTTATCGCGATGATGGCGTATTGATCGGCCTGCCGAGCGAAGACGAGGCAGGCAACGGTGCGTGCATGCGCAACCTGCCGGTGGTGTTGGCGACCTTGAATCGGCCGGACGATTTCGAGGTCTGGAGTCTGGAACAGAGCCGTATCACCCATCACAACCCGCTGTCCGATGCAGCGACTTTGGCTTTAGGGCGCATGACCAACGGGTTGGTTAACGGGCTAGGTCTTGAAACCTGTTTGCTGGAAGCCGAGCGGTTGGTCGGTCAATATCGCGAGTTTACCTATAGTCCGTATCCGGGCAAGGCCTCGGGCTTTATCGTCGATACGGTGCAGACGGTGCTGCATCATTTTTTCAATACCGACAGTTTCGAGTCTTGTTTGGTCTCCACCGTCAACCAGGGCGGCGATGCCGATACCACCGGCGCACTGGCTGGGATGTTGGCGGGGGCGAAGTACGGTTTGGGTCAGATTCCGGCGCGTTGGCTAGAACGGTTGGATGGGCAGGTTGTTGCCCAAATACGGCGACAAGTGGCGGTATTAGTTCAGTTAGGTGAGTGAATAAGTTGCCGGGCACCGCTCGCGATCTATATTCAGGCAGGTCTGTCGGGTTTCGTAAGTTCTTTTAAAGATTAGCGATGTGGCGGATCACGTTCAGTTTGGCCCTACTTCTGCGGCCGTCATACTGAACGACACGTGGTTTTCCTGTCCGATCAGTTCCAGAAACCGGTTGAATTCGGCAATTTCCTCAAGTGGAACCAACGTCCGAGGCATCTGCAAGTCGGTATAGGCGACTACACGGTTGCCGTCAAGGCGGTAATGCCGGTGCAGAGAACCCCATCGTGACACGTAATCGATCTTGGGGCCGACATTATTGACCTTTTTACCGGCGTATAATTGGTAACGGATTTCGCTGTGGTAATGGATGCCTCTAAATTGGTATGGATAGTACTTATTTTGTGTCTTCACGTCTTTAACTAATGAGCTCATCCACGGTTCAATATCGCGGTAGGTTTTGAGTAGCAATGGGTCGAAGACATCACGGTATTCAGCAGTCGAAACGACTGCCACAGTGGAGTCGGCCATATCCAGGCCCTGCACGCTGAAAGCCGGTTTTGCTTTCTCGCCCATCACCGACCGGTAATCCTCGTATAACCACTGTTCCCGCTCCGCTTGGGATTTAGCCAACAATGAACGCCGCACCCCGGCCGCCCAATGCGTGTCGTATTGCCGTTCCAAGGTCTCGGCGACGCTGCCGTCGTCGTTTAGTTGATTATCCGCTTCGGTTCGCACGACCCAGGTAAAAGGTTCGCTATCCAAATTATGCGGAGCGGTCGCATCGTGTCCTACTACCAACGCCACTGCTCCCTGAAGGTTGAAGGGCAAATGGCCGCCGCCGGTGTCGGAATCGGTCAAGTCCACGCAAATCTCGCCAGTTTGTCCCGATTTAACACAGGCCAACATATGGTTGAAATAAATACCGCTTGGCAATGGCAGCTTGGCAAGCGACATGCGTCCGGTGGATGTTAGCACCGGATACGCGTCCAGCCCGGCATCGCGGGCCATTTCGACGAATAGCATGGTCTTGTCTTTACAATCGCCGTAACGGCGTTCCAGCGTGGCCGTGGTCGGTCTGGGAATTACGCCGCCCTTGCCGCGTTCGAGTCCGATATAGCGAATATCGCGCGAGACAAATGCGCTCAAGCGGCTGACAATTTCGCGTATATCGCTGGTGCCTCCGCGCAACCGCATCGCTAAATCCGCAATCTTGTTGTCGTGGCTCAAGGCCGGCTCGGCCAACTTATAGATGCTCTCGGAAACCGCCGCCCAACTGTTCGGTTCGGCCAGAATCAATGTCGGCAATAGGTCGACAGGGGACGGCATTTGATTTTCGCTGGGAATCGGCACGGACGCGTCCCGAGTCGAGCAGGTTAATTCCTGCCGGCCTTCCCGGCAATCCAGTTTGGCGTAATCGGTCTGCCATGCCGGTCTTTGCGCCTCATCGTCCCAATGTACTTCGGCGGCAAAATGCTCAAGCGGGTAGAAATTCTGTGGATACAGGATTCGCGCCCACGGCATTTGCAGTTTATTGCGGTCCGAGATTACCCGGTAACGCAATACGGCGATACTGCCTGGTCTGAGCTGAGCAAATGGAACGGTCACGTAAATCGTATCGGTAAAAATATTGTAGCTATTCTGATTGTTCAACTGTAGCGTGTTTGGATCGACGTCGGCCACAGTCCCGTCCGGTTGCACCACATAGGCTGCTTCGATTTCCGCTCGCTGATGGTTGGCGTCCAACCAAAATCCGTTGTTACCGTCGCTCTCTATGCCCTTTGCTGTCAGATACAACTGGGTAACGTTGACGGTGTCTCGCACTAGTTTATTGCGGTCTAGATGCAGATCATGGGTCTCGTCGAGCACCACGCTGCCGTAACCCAGTTGTTTCATTACGGCAATGCGTTCCGCCGGAGGTGCTAGCTGTAAATAGTCTCTATGCTGGGTTGCCGGCAACCAGCGCACCAAGTTTGGCGTATAACCGGACAATTTCAGATCCGTACCAGCCGCTACGTTACTGCAAACGCCGGCCTGCAATAAAAAAGAGACTAATAAAGTTATAGTCTTCATGATTTTTTCCCTGTGCCGGCCAAACGAAAGCTCTCGATCAATTGCGACGCACTGGCGTTTGGTAGCGTTGCAGCGTGGCCGAGCACTTCAAATACTCGCGCCGGCGTCAGCACGGTAGCGACAACCAGAGGTGAATCGCGGGACACCATGCCTCCCTTCTGGCTGTAACGAGCCAATGACATCGGAGTGTCTTCGGTGCCGACCGCAAAGCTTCTACTTTCCTGAACGTCATACGCGCTCCAATTGGCGGCAATAAGCGCTTGGCGCTGGTCGACGAAACCATTCAGCGTTTGTTGTTGGCTGGGACTGATCCGCACCACGACCCACTCGCCGGTAGTTTTGTTGATCAGCTCCATGTCGGTATCGGGATATAAGGTTCCCCGGGCGACCATCCGCCACTGCCGATCCGGAATCGTCAGGTAATACTCGGCACCGGGTCCGGAAACCGGCTGCCCCGCAGCCAAGGCGGAGGCTATATAGTAAGCGAACTCAGTTTTGCTGCCGATCAAAGCCAGGGCGATGATCGGCACACCAGCCAAAAACACGCCGCGCTGCCGCCAGCTGTAGCTGTTGGTAGGTTCTCGCCATTGAGCCGATTGTGCGTTGCGTAGCCGATTCGTCCAAGCGTTCAAAATCAGCCACGGCAACGCAGACATTGCACAGCCCAACGCAAACAAAAACCGCGGCATTGCGAAATTGGTCAATGTCGCGCCAACCAATATTAACGCCAATATGGCTGGCGAAAACTTAAAAAAGATGCCTTCTTTACGCCCCAGCCGTTCGACTTGTCTGGCGATTTGGTAAAACACGTTGAAGTTGTAAAGCGGAATCAGCATTTGCCAGGCGCAACGTTTCGGATTTAACTGCGAGCCGCCCAACGCGCGTAAATCGCTGACAATGCGGTACAGCAAAAAGGGTGAATACAGCATAGAGCTGAACATCATCAGCAATAATAGGCGCCAAGTGCTTTGCGGTGGGTATAGCAGTAGCGGTCCATTTTCGGCGATTGCGACTGGCGCGGGAGCCGCTTCCGCCTCAGGAAAGCCATGGGCTATCAGCCACAAGCGACGGTGGCGTTTATGGCCGACCCAAAAGAACGGTACCGCCAATAGCGTAAAGAGTGTGACAAAAGCAAGGGTTCCGGTGATTTTATTGGCGTCTGCACTCCGGTAGGCGTCGTGCAGCACCGACAATGAAATTACTACTAACCCTAAAAGCAGGTTCGCGAAAACAAACCAAAAACCGGCTCGATAGCGTTTGATAGCTGCGTATCCGGTGTACAAACTAATCAGGCCGTATCCAGCCGGACCGGTATAACCTAAAATTTCGCTGCTGTGAATCGACTGGCTGGAGCCGATTCCCGACCAAACGGTTAATCCTAGATAAAGCAAGCTTTGTGCATACAAGCCGAAGCGGCCCTTTTCGCGGAGTTGTTCTTCCATGACTATACCGAAATGATTAATTCTGTTTGACTGTTGAGGATTTAAGCGCATTGTGCCGGTTGCAGGAATGCGCGACTGAGTACAAACTCTAAATCCAAAAGCGGTGTTTGACAATCTGATCTGCACTTTGTCCGCAAAGCCCAAATGCCTGATACAAGCCGCATTTCGGTAATCCCAGGCGATTCAAGTTAGGAGTTGCGCCTACGTGCGCGCACCAAATGTCGGCATTTGAACCTAATTTTATGACGCGGAGGTTATTTGCCGTCATGCATCTGAGTGTTGCCAGCAGAGAAAAAATTTTGGCTTACTTCATTGCTATGCCTGTTTTTTCACCATTTGTTCTTGTGATGCTGGACCAGCGAAGACACCTATGCGATTAGATTGGCAAAGCTTAAGGTCATGACTGTCGGCGGTTAATAACCCGTTAAATACTTCAAACTCCCAGGCAGTGATTTGGTCGTTGCCAACCGCTAGGGCACCGATAGTTCTTTTACCGGGTAAAGCGAAAAAGTGTTTATGGAGCAGCTTAGACCCAATTTCGGTCAACGCTGCGGGATAAATAAAAGTGCCTTTGGTGAGGAATGTGTCACGTTGCTGTCAAGCCGATACTCTTGCAACATACTCAAACACAGGCTATACCTTTAAAAAGTGCTTGCCTATTGCACCAATCCAAACTGCTTAAGCAGCCACTCCAAATAAAGCGCCAACCCCGGCAGTTAACCCCATCGCTAACGCTCCCCAAAAACTCACTCGCACGCCTGCAACCAGCATCGAAGCGCCGCCAGCACGGGCGGACAGAAGTCCGAGAGATACCAGCAGCAGCAAGGAGCCTCCCGCGACAGCCCAAATCAAAACTGTTGCAGGCGCCAACAATACGAGCAATAAAGGCAAAATTGCGCCAACCGAAAAACTGCCAGCCGATGAAAAGGCCGCTAAAACTGGGCGAGCGGCGGTGGTGTCGGTGATGCCGAGTTCGTCGCGGCTATGCGCGCCTAATGCATCATGAGCCATAAGTTGGCGGGCGACTTCGGCTGCCAGTGCTTCGTCCAGACCGCGTTCGACGTAAATGGCGGTCATTTCGTCATGCTCGTGTTCTGGATAGGCTGCTAATTCCCGGCGCTCGCGCTCCAGGTCGGCGTGTTCGGTGTCTGCTTGCGAGCAAACAGAAACGTATTCGCCGGCGGCCATGGACATCGCGCCTGCTACCAGCCCGGCAATGCCGGCGATCAGGATATGTTTGGCATCCACGCCGGCTGCTGCGACACCCAATATCAGGCTGGCGGTGGAGACGATGCCGTCGTTGGCGCCCAGCACGGCCGCGCGGAGCCAGCCAATCCGGTGATTTCTATGTCTTTCGATATGCATGTGGCTTCTCGTTGCCCAATTAAGTGAGGATATGCTTGGATAGTAACCTGATTTTCCGGTCTAGGCCGAGCATTGTTGTCGGCTCCGAATGAACTAGATTGGTGCGTTACTTCCTGATTCGCCGTAATCGGCCTAGAATAACCGGCTCATATCTACTGTCATTGGTTGTCGATGAAAGATCAGTCGTTTACTTTCGAGCAAATTCATATCGAAGTCGCCCGCAATGCGTCCGACGATTTCAACCTGTTTCATGACAAGCATAAATGGCTGCAGGTCACGCACAATCCGTTTAAAGGGCCGATTGTGTTGGGGTTTCAGTTGAATACGCTGATCGAATATCAGATTCGCTTATATCGGGAAGCGCATCACGAGGATCAAATCATCGCCGACAATCAACTGCGCTTTAGCAATTATCAGATAATTTTCGTCAATGCCTTGCGGCCGCGACAGGAAATGACGCTGGATATAAAGAAGACCCTGATTGCGACGATACCCGAGCTGACGTTGACCAACCGCATTGCTATCAAATCGCAAGGCAAAACTATCTTGCTTGGGTATAAAAAAGAAACCAAACATCCATTGTTTTTGGCGGATACCGATTTAAGCGGCCTGCCGGATTTAAATACGCTGCCCGACAAAACCGTCGTACCCGGCACCGAGTTTTTTCTGAAGCGCAAGTGGATGAATAACGGCAATGTGAAGAACTTTCTGTCGGGTTCTTTCGCGGAACAGTCCGATTATTTCGACGAGTTGTTGCAGGTGGCGCAATATCCGGAAGTGTTTCCGTGCAGTTTGACCTCTGGAGCCTTACTTGAGAAGGCTCAGCTGGAGCATCATGATTTCAAGCGGAATCCGATGGTGTATACCTCGCATGACATATCGGTCGATCGGGTACATCTGGCTACGCTGAAAAACAACGACAAGCTGCATATTTTGGTCAAGCAATTGCCGGAGTCGCCGGACAAAACCCTCAATCACACCAGCATCATGCTGCGGACCTATGAATGTTTTGGGGTGTTGGAGAACAAGGCGGTTTTATTCAGGATCAAACTTAATTTAGTGCCGTTGGAAGAAATTATCAAAAATTTGAGTGCGAAAACTTAGCGGCAGGCCGCGAATCGCCTAGTCGCGGGCGAATGTTGTGAATTTTTTGGAACATAAA
>CAZGUM010000174.1:0-8370 GCA_964529085.1 uncultured Methylomonas sp. | reverse complement strand
AATCGATAATCGTCAGAGTCCGCAAACCCAGGAAGTCGAATTTGACCAAGCCAACTGCTTCGACATCGTCCTTATCAAACTGCGTCACCAGATTGCCGCCGCCCTGCTCGCAATACAATGGGCTGAAATCGGTGAGCTTGGTCGGTGAAATCACCACGCCGCCGGCGTGCTTGCCGGCGTTACGGGAAATCCCTTCCAGCGAACGCGCCATGTCGATCAACGATTTGACCTCTTCCTCGGAATCGTACAAAGCCTTCAACTCGGCACTGTCTTGCAGGGCCTTATCCAGGGTCATACCGATCTCAAATGGAATCAATTTTGCCAGCCTGTCCACGAAACCATAGGCATGCCCCATAACCCTGCCGACGTCGCGAATAACCGCCTTGGCGGCCATCGAGCCATAGGTGATGATCTGTGATACGTGATCGCGGCCATAATGCCGAGCCACGTAATCGATAACCTCGTCACGGCGCTCCATGCAAAAGTCGATATCGAAATCGGGCATGGATACCCGCTCCGGATTCAAAAATCGCTCGAACAGCAAATCGAATTCGATAGGATCGAGGTCGGTAATCTTCAGCGCATAAGCCACCAGGGAACCGGCTCCGGAGCCCCGCCCCGGACCCACCGGTATTGCATTATTCTTGGCCCACTGTATAAAGTCCGCGACGATCATGAAATAGCCGGGAAAACCCATTTGAGTAATCACACTCAGCTCGACTTCCAAGCGCTCGTCATAGACTTTGCGGTTTTCCTCAAAACAGCCCTTGCCAACCGGCGGATATTGGATCAAGCGCTCCTCAAGCCCTTGACGGGAGGCCTGCTTGAAATAATCGTCCAGGGTCATACCCTCTGGAACCGGAAAATCGGGCAAATAGTTTTCGCCCAGCGTCAGTTCGACATTGCAGCGTTTGGCAATTTCCACGCTATTGGCCAAGGCCTCCGGAATATCGGCGAACAATTCGGTCATTTCTTCGGCGGTCCGCAAATATTGCTGAGCGGTATAGTTTTTCGGTCGGCGGCTATCGTCCAACACCCGGCCTTGATGTATGCAAACCCGCACTTCATGCGCGTCGAAATCGTTCCTGCCGATAAAACGCACATCATTGGTTGCTACCACCGGCAAATCCAACTCAGTTGCCAAATCCGCCGCCAATTTGATATAGCGCTCCTCATCTGTCTTACCGACCCGCTGCAACTCCAGATAAAAACTGTTTTCGAACAATTGCATCCAGTATTCTGCGCACAATTTGGCTTGCTCTGTGTTTTCCGCCAATAAGGCCTGCCCAATATCGCCGTCCATCGCGCCCGACAATACGATCAGACCCTCGTGATTTTCGGCTATCCATTCCTTCTGCAACATAGGAATACCTTGATGCTGACCTTCCTGGTAACCCCGGGAAATCAGCTCGGTCAAGGTCACATAGCCTTTTTTATTGCGCGCCAGCATGGTCAAGCGAAACGGCGAGGCCGGCTCGTCGGGATTGAAGATCAGCACATCGGCGCCGATCAACGGTTTGATGCCGGCACCTTGCGCGGCTTTATAGAATTTAACCAGCGAGAACAAATTGCTCTGTTCGGTAATTGCAGCGGCAGGCATGACATACTCAGCCAGTTTCTTCACCAAGGGCTTGATCCTGACGATACCGTCAACCAGGGAAAACTCAGTATGAATACGAAGATGAACGAAACTCGGCGTCATGGCTGTTTAAGCAAGATACTTTTTAACGGGAGCAAACGATTTTCGATGTTGCGGAGTAATGCCGAATTGTTGCAGAGCGGCCAGATGCTGCGCTGTAGGATAGCCTTTGTGGACCGCGAAGCAATAACCGGGATACAGCCTATCCAACGTCTGCATTTCCTCGTCGCGCGCGACTTTGGCTAGTATCGAAGCGGCGGAAATTTCCTCGACCAATAAATCACCTTGTACAATTGCTTCGCCCGGCATATCCAGCGTCGGCAAGCGATTGCCATCCACCTTTACCCAATCCGGGCGGTAAGCCAGTTGCGACACGGCCCGTTGCATTGCCACCATCGTCGCTTGCAGAATGTTAATACGGTCTATTTCACTGGCTTCGGCGCGCGCAACGACCCAACACAAGGCATTGGCCTTGATCTGTTCGGCAAGTAGCTTGCGTTTCTTTTCGCTGAGCTTTTTAGAGTCGGTCAATCCGGCAATAGGCTTGGCGAAATCGAGAATCACCGCCGCCGCTACCACCGGACCGACTATGCAGCCACGGCCAACTTCGTCGATACCGGCTATGCGTAGGGCGTTATCGGAGGATGCCGCGCGTGACATTGCGTAGAAAGCTGACCATATTGGAAAGTTCATTGCTTTCGCCGGCCATATCTTCCATTTCTTCGATAGCGTCTTCCAGGCGCAGATTGTTTTTGTAGAGGATTTTGTAGGCTTTGCGAATCTGCCGAATCACTTCCGGCGGCACGCCATTGCGCTCCATACCGACCGAGTTGATACCGTGCGGCCGAGTCGGTCTACCGCCTACCATCACGTACGGCGGAATGTCTTGAGTGATTGCACTGCCCATGGCAGAAAAGCTGTATTCGCCGATTTGAGTAAACTGATGCACCAAGGTAAAACCACCCAAAATGGCATGATCGCCGAGATGCACATGACCGGCAATAGAGGCGCCGTTAGCCATGATCACATGATCGCCGATCACGCAATCGTGAGCGACATGGGTATAGGCCATGAACAAATTATCGCTACCTATCAAAGTCAAACCCTGATCTTGCTGCGTGCCGCGATGCATAGTGCAAAACTCGCGAATCACATTGCGGTCGCCAATTTCCAAGCGGGTGATTTCGTCGGCGTACTTCTTGTCTTGCGGGTCTTCGCCGATTGAGGTGAATTGATAAATCGTGTTGTCCTTACCGATTGCCGTGGGTCCTTTAATCACCACATGCGGGCCAATTTCGGTGCCGGAATCGATTTGCACATCGGGACCAATTACCGAAAATGGCCCGACTTTAACGTCTTCGGCTAATTCGGCATTAATATGAACAACCGCTCTGGGATCTATCATCTAAGCCTCTGCAGCCGCGGCTGCGCACATGATTTGCGCACTAGCGGCCAATTCGCCGTCCACTTCCGCGCGGCAGTCAAACGACCATAAGTGCCGTTTGTGCTTGATATAAGTAACTTCCAGGTGTAATTGATCGCCCGGAACCACTTGTCTTTTGAAGCGGGCATTATCGATGCCGGCCAAGTAATAAGTTGTACCTTTGCCCAGCTTATCGTCGCTCTGCGATGTCAACAATGCGGTGGCTTGCGCCAAAGCCTCCATAATTAATACACCGGGAAAAATCGGTTTGTGCGGGAAATGGCCTTGAAAGAACGGCTCATTAAAAGTGACGTTTTTCACGCCCAACAGACGCACGCCAGCTTCGCATTCAAGCACCTTGTCAACCAGCAGAAAAGGATAGCGGTGCGGCAAGAGTTCCTGAATTTGTAAAATATCGAGTGTTCCAGCCATGAATGTGTACTTGAGGGGAATAGAAAGCGGGAAGCTTCGTACTAACCAAACTTCCCTGCTTGTGAAACAATGACTACCTTCCGAGCGGAACCGGAAAGCATCGAGAGGACTTTATTGCGACAATGTTTCCAATTTTTGCTGAACGCGACTGGTGACATCGATTTGATCGTTGGCATAAATAACGCCGTCGGTCAGCAGCAAGTCGAACGACTCTTCTTTGGCTAGCGCTCTCACCGCTTCAACGATTCGTTTTTGCAAATTACCCAACTCTTCGTTTCTGCGCATGTTGAAATCTTCGCTGAATTCCTGTTGAGCACGAGCTGCATCGCGTTTTTTATCCAGAATGTCCTTCTCGATTCTATGACGCTCTTCTTCGCCCATTACGGCCGAATCCCTGCCCAATTTGTCTTCCAGTGTTTTGATTTCTTTTTGTTGAGAAACCAGCGCTTTGTCTCTTGGTGAAAATTCAGTTTCCAGGCGAGTTTTTGCTTTTGCTGCTTGCGGCGCTTTTTCCAAAACTTTGGCCACATTGACAAAACCGATTTTTAGTTCGGCGTGACTTACTCCAGCAATCATCATCAGCATTAGAAACAACGAAATTCTATTTTTCATGGTCAAAACCATCTCCGGTTAATTTTTGAGTTTAAGACAGAACGCAGTGGCGATTATAGGGCAAATCGGCCGCAAACTAAACTAAAATCCCGAGCCGAAGGTAAACTGGAATGCCTGAGTTCTGTCGGTGCTCTCCGAGTTCAGCGGCTGGGCAACACTGACCGCCAGCGCGCCAAATGGCGACAACCATTCCCCCGACAAACCGACCGAATAGCGGAAATATTTGCGCAAGTCGCCGGTACTCAGACCCGGAGCCAGAGTACCGGCATCGACGAAGGAACCGATACGCACCGATTTCACATCGCTTAAAAACGGCACCGGGAAAAACAATTCGGCTTTGCCGATTAGCTTGGTGGAGCCACCGATAGGACGGTTGTAAGTGTTGGCTGTATTGATTTCGTTTTTGTCAATGACGCCCAGAGTATTTTGCATAAAACCGCGAACGTCACCCGTACCGCCCGCAAAATAGTTTTCAAAAAACGGCAAACCGGAACTGCCGCCGTAGCCACCGCCATGTGCCACCTCGCCCAACAAGCGGAAGGTGAAATCGTTGGACAACGGAAAATAATGCTGATGCTTATAGCCGACTTTGAAATATTCTAAATCGCTGCCGGGAACCGTAATCAAACCCGAAAGCCGCTGCTGACCGCCACTGTGGGCAAAAGTCGCTCTATCCAAAGTGTCGTGGGTCCAACCGGCGGACGTTGACAGCGTATCGAAGCTTTTTGACCTGATAGCCGAAACGTCGTCCCCCTGTTTAAATCCCAAGAATTTTAGAATCGTATCTGACGATAAAGTGGTATTTTCGATCTCGGTACGTTTCAAATCGATATCAAAACCAATTCTGTCAAACTCGTTCAGCGGAATGCCGAAATTGATGCCGGCATTCGTAATAGTCGTATTGTAAGCAGCCAAGTTAGCCGCGTAGGCGTTACGCGAGGTATAACCAAGGTTATAACCCAGTGCCACACCGTCCAGCGTATAGTACGGATCGGAAAAACCCAGATTGTACCGGGTCAAAATACTACTGTTGTTGAACGCGAAGTCGAGCCGCTTGCCGGTACCGAAGATATTATCTTGCGAGACGTTGGCATTGAAAATGATGCCTTGCACCTGAGAATAACCGACCCCGGCCTGCAAGTTACCGGAGGCTTTTTCCTTGATCGTGTAATTTACGTCGATTTGGTCGGCCGAGCCCACTACAGGCGGCGTTTCCACACCCACCTCCTCAAAATAACCCAATCTATCCAAACGGGTTTTAGTGCGCTCGATCTTGCTGCTGGCCGCCCAACTGGACTCCATTTGCCGGGCTTCCCGACGAATAACTTCATCGCGGGTCTTGGTATTGCCTTTAATATTAATCCGCCGCACGTAAACGCGCTTACCAGGGTCGACAAAAAAAGTCATCGCCACGGTTTTTTGCGGCTCGTTGATCTCCGGCACCATATTAACATTAGCAAAGGTATAGCCTTCGTCTCCCAATCTATCGGATATGGCTTTAGAGGTTTCCGTGGCGTTCTTCCGCGAGAAAATTTCCCCCGGCCCAACCTTGACCAGTTTGATTAATTCTTCCGGCGGCACAATCAATTCGCCCGACAGCTTGACCTTATCCAACATGTAAACATCGCCTTCCTTGACGTTGATGGTGATGTAAATTTCTTTTTTGTCCGCCGTAATATCGACCTGGGTAGATTCAATGGAAAAATTGATATAACCGCGATCCAGATAATACGAGCGCAACTTCTCCAGATCGGCTGACAGTTTTTGCTTGGAATACTGGTCGTCTTTGGAATAAAAAGACAGGAAATTGGTGGTGCTTAATTCAAACTCTTTCCGCAACACATCGTTGGCAAACGACTTAGTACCCACGATATTGATCTGCTTGATTTTGGCGACACGGCCTTCGGAAATATCGATACGAATCGCCACCCGGTTACGAGTCAACTCGGACACTTCGGTCTTGATTTTCAGGCCGTATTTACCGTGGCTGAAATATTGCCGGCGTAGCTCTTGTTCGACTTTATCCAAGATTTGTTTGTTGTAAACCTTGCCTTCCGCCAAGCCGATTTTTTTCAAAGCCTCAGTCAAATCTTCCTTTTTAATGTCCTTGTTGCCCTCAATGACAACCTTGGCAACGGAAGGCCGCTCCACAACATTCACCACCAAGGTGCCGCCATCGCGTTCCAGCGATATGTCTTTGAAAAAACCGGTGTTGAATAAGGCTCTGATAGCCGCGGCTTGTTTATCGTCGGAAAAGGTTTCGCCGACGTTAACCGGTAAATAGTTGTAAACGGTACCAGCGGAAATTCTTTGTAATCCCTTGACCTGAATATCCTCAACTACAAAGCTGCTTGCATGAGCGGCCTTGCCGGACAGCATACTCAGCAACAGTATTTGTAATAGCGGTTTTTTCTTCACGCAGTCAACCATGGAAAATGAACAGGCGCGATTGTAACACGCAGTTTTCGGATTCCCGCGCCTTCAATGGTAAATACTCGTAAATTCTGGCCGAAAAATTGCTTTCTTATTCAGTTTCAATTGCAAAGAAAAACAATTCAAAAAAAATTACAAAAAAACAACACAAACTATTGAATTAAATTGTCTTTGGATAAAAACGCCGGTTCAGCGAAATGTGTCGGCAACCAAGCTCCGATAAACCGTACGCGCGTAATCCGCTTCCAAAGCCGCCGCTTCGACGTCTGCGCGCACACTGACACCACCGGCTCCTTTTACCGTCGTAATCGCGGCAGCGGCATCCAGTTTATAAACGCCGGCCACGGAAATCCCGTGTTCAGGGGCGATCAGGCTATAACAGGTATTCAACCAATGCGGTTCCGCGACAGGCTTCTGATTGATCAGGCTCGTCACCGCCAACGCGCACGCCTTCGCCTCGGAGTTAGCGGCAAAGGCGGATTTGGGAATAGGCGCATAGTTCGCGGCGTCGCCGATGACGTGAATAAACTCGTCGAACAGAGATCTCCCGGTCAGCGGTTGCACCGGACACCAGCCGGAGGCATCGGCCAACCCGCTCCGAACCGCAATACCGGCCGCTGTTTGCGGCGGAATGATATTCAACACATCACCGTGGAAGTGGTCGCCGAACTCGCTGGTCAGCACCCTGCTCTGCTGGTTCAATTCGAGCAAGGGATTATCCGCCAGACTATGCCATTCGATCAGACTATTAGCGGTGCCGAAACCGTAATGTTTTGTCCAGCCGGCTTCGAACAGGGCTTGTTTGGAAAAGCTGCGCTTGGCATCGAGAATGAGTATTTTCGAACGCGGTTTATGCTGCCTTAGCCAATAAGCCATCATACTCGCTCGTTCGTAAGGACCGGGAGGGCATCGATAAGGATCGGCCGGCACCGCCATCAACACCACCCCGCCATCCGGCATTTCCTGCAACTGCCGCGCTAACAGTGTGGTTTGCGGACCGGCCTGCCAGGCATGCGGAAATTGCTCTGCGGCAGACTGATCGTAACCGGCAATCGCATCCCAACGAAAATCGATGCCGGGCGACAAGATTAGCCTGTCATAGCTAACGCTTCGCCCGTCGGCCAAGCGCAAACGCCGTTGCGCAGCGTCCAGACTACTGACACTATCGACTAACAGCTTGACTCCATACCTGTCTTGCAAAGACTGATAATCGACCGTCAATTGGCCCAGATTGCTCAATCCGGCAAACAGCCAATTGCTGCCGGGACAGGTTATGTATTTGGCTTTGGGTTCGATCAGCGTGACTTGAATATTCGCATCCAGCAAACGCAGATATTTCGCCGCCGTCGCGCCGCCAAAACCGCCGCCGACTACCACCACATGAGCTTTAGAACCTTCTCTAATCGTCAAGCCGGCGCAGCCGCTAAGCACGCCGGCTCCCAAGCCGGCAAGGCCTTGCAAAAAGCGTCTCCTGGATAAACCGGCCATCACTTGGGACTCAAATATTCGGCAACCGCCGCCAGCTCCTCGTCGCTATAACCTTTGACCAGACGAGGCATCAATGTTCCGGGCTTCTTGTCGTGCTTAAAATCCAGCAAGGCCTGCTGTATTTGCTGTTCGGATAAATTTTTCAGGGAAGGAATTGAGCTTTCGGTATCCGAATTCGACTCCGCGTGACAATTCCGGCAGTTAAAGGCAATCGCTCGCGCATCGATTTCGGCATGTACAATTGAGTTTAACGAAACGGCAACCAGGACCGTAGCATAGCAAATCCGTTTCATGCCGTTTAAGCAAGCAGTTTCTGCCGAAACACTTCGTACAACAATACGCC
>CAZGUM010000173.1:6712-8394 GCA_964529085.1 uncultured Methylomonas sp. | reverse complement strand
TGGGCGGCGACCCGCTGGCGGTGTTTTACATCGAACCGACCATTGCCGGCGTCGAGGCACTGCTACCTTTAACCCGCAATACCCGCTCGGTCAACGGCGCCTTGGTGGGCAACGGCGGCGAAATCGCCTTTATGCGCGACCTGTACGAGACCCGTTACGACCCGCATTGGACCGCGCAACCCCTAACCGATCTACTCAGTTTTTCGAAACGAAAGTCTCAAACCGAAACGATAGATCCACGCATCAGCGAAGTCGTTGAATTTTTATTCGAACACGGTGACGACCTGACCTCGGTCATCACGCTGGCCGCCAATGTGGGACTGTCGCCATCCCGGTTTCAGCATCTGTTTACCCAGCAGATCGGTGTGCCGTTTCGCCGGTATCGCAGTTGGAACCGGATGCGGCAGGCGATCAGCGAAGTCATTAAGGGCCACAACTTCACCGTGGCCGCGCACGCCACCGGTTTTTCCGATTCCGCCCATTTCAGCCACGAATTTCGCAAAACCTTCGGTGCAGCGCCGACGGTAGGCTTGCATAATTTGGCGCGGCTACAACGCTAGATCAAACAAACTCTCTAACCAAGCCCGCCAATATCCGCAATCCACGCTCGGCCTGCTCTTCATCCGCGTGACTGAAATTCAGACGCAGTTGGCCACAGGCCTGCACATCCATCGGCAGAAAAGGTTCGCCTGGCATAAATGCCACACCCGCTTCGATAGCCTTGGGTAACAACTGGCGGGTATCGATTTGACGGTTCAGCGTCAGCCAGAAAAACAAGCCGCCGAGCGGAGTTTGCCAACTAGCCAGATCCGAAAAATGGCGGCGCAGCGCGGATTCGAAGGCATCGCGACGCTGACGATAGTGCTCTGCCAATTCCGCCAACTGCTGGGTTCGGGCCGGATCGTTCAGTTGTTGCAGCACCAACCATTGGCTGATGCGATTGCTGTGCAAATCGGCCGCCTGCTTCAGCCGGGTGAGGAATGGCAGCAATTCCGGCGACGCGACCAGATAGCCCAGGCGCAAGCCCGGTGCCAGACTTTTCGAAAAAGAGCCTTGATAAATCCACGGCGCGTGTTGCAAGCGAGCGCACACCGGTGTGCGCTCGCAAGCGTCGTAAACCAAATCGCGGTAAGGGTCGTCTTCAAACAACGGAATGTTCGCCGCATCGCAGGCTGCGGCCAAGGCGGCGCGTTCCGATGCATCCAAGCAGCGGCCGCTGGGATTCTGAAACGTGGGTATCGCATAGGCAAACGCCGGCTTTTCCCGCCGCAGCTGGTCCAGATCGGGTACCCCGGCATCGTAAGCGACGAAGCGCGCGCCGAAAAACCGAAACACCTGCAACGCCGCCAGATAAGTCGGCGCTTCCACAGCCACCGGCGTGCCGGGATCAATGAACAATTTGGCGACTAAATCGATGCCTTGCTGCGATCCTGACAGGATCAACACTTGTTCAGCTGAACATTGAACGCTCAGGCTTTGCATGTCTTCGGCGATCCGCGCGCGCAGTTCCGCTTCACCCTCGCTGGCACCGTATTGCAGCATATGCCGCGGCATGTCCTGCAGGTTGAATTGCGGAAAGCTATCCAGCGACGGCAAGCCGCCGGCAAAGGAAATCATGCCGGGACGGTCGACAACAGCCAGGATTTCGCGGATCGGCGACGGCTGCAGGTCTTGGGTACGAG
>CAZGUM010000173.1:0-6612 GCA_964529085.1 uncultured Methylomonas sp. | reverse complement strand
GCGCGAGACCATCGACGCCATCTATCAAACCGAATCCCGCCACGTGCTGGCAACCTTGATTCGGTTGCTCGGCGATTTCGATCTCGCCGAGGAAGCGCTGCACGATGCCTTTCGAGCCGCGCTGGAACAATGGCCGCGCGACGGCATACCCACCAATTCTCGTGCCTGGCTGGTATCGGCCGGCCGCTTCAAAGCCATAGACGCAATGCGCCGGCAAGCCCGTTTAGAGCATCTGGAGGATGCCGAGGCACTGGCCGATCCGGCCAGCGAAACCGATGAGGGTTGGGATAACGAAAGCCTGGAGGACGACCGTTTACGCTTGATCTTCACGTGCTGCCATCCCGCATTGGCCCCGGATGTGCAAGTGGCACTCACACTCCGCGAGGTATGCGGACTGGTTACCGAAGAAATTGCCCGCGCCTTCCTGACGCCGACGCCGACCTTGGCCCAGCGCATCGTGCGCGCCAAAGCTAAAATCCGCAATGCCCGCATTCCTTACCAGGTTCCAGACACTAACGAATTGCCGGATCGCTTGGAGTCGGTGCTGCGGGTGATTTATCTGGTGTATAACGAAGGCTATTCCGCCTCATCCGGCGACACCCTGACTAGGCGCGACCTGTCGGAAGAAGCGATACGTTTGGGCCGTTTATTGGTGGAACTGTTGCCGGAGCCTGAAGCGCAGGGCTTGCTGGCGCTGATGCTGCTGCACGAATCGCGCCGTGCCGCGCGCAGTTCGGCCGATGGCGAACTGATTCTGCTGAACGATCAGGACCGCTCTTTATGGCACCGGGAGCACATTGCCGAAGGGTCGGCCTTAGTCGAAAAGGCCTTGGCGTCGCGCCGCTTCGGCCCGTACGCACTGCAGGCAGCCATCGCGGCGGTGCACGCTAACGCCGGCAATGCCGCCGCCACGGACTGGCCGCAAATCGTTGCCCTATATGACGTGTTGCTGCGCATCGAGGCATCGCCGGTGATCGAATTAAATCGGGCAGTGGCAGTGGCAATGCGGGACGGGCCGGCGGCAGGATTGGCGTTAATTGAAGGAATACTGCGGCAAGGCGATCTCGCCGATTACCATTTGGCCTACGCGGCGAAAGCCGACTTGTATCGGCGTTTGGGTAGAACCGATGACGCTATCGCGGCATACGAACAAGCCCTGGATTTAACGCGTCAGGAACCGGAGCGGCGTTTTCTGGCAAGCAGATTGCAAGAAATGCGCGGATAATCGGCAAATCGCGCCTATACTTTCACCCATTGAAAGAAGCGCTAACACCCCAAATTCGTCGCCCACAGTGCTCGCTCGAAGACTCAATTGTTGCCGGAACAAGATCGAATTGGCGCATTAAGCTATCGATTAGCTTGGCGGGCGGCAACTGTTAGCATAAGATAACCTTAATTTAGGAATTCCCATTCGCGACATAATGATTACGAAACTGCACGCTCAAAAAGATTCGCGTCACAAGTTTGCTTGGTTTGCATTGCTAGCCTGTGTTTCTTATTCCGGAACAGAGTCCGCCTTAAGCGCCGAAATCCCTGCTGCCGCGCCCGAAGCCAGCGCGCCGCCCATTAACGGCACCCCTGAAATAGTCAATGTTATTCCGGCCGACAATCCGATTGGCGCCATCTTACTCGGCAAACATCACCCCTTACTATTGCGGGCGGATTTTAGCCGGGTCAGCGAATTTGTCAGCCAAATTTATCAAAGCACCCAATTTCAACCGCTCTGGTTTACGGCCAATCGCTCCGAAAAAAATTTGAACGACTTGTTGAGCGTTTTAAACAATGCGCCGAACGATGCCTTAAAGCCCGCCAATTACGATGTCGAACGACTCAAGCAATTCATCGCCACACCAACGTTGGACAGCAATACCACCGCCAGTTACGACGTGGCATTGACAGTATCCTTAGTGCGTTATCTGCATGATTTGCGGCAAGGTCAAGTCGATCCGCGCGACGTACAATATCCGGTGCATATTGCCCCGAAACCGCCGATAGACTTGGCCGGCTTGCTGAAACAACATTTATCGTCCCAAACATTAAGCGAATTGGTTGGCCAGTTTGAACCCAAAGCCAAGCAATATCAGCAATTGAAACAAATTCTGAATCGCTTGCAGCAATTAGGCAATCAGAGCGGAACGGCCGAATTCAAACCCGGCAAAGTATTGCACCCCGGCGATAAGCATCCGCAAATCGCGTATTTACGCCAGCGCCTGCGCGCCATGGGCATGATAGAAGGCGACAACGACAGTAAAACCTACGATAACGATCTGGTGGCCGCTGTGAAAAAAGTTCAGCAACAGCAAGGTTTGAAAGCAGATGGTGTGATTGGTTCGACCACAGCAGCATTATTCAACCAGTCTTCTCGCGAGAAAGTCGCGCAGATCGAATTGGCCATGGAGCGGGCACGCTGGATCCCCGATCCTACCGAAGGCCCGATGATTGTGGTCAACATCCCGGCGTTTGAATTATGGGCGTTCAATTCGGTTGACGACCCCAAGCCGTTGAATATGAAAGTCATCGTCGGCAAGGCGCCGGATAAACAAACGCCGGTACTCTGGGAGGAAATGAAGTATCTGGAGTTCATGCCGTATTGGAATATTCCGAGCACGATCTTTAAGAAAGAAATCTTGCCGAAAGCCGCCAACAACCAAGGTTACTTGGCCAGCCAGGACATCGAACTGGTTAAGCACCAAAACAGCGAGGAACAAGGCGGCGGCAGTTATTTGCGCGCTCGGCAACGTCCCGGTAAGAAAAACCCGTTGGGCCGGGTCAAGTTCGTATTTCCGAATACTGCGGACGTATATTTGCACGATACCCCAGGCCACGCGGCATTTAATCGCCCGCGCCGGGATTTAAGCCACGGTTGCGTGCGCGTCTCGGAACCGGAACAACTTGCCCAATTTGTGCTGGGCGACCAGCAAGGCTGGGATAAGGAAACGATCAAACAAGCCATGTCCGCGCCTAAAACCCGCCATGTGTCGCTAAAACGCGCGGTACCCGTATTGTTTTACTACGCCACCACGTTTGTCGATCACGAAAACCAGTTACGCTTTTATCCCGACGTGTACGGCCAGGATGAGCAATTGAAAAAAGCGTTGGATAAAATTCAAGCACCTAATATGGTGAATGCCAGTCAGAATAATCAGTTAGCCGCCACTAAAATCACGGCCATGCTGGCTAATCCGTAGCTTCCCAGGATAGGCCAAGCATAAAAAAAGCGCCTGTTAGGCGCTTTTTTTTGTGGCTGGTAATTTCTACAAACTCCAGGTTCTAAAAGTACCGGTATCCAAATGGATAAAGTTGGAACTTGGATAATAACCCACCCCACCGCGGTGCATGGCCAGCGCCGCATTGTGAATCCGCCGCAGATCGAAACGCTCGATACGAATATCCACGGCTCGTCCGTGCATGTGAAAGCTGTTATTGGCCACACCGGTATGTTCGGCATGCAGCTTGGCATTGGTTAAAGGTGAACGATAACCGCAGATCACGTCAAACGGCTGATGTAAGCCCAGCATCTGCTTCAAATCGTGTAATTGATCCAAAAGTTCCGGATCAATCGGATGTACGTCGTCAGTACGGTGGTCGCGCAGCAAAAAACTAATCTCATCCAACGCATCGCTTAAATAACGTCCTCTTTCAAAATACGTAAGATTCAGCTTATCCCCGGTATGCGGATTTTGAAATGCCAACGCGCGATGAGTGGCGAAACGGCCGCGATCGGCCAGAAACAACGGTTCTTGCAAGGTATCGAAAATCGGTTCTCTGGGAGCCGGCTGCATAATCGACTGCACTCTACCGCCATGATGATGCTGTCCGACATGATGGGACGCGGTATGGATAGACTGCTTTTTACCCGTATACACATCCCGCACCCGAGAGTGTTGCGTATGATAATCCGCATGAGCCGCCTGCAAGCGCCCATGCTCCGCAGTAGCGACTTTGTAGTTGTTGCCGCCAGCGGTTTTACCGACTTTGGCGATTTGACGAACTGCTTTGGTTTTCTGATCGGCACCATGCTTGGGTAAGCGCACCGCGCTTCTGGTCGACTGTGCCAATCGATGGTTTTTATCCGCTTTTACGGCGGTACTTTTTGCTGCGTGGGCTATGCCTGGCATCGCTATCGATAAAACAGCTCCTACCGCCAGACGACCGAAAAAGCTGCGTCGAGACAGCTCCACCTGATCGTGCTCATTGCCCTGATTTTCTTCATTATGTCTCTGCATCCATAATCTCCCAATTCAACATCCTGCGGATAGTTATTGATTCCGAAGGATAAATCCCAAAAGGACGTTAACCCATTATAGCACTCCATCGCAACTAAACTTTGCCTTTGCAGATGACTCGCCTTGCAATCAAACAATCTCCGACTGTCTACAATCATTCAAGATACAGCTCTCTTTAGCGAATTTTGCCCATAAAACCGCATCTTGCCGAATCATACCACAGCCTGCAAACGGTGCGTTTTATGCAGGAATTTTTCCGCAACTCCTTGGGGGGTACCATCCCCACAAAACCGACCTGGATTTTCGAATTCTCTGTCGTTAGCGCGTCTCGCTCGGTCGTTTCGTCCGGCACGGAACATAATTTTTTTCCGCTTCGTTGATGTCCCTGTCGAAATCGCTTGCTCCTAAACGACTAAGCGGTAAAAACATCACTTTACCCTGGAGTTCACCATGAAATACCTATGCCTGATTTGCGCCGAAACTGTGATGGAAGGGATGTCGAATGACGCGGCAGCCAAACATTTTGACGAATACACCGAATTTACCGAAGCGATTCGCGAAAGCGGCCATTACCTGAGCTGCAATCGGCTGCTGCCGGCCAATGCCGCCATCACGCTGCGGGTGCGCGGCGGTAAAGTGAGCATCACTGACGGCCCGTTCGCGGAAACCAAGGAACAACTTGGCGGCTATTACCTAATCGAAGCCGTCGATCTGAACGAAGCCATCCAGGTGGCCGCGCGGATACCCGGAGCGAAGTTGGGATGCGTGGAAATCCGGCCGGTAGCGGAAGATCCAAAAACCCTGGAAGCGCTGGGCCTAGGTTAATCTCAACCCAGCCTAACTTGCACGGCAAAAAATTTTGATGCGTTGTCGATTTAAGCAATCGCCGTTCGACTAAGGATGCAAGCCATAGTTATCAGTACTCAACCCCAAACGAGGAAAACCCCATGACCACCATTAAACCCATACCCGACGGCTACCACACGCTTACCCCTTATCTAGTGGTGCAAGGCGCGGCTCAGGCGCTGGAGTTTTATAAACAAGCCTTCGCGGCCAGCGAACTGTCCCGCTTGAATACGCCGGACGGCAACATCGCCCACGCCGAATTCAAGATCGGCGATTCAATATTTATGCTCGCCGACGACAACCCGCACTGTACCGATCATTCGCCGAAAACTCTGGGCGGCACACCGGTCAAGCTGTTCTTGTACGTCGCGGATGTTGATACGGTGTTTGCCGCCGCGATAAAGGCCGGTGCCACATCGACGATGCCGCCAGCCAACCAATTCTGGGGCGACCGGATGGGCGCGGTTTGTGATCCGTTCGGCCATCAATGGCTGATAGCCACGCACATAGAAGACGTCGATCCCAGTGAAATGCCGGACCGAATGGCGGCTTTTTTCGCGGCGCAAGCTACCTCTACCGAATCGTAATAAGGAGAGAACATGGGTACGCAAATTTTCGTCAATCTACCGGTAAAAGACCTGGCCAAATCCATCGCCTTTTTTACCCGGCTGGGTTACACCTTCAATCCGCAGTTTACCAACGACGATACAACTTGCATGATCGTCAGCGCCGATATTTTCGTGATGTTGCTGACCGAGAATTTCTTCCAATCCTTCACACCCAAAGCCATTTGCGACGCCACAAAAAGTACGGAAATGTTGCTGTGCCTATCGGCGGAAAGTCGGGAAAACGTCGATACCATCGTTAGCACGGCCATCGCCGCTGGCGGCACGCTTTATAAGGAACCGCGAGATCACGGCTTTCAGGATCTAGATGGTCACATCTGGGAATATTGTTACATGGAGCCTGGCGCGGTGTGCCAAGGCTAAAGGGGACCGGCATGAAATATATGTTACTGATTTATCTTGAAGAGCGCAGCCTGGACGAAGCCGAACGGCAGGCTTGTTATGTCGAGTCCACCCAACTCGCGCACAAGCTTAAAGCCGATGGCCAATACTTGGCCGCCAGCCCCTTACAGCCCACGACCATGGCGACCAGTGTACGAGTGCGCGACGGCAAACGTTTTGTCACCGACGGCCCGTTTGCGGAAACCCGCGAACAACTGGGCGGCTACTATCTGGTCGAAGCTCAAGATCTGGATGCAGCCATCGCCATTGCCGAACAGATTCCGATGGCGCGCAAGGGCACCGTCGAAGTACGGCCGCTAATCGAGATTCCGGGCCTGCCGGGTGATTGAACCTACCAAGCTTTAGGAGAAAACCATGATCAAAACCATCCTTATCGTTTTAGTCGTAATACTCGTCGCGGTAATGATCTACGCGGCAACCAAACCCGATACGTTCCGCGTACAACGCTCAATCACAATCAAAGCCACCCCGGAAACGATTTTTCCGTTGATCAACGATTTGCACAGCATGCA
>CAZGUM010000172.1:0-8397 GCA_964529085.1 uncultured Methylomonas sp. | reverse complement strand
GGTTAAAGCATGCAATCCGGTGTAGTATCAACAATAGTCGGATCGGCGTGTTGAAAACCAGTTTTGGTGTCGATGATTTTTCACTGAAAGTTTTGCAACAGGGCGCAAACGGCGTGAATATTTTCTGTGGGGGAATATAAAATTATGCAACAAAAAAAATCTGCGAAACCACTTATATCAGCCTATAAAGCCAGCATATTGAGTAGCCGCTAAACGCAAAGCAGGCAATCAATGATAGCCAAATGCCGTTATATAAGGTTCTAAATATTGATTAATTCTGCGGTACTCCGTCTCATAATGTTTCCAACGGCCAACCGATGACGAATAAAGCGGCTGTGCCACCTGGCTGAAGCTAGGGCTGGCAATATATTTGCCAGCCGCGTTTTTGTGAAAGTCGGCTACCGATGCATCCCAGCTTAAGCCTAAAAAATCAAAGACTTTACGGAAAGCGGGTTCAAATTCAAACACGGCATCTTCATAGCGAAATTCTAGAAAATCCATCGTTAACCTGGGTTTAACATGCATCCACCAATCCATGACTTTTGCATAGAAGCTTGCCGTGTTTTGCCAGTCGATTAAATGCACCGTGGAGGGATTGGGGCGCATGGTTTGCAGGATGCAGCTCAAGCAAACATCGCGCGGGTCTCGAATTAAAAATATCAATTTGGCGTCGGGGAATACACAATTGATCAGTCCCAGATCGATGGTGTTCATCGTGGTTTTGTCCAACAATAAGCGCTTGCCGATTTTTTCGCCGTAAAGCGTATTGGCTCTATCCCAATAGAATCTACGCAGATGCAGCACACCGTCCAAGTCCAGCCTTCGTAACTGCTGAGGAATATCACCTTGGCCCGACGACATTCTCGCCAGTTCCTTAACGACGGACATAATTAAATCGGTCTCGTCAGCGACAAACACATCGGGATGAGCGCCCAACACTTCCTGGGTTAGCGTCGTGCCGGTTCGCATAAACCCCAATAAAAATACCGGCGCCGCTTGTTCGGCTGGAAATTCGGTATTGGACCAGCGCCCCAACAAATCGGCGTCGAATTCCGCCTTGTTGATGTCCAACATTTTGGGAACAAGACTCATGTCCAGGCTTTTAACTTCCGGCAAGCGAGGCGCAATCTCGGCGGAAGCGTCTAAGTGGGCGAAGACCTGTCGGTAATCGCCCAATTTATCGAGAAAACGGGCCTGCTCCTTATGGGCTCGGAACTTTTCTTCCGGTTTTAGCAATGGATTTTGCAACACTTTATCCAATCGCCGATTAGCGTCTTGCACCAGACCATCGCCCGCTTCCAGCGTGGCAAGTAAAATCGCCAGCATCATGTTGTCGGGCGCCAGTTTTAACGCTTGCCTCCCTGCCAACAAAGCGGCTTTTTTTTGGTTCAATCGGGAGTGACTTAATGCCAGTAACTGGAAGGCGCGAACTATGCGCGGATTGATTTGCGCGGCTTGTTTGCAAACTTCAAGTGCGCCGGGGTAGTCGCCCCAGTGCTGTAACTGATCGACCAGATCGAGCGTCAACTCAATGTCCCGCGTTTTACGGGCTTTTTTTAACAACAATTGTCCCGATTGGCGCAAATGCGAAATACCTTCGTCGAATTTGCCTAACCAACAAAACGATTGCCCCAGGCAGGCTTTGATCTGCGGATCTTTAGGCTTTTCCGCCGCCGCCTTGGCAAACCACTGAATGGCTTGTTCGAAATTCTTTTGTTGGACGGCCGCTTGGCCGAGCTGCATGAATTGGCTCATGGTCCTTATTGTTTTAGCATTAAACCGGCTATGACAGGCTAGCCGGGAATGCTTTATCAGTAATGACTGCCACAGCGGCTGTCGGGGCTGCGGCTTTTAAGCTGCTCATAGCGCAAAAACCCGCCCGACACCAAGTGCGTATCCGGCGGGGCTTTTGCCGTTAATAGGCAACGGACGAACTGACTACGCAGTTATGCGCTTACGGCGTTGAAAACCGATCAAGCCGGTCAATGCACTGCCGAATAGCCATACCGCGCCTGGCACGGGCACTGCGGCGGGAGTTTGAGATATGCTTAAAGCATAGCCGTCTATCGTATCGCCCCAAGAACCGTTCTTATAGCCGCCCAAAAATATCTCGTAAACTTGACCGGCAGTGGCGTTAAAGGTGATGGTGTTTAAGTTGCTCGGCGTTGCACCGCCAACGCTATAGGCAACGATATTGGCTATATTCAGCGCCGGCCCGCCGGCAAAGACTGCACCGGCCGGCACCGGATTTGACGCTGAAGTAAGACCCGCAGCGTTGTTGCCGCTATTCCATCCGCCATGGTGGTTATAGCCCGTGACGGTATCCATGCCTTTAAAGATGGTAAAACCAAAGTTGGTGCCACTCTGCAGGATGCCTTGTGCGCTTAGCGTTACCAGACCGGTGGTGTCCGACTTGAACAGGCCGACATCCAAATCATGCCGCCATCCGGACGCACCACCCGCCGCTGCATCACTCCACGCGCCCTTGGCGGTGTCGATGTCGGCGTACGCGCCATAACGGCTAAACGAATCAAGGGTGGAAATGGTACCCGAGCCACCAGCGCCGCCGGTGATTTGAAAGCCCCAATTCATGTGAGCACCGGTATAGCCGAAAGGCGCATTAGTGGCACCGCCGGTACCGGCCCATTTTTGATTGGCGATGTCGCCTACCGTACTGGTGGCGTTTGCATCCGCGCCATTGGCCCAGCCGTCGGTCGCGCCGGTTAATGCCGAGCTCCAGACGCCGCCCGCGGTAGGATTGGTAGTATTAGAACTCAAGTCTGCGGAGTTGCCGGTCGACAGATTGTACATAGTCGTTACGGTAGCGGACGCGGTTGACGCCGAACCCGCTGTTAGTGCAACGCCGGCAATTGCATATGCGATCGCTTTGGCGAGTTTTGTTTGTTTCATCATTTGAATATGCCTCTGGAATTAAATTGACAATTTCAGGCGATACGTCGATGCGAAGCGATCCCGATCAAGTCGAACATTGTGTTTGGAAACAGGCAACGCGCCAATCCATGGTCGGGACTCGCGCATTCCGAACGTGCCTCGCGATAGGTAAAGCTTTCACTGTTCGGCACCCTCTTCTGCTAGGCGATAAGCTCGGCTCAAAAACCAGACCGACCCGAATTCTTATTACCAAAACCGATAAAGCACAGATTGTGCCACGTAAAACTTATGTTAAATCATATAGTTATATCGATACCCACTTGCAAAGTGCGGCATATGCCTTATCAGATAGGTTATTTCCCGGATTTATGCGTTTAGCTTGTTTGAAAAATCTATTTGAACCCGCAATAGAGCGCTCATAACCGGACAGCCCTCGGGTAATCTAGGCTGCAGGATAAAAGTTGCTTGGCACTCGGCGCAGATTGCCGCATATCAGGCCGCAAACGGAAACGAAAACCCAGAATGCCGACGGCAGCGGAACAGGTTGCAAAGTCTCCGGCCGGAATGAAGTGAGTTTCAACAAATCGCCGCTGCCGTTTGCGGTGGCTAATCTAAAATACCAGCCGCTGGTATTGGGCGCGGAGCTGCCTTCGTTGGCGAGTAAACTGAAATCGCCGCCGGTATCGTAGCCTTTACCCCATTCGCCGCCATCGATGCTTTGTCCGACCAACTCCCGGGAAAAATCCAGGCTGCTGCCTTTGGTGTCCCAGATAAAACCGGCATAGTCGGTCAGGGAAAAGCTGCCGTTGCCAACCGAAGCGCCGGTGACAGTCAACGTCAAACCGGTGATCTCCAGACCAGGGACTAAGAAGCCGCCAATACTGTTGTTCGGAAACAGCGTGTCATCCACGGTCAATATGCCGTGAGCTTCCGCGTTATTGGAAAATATCGAGCCGCTCCAATCCAGCAGGAAGCTGGTGGAAGCCGCTTGCGCCGGTAAGGCAAAGGTTGAAAGTAATGCAGCGGCGGTTGCAAGACGGTGAATCGCGTTCATAAGGATTATTACCTAAAGTCTTTTAGTCATGTCCGGCGTTTTGACTGACGCCAAACTACGGTTGTATTTGATGAATCCCCCCGCGGCGCTAGCGATGCAAGCGTCACGGGGGCCGAGGTTTTTAATAGCCGATTTCCGAGCAGTCGTATTGATTGCCCGCCGGCGGCACTACAACCGTCGCCGGCACGGCTGCATTCTGGTTGCAACTGGCGATGAGATTGCGCGCCGCCTGCTTTTGGCTAATTGCGTTATTGAGCAAAACGTTGCGCAGGGTTTGCGAAGGCGATAATTGGGCAAGGTTTTGGTAATAACCGGCTTGTTCCAGTTTTTTAACCGCATCCCATTGATTGCCCAGGACGCCGCCTTTCAGCACTTGAATCGCATCCTGATTTTCCTCGATTGCCAGTTTGGCCAGCTCTCGGGCGCTGGCATTATTGGCTATCTGTTTGGCTTGATTGTCCAGACGATCGGAAAGTCTGATATTTTCCAACGCGTTGATGGCACGTAGAAAAGACGCTACCGCAACTATTTGAGTCGAATCCAATTTGACTTTGCGATCGGCGTTTTTGGATGTCAGCGATCCGGGCGAACCGTTAAAAGCATCGCTGTTGTAGGCGGCGATCGCCTCTTCAAGGGTGCTGACGGCATTGTTATGGAAAAACGGTGCCGTATCCGCCGCTTCGATCAACGGCGGCGTATTGAAGCGACCGTCGCCATAGCAAGGTTCGCCGTTGGGTCCGCATACGGCCGGCGTCGTGCCGAATCCGCCGTCGTAGGCTAAATCGGGCTTGAGCAGACGCGCCGGATGAATCTTAAATTGCTCGACGCCGGTATTGCGTGTCGGATTGGCGTTAGTGGTGGAGCTGCGGCCGCCGGCGTTTTGATGACAACCGTTGCAGTTCGCCGTTGTACCTTGCACGACACTGCCGCTGGCACAGGTTGCCGGGCCGTATTCGGCCAAAACCGGCGGATTGGCATTGAGATCGGCAACTCTGGTTTGATGGGTAACTTGTGCGGCGCCGTTGCTGCAGGGATTTTGTTTGGTGTCGATCAAAACCTTACCTGCCTGGGTCAACGGGTCGTTAAACGTCAGTTTATAAACCGGATAATCCTTGCTCCGCCCCAGCGACAGCATATAAGCCTCGACTGCATCCAACTCCGCATTGGTCGGTACGCGAAAATCGGTATCGGGAATCCGCTGAGTGTTTTTTGTCATATGTTGAGCCACGGCGCCTTTGGTAAATTCGCGCAACGAACCGGAGCCCGGTGCACCGTCTCCGCTCCAGCCGGTGGCATTGGCAAAGGCCTGGTCTGCCGGAAAATCGCCGCCGGCAACCAGTGTTTCGCTTCTGGCGGTGGTCGCTAGCGACAAGGTATGCGGGACACTGCGGAAAATGTCGACATCGGGGCCGTCAACGTTGGTCAGGATCAAGGCGTGTTTGCGTAGCAGGGTTGAGTCTTCCAGGTCTGCCAAGGCGGGGTTGGTTTCAGCGACGAACAAGGGATCGGTCGGCGGGAGCGTCAGAATGTAATTCGGATCCAGCGTGAAGTTGTTATCGGCCCGGTGGCAAGTACCGCAGGTTCGGCCGTTACCTTGGAAGGTTTCATTGTGGAAAATTTGCCGGCCAAGCGCAATTTGCGCGCCCAATACCGGGGTTAAATCCGAAAGCGTGTCTGCTTGCGCGGCCTTCGGCAATAAAAATTCAAAGCTGCTTGCCGGTTGCGGCGCCAGATTGCTGAAGTCGCCCATGGCGGTGGTCAGCCAAGGCTTATCCGCATAGTAAAGTTTGTGCATCAGATCCGGCGAACCGATGATGCTTAAGGCTTGTGCCGGACTGGCGTTCTGCGGAGAAACGACTACAGCGTCCAGAGTAAAGCCGGCTAATTGTTGACGCTGCAATTGCGTTGCAAACTCGCCCTTGCCGTCGGCGACGTGAAAGCTGCCTAATTGCATCATCTTGTCATTAGTCTTCGGCATCGCGGCGCTTGCGCCGTTATCGACAAGCCAAAGGCTGTAATCGCCGTTATCGAGTCCGCTGGTTTTTAAATTCAGATTACCGGATTTAAGGTTTAATTCCATCAGTCCGCGGCCCGCGGTAAAGCTTTTGGACAAGACTTTTGAATAGCCCAGACTGAGTTTAAAGGTTTCCGGACTACCGCCTTTGGCCTCGTAATTTAGTCTCCAGGCGTCAAGCGCGGTTTTAAGCGTTGCCACATCGCCGTGGCCGACGGCACTTACGGCTGGCGCGGGTTGGCCGATAAATTGCGCGATCCTGCCGTCCAGGCCAAGCGCCAATACCGACACCAGCGCCAGCGTTGCAGGTAATGCAAATGCTCTGCTTTTAATTCTTCTATTAACTTTCATGGGGAATCCTGTAAATTCAGACGTTTTGTCGGAAAGAATGCTTGCCGCAAATTAACTTTGGTGGACCTGCCATGGACCTGGCGGGCGATACAACGCCCGCAACGCTGTTCATGCTGTTATGCATTGATATATCCTCATCGGTTGATTGGTTGGCTGATGCGGCGAAGGACTAAACAGGCGGCTTTAGCAATATCCCAATAGCGGATTGCCTGACTTTCGGGCGACCGGCTGCGCTGTATTTCGACATAACATCTCTCGGCTATAAGGCAATATCCATGCCTTCTTTCCGGTATTTTTAATTCTCAATCGGCATAAGCTTGTTAATCAATGCGTTACCGGCAAGCAGACCATAAGTTCTCCGACAAAAAATAGCGCTAGACCATTTTTTCCATATGTCAATAAATCCTTAAAATCGAAAATGCGTGATATGCCATAACGGCCAAGGGAAATGACGTATTTTTAGAAATACTTCGCAGTGAATTGGTGCATGAGTCGCTGCGCTAAGGGAAAAACCGATAGGTCGGCGACGAGCAAATGACGTTTATGCTCGGGCAAATTACCCAGGTTTAGCGGGCAAATTTCGGCTGATGGCGGAGCATGACTCCAATTATGCTGTTACTGCTTGTTTCATTTGCCAATCGGCACCACACCGCACCTTAATATCGGAGATTTCTCATGACGAACCACTGCTTTGACGACAGCCTGATTAACTGGCAAGTACTCGACGGCTTCGAGCACTTGCAATATTCGATACTGGCAATTGATGAACCTGGCAAAATCATCGACGTCTTGTTTAAATTTGCGGCAAACCAACAAATCGTCTTGCACCGGCATAAGGTCTTGAATAATACCTTTGTAATTCAAGGCGAACACCACCTGTATCACGCAGACGGTAACTTGAAGGAAATTAGGCCGAATGGCAGCTACACCGTCAGTCCGCCCAGCGACGAGCCGCATCGGGAAGGTGGCGGCGATATTGATGTGATTGTATTGTTCAGCATACGCGGCAGCGATGGTGTGCTCTATGAAATCCTGGATGACGAGCTGAACGTCGTCGCGACACTTGGCATGCCGGATTTTCTTGACTTGCATCGGAAACAGAAGCAACTTTAAGCGCGATACTGGCAACGCACGCCAAAATTTCCCACATGGCGAATCTGCCGGAATAGCGAGTGTCGGCTTCCTGAGAGAAAGATTGCTAGCCATCCCTGGCTAGCAATCTTTCCCACACCGCCACGTGATTGCCTCGGCCCTGCCCGTCCGCGTCACCTCAACTTTGACCCACCAAAGATTTTAAAGCCTTGATTATCGCTGTACCGTTATCAAACACGGCGCTGGCGATTATCCAGAAACAACTTGTCCGTAACATGAGACTTTTCACAGATTATTAGCTAAAGATTCAATAGTCTATTCTCCAGAGCTAACGAATCGGAGAAAAAGTCATGAACGCTATTACTCTTGATAGAAATGCCTTGAACGGCCTTTTTGAAAATCAAAAAAAGCTGGACGATTTGTTCGATTCAATTTTTGACGACGATAATTTTTTTATCGGCAGTACGCCATCGCCAGCTCAAGCCGCCACTTGCCACCTTGAATTTAAAAAAGTAGAGCATCCACGCGCGGATAACGGCAGTAAGGGTATAAAGTCGTTTTACGCGATAAAACATCATCCGTTCTTTTTCGTCGTGCCGATTACGCTGGAATTAACTGTGCTTTATTTTGTGATAACACATCTACTTTGAAAGCACAAAACCGAACTGAATCACCCCAGGAATCTCGGAGGCCATGGCTTGTGAGTCATGCCGCCTTAGCGGACTCGGATATCCTCTAACAACTAGGCAAACATCAAAGCCACGTATTTACCTATCAGTGCCACCCGGTTCGAGAAGTGAATACCAAGGCATGGCCCAACGCCTTAGAGCGTGCCAGTATCGAGGATTTCCGCTGGCCTGATCTGCGGCATACCCGGGCCAGTTGGCATGTGCCAGCGGGTACACCGTTACACGTGCTGCAGGAGTTGGGCGGTTGGGCGTCGGTCGAGATGGTGCGGCGGCATGCGCATCTGTCCTGTGAGCATTCGGCCTAA
>CAZGUM010000171.1:0-8498 GCA_964529085.1 uncultured Methylomonas sp. | reverse complement strand
CCGATACCTTGCTGAATATATTGCAAGGCTTGCAAAATGATCGCGTTACCTTGGCATTTGTGGCGGAGTTCTCCAGGGGTAAAACCGAACTGATCAATTCGCTGTTTTTTGCGGAAACCGGCGTGCGTTTGCTGCCCTCTTCGCCCGGTCGTACCACTATGTCGCCGACCGAGCTGTTTTGGGACGAAAAAGGCGGCAGCTACATTCGACTGCTGAACATCGAGAGCCGCCTGGAAGACATTTCCTTGATGGATTACAAACGCAATCCGGATCGTTGGACGCAAATCGAGCTGAATTGCGAGTCGCCCACGCAAATGCAGGAAGCGTTTAGAGAGTTGGTCGCCACCAAGAAGGTTTCGCGGGAAATGGCCGACAAGCTGGGGCTTTGGAACGAACGGGAAGCCGCCGAGCAAGGCATTATCAATCCGGAAACCGTGGAAGTGCCGTGTTGGCGGCATGCGATGATCAGCTTTCCGCATCCTTTGTTGAAAGAAGGTTTGTGCATTCTGGATACGCCGGGCCTAAATGCTCTGGGTACCGAGCCGGAATTAACCTTGAGTATGTTGCCCAGCGCTCAAGCGATTATTTTTGTCTTGGCCGCCGATACCGGCGTGACCAAAAGCGACCTGGAAATGTGGAAAAGCCATGTTTGTAGCTCCAGGGGCAATCGCCGCCAGGGCTTGGCCGTGGTGATGAATAAAATCGACTCGATGTGGGACGATTTGGCCGGCGAAACCGGTTACGAAGCCTCGATCCAAAAGCAAATCGAAACCTCGGCAATGATTCTGAATCTGGAGAAGGAAGTGATCTTTCCGGTTTCCGCGAAACAGGCTTTATTGGCTAAGGTAAAAGGTGACAATGCCTTGCTGCAAAAAAGTCGGTTAAATCTGCTGGAAAGTTATCTGTCGGATGATATTCTCGATCAGCGTCGGGACATTCTAAAAGGGGTTGTCGATAAGGAAATCGGGTTTTTGGTCAGCGAGTCCGTCAAGTTGATGGACTCGAAAATTACTAACGCCCAAAAACAGCTCGACGAATTCAAACAGGTCGATTTCGAAAATCAGGAATTAACCGGCAAATTGATGGCGGAAACCCGCGATCGTCAAAATGCTTATATGGCTAATATCGAGAACTTCCAGGCCAGCCGCAAAGTATTTGCGGTACAGGCAAAAATGTTGATCGATTCGTTTGCGAAGGAAAAAATCGACGACATTATCCGCCGTACCAAAGACGATATGAGCAAAAGTCTGACCACTTACGGCATGAAGCAGAATATGCGTAGATTGTTCGACGAGTTACGCGATCTGCTGCAGGACTCCGTGGATATGACCGAAGAAACTCGGCGCCTGATTAAAGCCATTCACAAAAAATTTCAGGACGAATACGGTTTTAAGGAAATCGAGCCGCAGTTGTTTTCGATTAAACAGCACCAGTTCGAGCTGGAGCAGATTTTTGAAGAAGGCGAAGCGTTTCGCAATAGCGCCAAAACCACGATGACCGAGCAAAGCATAGTGGTCAACAAGCTATATGGTACGTTGATTGCAAAGGCTAGGAATATTCTGCAGCAAGCTCAGCGAGATGCGGTGACATGGAGTAATAGCGTACTGTCGCCATTGATGCATCAGATCAAGGATCATAAAAAGCAAATCGAAAGCCGTTTGATCATGCTCAGGAAAATCAATGAATCCAAAG
Organism: uncultured Methylomonas sp.; assembly: GCA_964529085.1. GTDB lineage: Bacteria > Pseudomonadota > Gammaproteobacteria > Methylococcales > Methylomonadaceae > Methylomonas. The sequence goes on along the minus strand of CAZGUM010000171.1, from coordinate 6,806 downwards.
GTAATGTAAATGAAAGCATTGCTCAATTGGAAGCCGAATTGGGGCCTTTGCAAGTCCAGTATCAAGAATTATTGGAGATTCTTAAAGCCGTGCATTTAGAAATTAAAGCCGACTAGTTCGATTCTTCCTCTAATAAGTAGCGTCTTGGCTTATAAAGCCGAGACGCTGACTTTCTCCGAATCCAATAAGCTATAAAAGCGTTGCCAGTCGAATGAGGGGCCTGGATCGGTTTTTCGGCCCGGCGCTATGTCGCTGTGGCCGACGATACGTTGGCGCGACAATTTCGGATAAGTAGCCAGCAAGGTTTTAGTCACACCGGCTAGTTGCTGATATTGAATGTCCGTGTATTCAAGCGTTGTGGTGCCTTCCAGCTCAATTCCAATCGAAAAGTCGTTGCAGCGTTCCCTGCCTTGATATTGCGAAATGCCGGCATGCCAGGCTCTGCGGTTGAAAGGTACGTACTGTCTGATGCTGCCGTCGCGGCGAAGCAAAAGATGCGCGGATACCTTGAGTTGGTAAATATCTTGAAAATAGGGATGTTCGGCAGGGTTTAGGCAGTTGCAAAACAGTTGATCGATATAGGGGCCTTCGAATCGCTCGGGAGGTAGGCTGATGCAGTGGATCACTAATAGCGAGATATCGTGCGGGTCGGATCTCTCGTCGCAGTTGGGTGAAGCGACCTGGCAAGCGCTGCGAAGATAGTGATCGCGAATTATCATAGTATCCGATTCCGGTGGCGTCCCGTTATTCTATTTGTTTTGCCTGGGGTTAGCTTAAAGTTTTTCTCGGCAATTTCGGATGTCAAAAACAGGCAAGTTCTGAAGTTGGCGCGGTTATTGCCGGTTTGCGGTTTATAATAAAAAGCTTTAATAGTCTATCCAAAACGATACTCATGCAGTCAAGTTTCCCAGAAGTCGCTCTTTATCTCGCTGAAGATATTGGAAGTGGCGATATTACCGCCAAGATTATTCCGGCCAGTACACGCGCCCAAGCTACAGTACTCACTCGAGAGCCCATGGTGTTATGTGGCCGAGCCTGGTTTGAAGCGGTGTTTCAACAACTAAGCCCCGAGGTGGTTATAGAATGGTTGCGCAATGAGGGTGACGCCGTGCCCGCGGATACTCTGCTGTGCCGGCTTAATGGACCGGCGCGTGCCTTATTAACCGGGGAGCGCACCGCGCTGAATCTGTTGCAGACCTTATCGGCCACCGCCACCATCACAAGGCGCTACGCCGATGCGGTGGCAGGCACAGGCTGCAAGGTGTTGGATACCCGTAAAACCTTGCCCGGCTTGCGTGTGGCGCAAAAATACGCAGTGAAATGCGGCGGCTGTTTTAATCATCGAATCGGTTTATTCGACGCGGTTTTAATCAAGGAAAACCACATTGTCGCCGCCGGTTCTATCTCCGAGGCCGTTAGATTAGCTAGGAGCTACGGCGATGTGCCGGTCGAAGTCGAAGTCGAAAATCTTGAGGAGTTTGCGCAGGCGCTAGCCGCATTGCCGAATCGAATTATGCTGGATAATTTTTCGCTGGCGGATATGAGTATTGCGGTAGAGCGTAACCGGGGAACTATCGAGTTGGAAGCTTCAGGCAATATTACCTTGGAAAATATCCGTTCCGTTGCCGAAACCGGAGTCGATTATATTTCCATAGGCGCTCTGACCAAAAACCTTGCTGCGGTCGATCTGTCGATGCGCATCGAAATGCTCACCGACTGATCTCTCGCGCTTACAGTCAGTTGACGGCGTTCAACATCTCGTTTTCATACAGTCGCAATTTTTTCCAGTTTGCGAATTTACTGTCGTCGAACGGTGCATCATGATCGATAGCGTGTTCGTAGCAACTGCGGAATAGCCGGGCGGTACGAAACGCATGTAGCTCGTCGTCGGCGGTTACTGTGTCGACATTGCCGACCTGGAAAGTCTTATTACGGGATTTGCCGTCTTTCACCCAGAATACGGTGTAACACAGATAGCTTTTATCTTTGCGGTGGTCGAACTTGATGGTTCTGGATACGCCGGTTACGCCTGTGGTGGTTTTGTTTTTCGGCGGTTTCAAGAAGCGAGTTTTACTGCCTTTCAGCACTACCAGCATCTGATCGCGCCAAGTAATGGCTGCTTTAAGAGATTTGGTTTTGCTGCCCCATAATTTATGGGAAAAATAGCGGCTGCTTTCTTTGCCGCGCCGAACTATGCGAACTTGGAATCCGAAGGAATCTGGTTCTGTGATGTGTTTTACTTTTGCCATAGGTCTTTACCAAAAAATCCACATAATGTCTGCTTGGTGAATTTAAACAGCGCGAAATACGCAGACCGCCTGTTATTTGTGTAAGCTATGGATTACAAGTTAGCGCGAAATCGGCTGTCTTGCAAGCGGAATTTCTCAGGATTATTGGGCGAATACCAACTAAATTAGTGTAGAATAAGGATCAGCCTTTTCGCAGAGGCACAAACACCCTCTTAACCTTTTGTTTTATAAATAATTTTGGAGAAAATCGATGAGCGTTTTAGTAGGTAAGCAAGCCCCTGATTTTACAGTTCCTGCGGTGTTGGGTGATGGTCAAATTGTCGACTCTTTCAGTTTTTCCGCAGCGACTAGCGGCAAATATGCGGTACTTTTCTTCTATCCATTGGATTTTACCTTCGTTTGCCCAAGCGAATTGATCGCATTGGATCACCGTATCGATGAATTCAAAAGCCGGGGCGTGGAAGTGATTGGTGTATCTATCGACTCACACTTCACTCACAACGCTTGGCGCAACACACCGGTAAATCAAGGTGGTATCGGTCCCGTCCGTTACACACTGGCAGCCGACCTGAAACATACTATCGCCCAAGACTACGATGTAGAATCAGCAGGTGGTGTGGCTTTCCGCGGTAGCTTCTTGATCGACAAAGCGGGCGTTGTAAGACATCAAGTCGTTAACGATCTGCCTCTGGGCCGTAACTTCGACGAAATGCTGCGCATGGTCGACGCTCTGCAGTTCCACGAAGAGCACGGTGAAGTCTGCCCTGCGGGCTGGAACAAAGGCGATGCTGGTATGAATGCCAATCCAGCAGGTGTAGCAGAGTATCTGAGCAAAAATGCTGACAAACTGTAAGCATTAGCCATATTTGAATATAAGGCGCATTGCTCAGGCAATGCGCCTTTTTTTTGCCGGAGCGTTTTCGTTCCGAGTATCCTGTCAGATGAATTGCGAGCAATTGCCGCCTTTATCTTGCCGCTAATTTGGTGGTTTGAATAACCCGTTTAACAAGGGGGTTTTGAACCAAAAAACGTAGTCGGTAGTCCTTCTCTCCTGCGCTTAGTTGTCTGGTTTAGGCGAGCACGGTTTAATTTCGTGGCATGTTTTTCGCTTGAAATGGGTTTCATTGCGTGGTTTCGCAACGGTTTCAACGCTAATCGGGAAAAGAAATCATAGGTTTTGCTCGAACTGCATGAATATTTGATTAAAGAAAATTGATGCGAAGATTCGTGCTGCTGTTAGCTAATAGTCGGGCGAACGGTTTTTTATAAAAATGCAAAGCGCAAGATGCGATAATATTGATGCGATATTATATTTGCGGTAGTGAATCCTCTCCATGGTTTGTTAGAGAGGCCGTTCTTTTGAACCTCGCGCAAATGGTCCGCTTTCACCGTAAAAATGGCATCCACACAAAAACAATAATTCATGCACATCAATTTAGTTGTTTCGATATTGGTATCAACCGCAATAGCCAGTTGTTCGGCTTCATCCGACAAGCAATCGGCAAATCAAAAAGCTTCCAGCGCATTGGCTGAAGAGATTAAGACAAACGATACCGACCGGCATGTCGGACTGATTTCAATTCCACCTGAATCACTTCCTTACATCCGGGTAGTGACGGTCACGCCGCAAAACTTCTCGGCGACGGTGCAAGCGCCGTCGCATGTCGAATTCAGAACCAAAGCCCTGTCCGCGGTAAGTGCTGTTGTGGCCGGGCGCCTGAAAAAAATCAATGTACAGGTAGGCGAACGCGTCAAATCCGGCGCCCCGATCGCTATTCTGGAAAGTGCCGAAGCCGCGAAGATGCGGGCCGAGGTAGCGGAAGCCAAAGCCGGGTTGCAACGTGCAGAAGATCGTATGCGTCGCCAGGATATGATGCACAAAAGCGGAGTGGGCTTGGAGGTGGAACGAGCGGAAGCCAATGTTCAATTGCGCGAAGCGCGCGCCGATTACGAGCGCAGCCAGCAAGCCTTGCGCATGATTGGGGATGGCACCGATCAAACCGTGGTTTTGCGCGTTTCCGAAGATGGCGTGGTATTACAGATTAAATCCTCTATCGGCTCGGCGTTGGCTGCCGGCGAAACCATCATCGAGATTGGCGAGCCGCAATCATTATGGATCGTCGCTGACGTATTCGATAACGATTTGCCGTTGATCGAAAAAGGCGCCAAAGCCACGTTGCAGATCAGCGCATTGCCCGAGCCGGTGACCGGGCGAGTGGTGGCGGTTAGCGCGGCAATGCAGTCCGATTTACGCCGGGGTGCGGTGTATATCGAATTCGACAATCCCAATCTGGTGCTGAAGCCGGGTATGTTTGCCAAGGGCCTGATCGAAGCTGCCGGTCCGCACCATATCGTCCTGCCCACCACAGCGGTGGTGATTCGAGACAAAAAACACACCATGGTCTACGTGGAAACCGGCGACGGCCGTTTCGAGTCGCGGCAGGTGCTAATCGGTCAGGCCCGCGACGGGCAAGTGCCTATACTGGATGGTCTTAAAGACGGCGAAAAAGTGGTGGTATCCGGCGCGTTGCTGCTCGATTCCTCCGCATCCATGCTGCTTTAATCGGGGGTATTAGTGTTACGCCCCTTGATTGAATATTGCGTTCACCGCCGTCTCGCGGTCATAACGGTAGTTATCATTATTGCCATCTTCGGTGTACATGCCTTTATGGAAACGCCGATCGAGGCCTATCCGGATGTCACCAACACCCAGGTGACCGTCATAACCTTGATGCCGGGCTACGCGCCGGAAGAAGTCGAGCGGCAGGTGACCGTGCCGCTGGAAAGAGTCTTGAACGGCACCCCAAATATGTTGCAGATGCGTAGCCAAAGCTTGTTTGGTTTGTCGCTGGTGACGATTACCTTTGAAGACCAGATCGACAGCTTTCACTCCCGTACCGAAATATCCCAACGTATTTCGGGTGCTGATTTGCCGAGCAGCGTCACGCCGCTACTGGCGCCCGACTACACACCGTTGGGCGAAATTTATAAATTTACCCTGACCAGCGACCGGCATTCACTTTACGAGCTGCGCTCGGAAATGGAATGGAACGTGTCGCGCAAACTGCGCCAGGTGCCGGGGGTTGCCGACGTCCTGACTTTCGGCGGTTACTACAAAGAGTTTCATATTCAAATCGATCCGACCCGCGTCGAGTCGGTGGGCTTGACGCTGGAAGACATCGGTCTGGCCGTGGAAAAGTCCAATAAAAATGTCGGCGCCGGTTTTTTAAACTACGGCGATCAGGAAATGGTAGTGCGCGGTGTCGGCAATCTGGTCTCTGCCGACGACATCAAAAAAATAGTGCTGAAAAATCACGAAGGCACGCCGGTCACCGTAGGCGATGTCGGCCGCCTGGTGCAATCCTATACACCACGGCGCGGCACGGTGGGTTTGGACGAACACAAAGACGTGGTGGAAGGTATCGTATTGCTGCGGCGAGGCCAAAACCCGTCGCGGGTATTGGATGCTTTGCACGAGAAAGTCGCGGAATTAAATGGCGGGATTTTGCCGGCAGGCATGAAGATCATGCCGTTTCTGGATCGTTCCGAGTTGGTCAGCAGCACATTGCATACCGTGTTCGACAACTTACTGCACGGCTTTGCTCTGGTAGTGGGCGTGGTCTGGTTGTTCCTGCGCAGTATTCGCGGCTCCTTAATTGTGGCTACGGTGATTCCGTTGTCGCTGCTGGTGGCGTTCTTAGGCTTGTATCAGCTGGGCATGCCGGCCAATTTGATTTCGATGGGTGCTATCGATTTCGGCATCATCCTTGATGGCGCGGTGGTGTTGATGGAAAACGTCATGCACCAGGCGCAGCATCGCAAACCGCGATCGCGTCGGGAAATGCTGCATTTAATCGCCGATGCCGCCGTGGATGTGGCCAAGCCGGCGTTTTTTGCGATGCTGATTATCATCGCCGCGTTAATTCCGGTGTTTACGCTGGAGCGCGTGGAAGGCCGGATATTTCGGCCGTTGGCGATGACCTATAGCTTTGCCTTGTCCGGCGGCTTGATCTTTGCGTTGCTGTTGGTGCCGGCCTTGTGCGCCACCTTCATTCAGCCCAAACATGCCTTGGTGGCCGAGCCCAAGTTTTTGAAACGTTTACGGGATTGGTATTCCCGCTTATTGGCGCAGGTGCTGGGTAAACGGCTGATGACTTCAATCTTTGCCGGCGTTTTGCTATTTGGCGGCGGATTGGCCGGTGTAGGGTTGGGTACCGAATTCTTGCCGGAACTGGACGAAGGCGATATCCATGTGTTTGTGGAAATGCCGCCGAGTATTTCGCTGGATAAAGGCCAGGAAGTTCTATTGGACATGCGTCAGCGCTTGATGAAATTTCCGGAAGTGCTGGGCATTTTAAGTCAGCAAGGCCGTTCCGAGGACGGTACCGATAACGAAGGCGTCAATATGAGCGAAACCTTCGTCCATCTCAAGCACCATGAGCAATGGCGGCCGGGCTGGCATAAGGAAAAATTGGTCGATGCGATGCGGACCTCGCTGGAAGAAATACCGGGCGTGCGTTTTAATTTCTCGCAACCGATCAAGGATAACGTCGAGGA
>CAZGUM010000170.1:3775-8572 GCA_964529085.1 uncultured Methylomonas sp. | reverse complement strand
CTCAATCAACATTCTGCCGCAAACTGCCGGCCGGCTAAGCCGTATCACTGGGCCCAGGCTCCTCGCGTGCTTTATCCGGCGCTCTCCCCGCCGTAAGACAACGCAAATCATCCGCCGATTTGGCCGCACCGCAACCGCTGCCACAACACCAAACTTGGTCATCGGCATACCGTTAGCGCGAAAATCCGGCGCAAAACTTTGTGATAAATCCAAGCTACGCTACATTAACCACATACAAATCAATCAGCGAAGCGACATTGCCTCTCGATCCGCCTTTTGCATCATCAATGAAAAAACACCTTTGTGCCGTTTGGATGGCTGCACTCTACTTTGCTAAGTACGCGGCATCTGTCTCGGCCGACACCGACTTAACCGATTTGAATATAGAAGAACTGATGAAGGTCTCCATCACATCGGTTTCTAAAAAATCCCAAGCGCGCGGCGATGCGGCGGCAGCGGTATTCGTGATCAGTAACGACGATATCAAACGCGCCGGTGCCACTAATATTCCCGACGCGCTACGCCTGGCTCCCGGCATCGATGTCGGCCGTATCGACTCTAATAAATGGGCGGTCAGCTCGCGCGGTTTTAACGGCCGGTTTTCCAATAAGTTGCTGGTACTGATCGACGGCAGAAACGTCTACACCCCGGCCTTCTCCGGCGTGTATTGGGAATTGCAGGACGTGATGCTGGAAGACGTAGAGCGCATCGAAGTAATTCGCGGCTCCGGCGCGGCGCTGTGGGGGGCCAACGCCGTCAACGGCGTGATTAACATCATCACCAAACACTCCGCGGACACGCAGGGCGGCTTGTTCAGCGCCGGCGGCGGCAACGAGGAGCGCGGCTTCGGCGCATTCCGCTACGGCGGCAAACTGAACGAATACACCAGCGGCCGGGCGTATATCAAGGGTTTTGACCGCGACAGTATGAGCAGACCTGCCGGCCAGCCCGCCGGCGACGCCTGGAGTAAAATGCAAGGCGGCTTTCGGCTGGATTCAAACTGGTCCGCCGCCGACAACGCGACGCTGCAAGGCGACGTCTATCATGCCGACTTAAACCAGCAGATAGGTTTGGCGTCGCTAAGCGCACCTTACCGCGAGACCATCGCCGACCAGGCGCAAGCCACCGGCGGTAATTTGATCAGCCGTCTGCAACACCGCATCTCCGACACATCCAACTACGCACTGCAATTATATTTGGACACCTACGACCGCAGGGAAAGCTATATAGAAGAACAACGCTATACCGGAGACGCCGATTTTCAACACCGCTTTGCGTTAAACCACTGGAACGAAATAATTTGGGGGGCCGGCTATCGCTACACTTATAGTGCGGTGACGCAGATTAAGGCTAACGTGTTTAATTTCAATCCCGTCAGTCGTGGCGAGAGTTATTTCAGTACTTTTCTACAAGACCAAATGGCCTTGGTCGACGAGAAGTTATGGCTAACCCTGGGTTCCAAACTGGAGCATAACGACTATACCGGCATCGAGGTGCAACCCACCGCACGGCTGCTCTGGGGACCGGACCCCAACCACCGGCTATGGGCGGCGGTCTCGCGCGGCGTACGCATCCCCTCGCGGGTGGACGCACATATGGAATTGATAGGCCAAGTCGTACCGCCATTTACCGCCCAAAATAACAGCCCATTGCCGCTGGCGCTGGCGGTAACCGGCTCCAACGCGTATCAGGCCGAACACGTGCTGGCGTATGAAACGGGCTACCGCTATACACCCGGCAACAATATTTCCTTGGACGTATCCCTGTTTTATAACGATTACAAAAATCTTCGCTCTTATCATCCGGGGGCGACGGACCTGTCAAATGCGCCGTTTTATATAAAACAGCCTTTCATTATCGACAATGCCGGCGACGGCAAAACGTATGGCGTGGAAACGGCAGCGGTTTGGAAGATGCTGGATTGGTGGCGCTGGGATCTGAGCTATAGCGTGCTGAAAACCGAACTCTCCAATAATCCGTATTACCAGGAAGCGGTGTCGCCGCAGCATAAAACCTCTTTACGGGCACTGGTAAATCCCACGCCGGACATTACCCTGGACGCCTGGCTGCGTTATGTGGATAACGCCAGCGCCTTCACCCTGATCGGGCCCGCGTACATTAAAGCCTACACCACGCTGGATCTGCGTCTGGGCTGGAAACTGAATCGCGCTGTGGAGTTATCCCTGGTCGGACAAAATCTATTGGACAACCAGCACCTGGAATACATCCAGGAAACATTCACCCAAGCCGCCGAAGTGCAGCGCGGCTTCTACGGCAAAGTCGTTTGGGAGTTTTAACTCGGCAACGCCGGGCAGTGTATCGCTCGGTCCGGGCAAAAAACCTAAACAGACGACACGCTTATCAAGCCGCTAATACGGCCTTCCTACTCGCCGGACTTTAAGCAATGTTGTTCTTCATGTGGCAGACCGTCAACCAGCTCTCCGGCCAGATAGGCCGCAACGGCTTTCAACGGCGCAGTCTCGATGGTCGTATGCAATTTGGTGTTTCTCTCCAGCAGGTTACGCTTAACCCCTTCGCCGGCCGATCCGGCAATCGCCACATCGACATAATGCAGCGGATGGCGACTGCCGTCGCCGCGCACATGCCATTCGTTGAGGCTGCCGATATCTGTTAAATCCAGCGTCCAAGCCAGACTCGCCTCCGCTTCGTTTCCCGCGACATAAACCAGCCAACGGGACGCCCTGCCGGCATGCGGCGCAATGCTCCCATCCTTTTCAACAGCCACGGCAATCAGTATTTCGTTCATCGATTCGGCACCTTTAACAAAGAAAACTCCTGACGGAGTAAACCCCCAACGCCGCAATTAGTCAATGTTATATACTTCCGCTAATCGAGCGGTTCCAGTAGTCTACGGATGACTATCTAAATCTATTGAACCGCACTACCCGCCGTTTCAGGTTTTAAAAATCGCAAGGTCATGCGATCGCTTTCGCCAATCGCCGCGTATTTATCCCTGTCCTTGCTGCCAAGACTATACGACGGCGGCAAAGACCACACGCCGCCCTCGTGGCCTTTGCTGTCGGCCGGGTTGGCATTGATTTCGCTGGCGGCCTGCAACACAAAGCCGGCCGCGCCGGCCCAGGCGATAAGCTGGTTTTGACCGATATAACCTGAGAAATCGTCGTCCGTCACATCGCTGTTTGCCCGGTGTTCGACCAAACCCAGCGTGCCGCCGGGTTTAAGTACGTCGAAAAAGCCTTTAAACATCAATACGACGCTACCCGCTTCCCGCCAGTTATGGACATTGCGGAACGTCAGCACCACATCCGCTGAACAGGGTTCACCGAACGCCGGCTTAGCCTCATCGAATAACCGAATCTCAGGACTGCCGTATATCCCTGGCGAAGCATGCAATTTGCGTTCAAGCGCGTTGATTTGCTTCGCATAATAGTTCTTGGTGTTGTCTTTGACGGCACTCTCGGGGTTTATCACGGCAGCGATGTAATGGCCGTTTTCTCGAAGTAAAGGCGCCAGAATTTCGGCGTACCAACCGTAACCCGGCGTAATTTCGATCACAGTCTGCTGCGGGTTGACGCCGAAGAACTCCAGCGTTTGCAACGGATGCCGCCATTTGTCGCGAGCGGTATTGGCCGAGTCTCGCCATTTGCCGGCAACGGCCGTTTCGAGTACTAATGCTGGTTCTGCTTGGGTTGAGCCGGCGTTCTTGCCGGGACTACCTTCGTCCGATGACGTGCAACCGGCAAGTACTGCGATAACAGCTATAAAAATTGGTATGCGCATTGTGGCCGACTCATTATTCTCAGCGATTAGTTTCCACCCAAAGTTACCTTCCCGCCTTCCGTCACTTTGAATTGTCGGCGGAAATACAACTACCTGCCTATCTAGCCACCTTTAACCGGACTGTGAATACGGCGGTATTTTGCCAGCTTACCTGGGTCCATCCGAAAATGAAAAATACACCGTAATTAGGCATTGAACACGCTTGCCTAGCTTCCAACGCAACCTCCGCCATGCCTTCCCGCGAAACCGGGATCCAAACGTAAACCGGCTCTTTTCCGATTAAGCTGAAAAATAAGTGATTTACCCTATTTTTATAATCCGTTCGTCACACTGGCGGGATCTTTATTGTCTGCCAGCGCGAAACCCCGCCCTGAACAGTGCCAATAATCATTTATAAAACAAAATCTTATCAATAAAAAGCGTATTTAGGAATGTCCAAATCAATTATGGTTTAAATTTTGCTGATTATTTTTACCGTATATAAGGAAACATAAAACCAGCGCGTTCGTTGAGATTTCCAGATAGGCGCAAACGACGTTTACTGTCCTAAAAGCATCAAAACGAATCAGGCACCCCCTTCAGCATGACTATCAATAAACTATTGGATAAATTATTTCGCCGACACCGTGAAGAATTGCTGGCCTTCGCGGAACGAAAAGGCAATTACGAATCCGCGGAAGATCTGGTGCAGGATGCATTTCTTCGCCTGCTGCAACATTCGGATCTCCCGGCAGTCAATAATCATCGCGCCTACCTGTTCAAGATCACCTCCAACTTGAGTGCCGACCAGTTCCGCCGGCCGTCGCTGGACCTGATCGAAGACGAGCATTCAGATTGCGAAAACTATATTTGCCCGCATCCGCAACCCGACAGTATCGCCGAAAGCCAGGAAAAATACCGGTTAAGCATGCGGGCGTTACACGACTTGCCGGAGATAGTAAGAACCTGTTTTCTGCTCCATCGAATCGACGGCATTCCGCAAGCGGAGATTGCCAACGCTTTCAATCTGCCGAGCCGCACGGTGGAGCGCTATTG
>CAZGUM010000170.1:1606-3675 GCA_964529085.1 uncultured Methylomonas sp. | reverse complement strand
CGAAAGCCTTTGGCGGAGTTTCGATGCATCCTCGCAACAACCAGCCGACCCGCAATTGGTAAACGCCCGCGCCCGGTTCCGGGAAGCGCAAAAGCAGACTCAAAAACCTCGGCGCGCGCGTTTACGCGGTATTGCCCTGGCAACGCTGTTAATCGCGGCAACGCCGCTAAGCTGGCAATGGTTAAACACCACGACCTATACCACCGCCAAAGGCCAGCGCCTTCGGATAATCTTAAGCGACGGCTCGAAGATCGAGCTGAATACCGATTCCCAATTGCGCGTCAAAGACACATGGCATTCGCGGCAAGCGACGCTGGAACAAGGTGAAGCGATGTTCGACGTCGTACACGATCCGATGAAGCCCTTCGAGGTCGCCGCTGCGGCCGGACGGATTCGCGACGTCGGCACCCGTTTCAACGTCAGCCGTTGGCACGACACCACCACCGTGAGTGTGCTGGAGGGCGAAGTGGAGGTATCCACCGCCAGTAGCACACTCCGAGAATTACTCCTGCCCGGTCGCCAAATCAGCTACGACCCGCGCGGCAGTTTGAGCGCTCAGGCCAAGTGCGATGCCGGCGAGGTTACCGCTTGGCAGCGGGATTTACTGGTGTTCAATAATACGCCGTTGGCTGACGCATTAAATCAACTCAGCCGTTACCACAATGTTGAACTCCGCTTGGCCGACCCATCGCTCGGATCCTTAAAAGTCAGCGGCGATTTTCCCAGCAAAAATCTGGACGCTGCTTTGCAAGTCATAAGCGCGGCATTGCCGGTCAAAGCGGCACAAAAATCGCCCGGCCTCATCGTCCTGGAACGTTAGCCTTTCCCATCGCTGCCACGCGGCAAAGCATGGCGGTTAGGTCGGACGGCACCTGCCGATAACACACTGTTACGATTCAAGGCGAACCGATTGTCGTAATATTTTTCGTCAAAAGTGGCGGTTGCGGCTGCCAAATCCCCTCTTACCGGATAGTGAAGCAAAAAATCACCACAGGAGGGAGTATGTATTCACTATCCAAAACCTTGCTGGGCGGCGTAATGGCAGGCGTCGCATTGAACGTAGCGGCGCAGGAAATTACCTTCGCACTCAGCATTCCCGCACAACCGCTGGCTTCCGCTTTGGGAATGCTACGCCAACAAACCGGTCTGCACGTGTTTTACGCCGAAGACATTATCAAGGGTAAAACCGGTGCCGCCGTGGAAGGCCGTTTCAGTGCCGCCCAGGCCGTTGCCCGCTTATTGGCAGGCAGCGGTCTGGCACATACTTTCACCGCCTCCGACACCGTAGCGATTAAGCAAGCCGAAACCGGCGGCGATGCGACGCTACCGGCTGTGACTGTTCTCGGGAAAACGGTTTACGACTCGACCGACCCGTACAACGCCGATTACACGCGCGTCAGTACGTCCACCGCGACGAAGACCGATACGCCGATTATGCAAACCCCCGCCAATATCCAGGTAGTAACGCGAAAGGTGATGGACGACCAACAGGCAATTACCCTGCAAGACGCGGTCAAAAATGTCGCGGGCGTTCAACCGGGCTTCGGCGGCGGCCACTTGAACGACATTTTTACGATCCGCGGTTTCGGCACTGCCCCCTTCGACGTGTATTCCAGCACCAGCGTGTTTCGCGAGGGCATGTGGCTGTCTTTTGTGCCGCTTTCGACCGCCAGCCTGGACAGAATCGAAGTGCTAAAAGGCCCGGCAGCTGTGCTGTACGGCCGCATGGAACCCGGTGGATTGATCAATGCCGTGCCCAAGGACGCCTTGAAAACGCCTTGTTATTCGCTGCAACAGCAATTCGGCTCCTACAATCTGTTCCGGACCAGCCTGGATGCAACCGGCCCGCTCTCTGCCGGCGGTGACGTACGTTACCGGACCAACGTAGATTACCTGGATAACGGCTCCTTTGTGGCCGGCGGCTTCAACCAACAATTGAATGTCGCACCCAATCTGACCTGGGACATTAGCGCCAACACTACACTCGAGTTGGAATTGAATTACCAGCATCAAAACCTTATCACCAATCCGGCCCTTCCGGCGTTGGGACGCAGACCGGCTGACATTTC
>CAZGUM010000170.1:0-1506 GCA_964529085.1 uncultured Methylomonas sp. | reverse complement strand
ACTGGAAGGGCGGATACGTTCACACCGAGTATAAAGAACAACAAACGGCGGGTTACTCCCTTGACGAAAACAGCGGCGACTTCAATCGATACTATTACACCGCCGACAGCGACCGAAACCAGCTTTTTACCTCATTGAATCTCACATCGTCTCGCAACGATTAAATACTCGAATCTATATCGCTAATGCCGCATAGCTGTCGTGATCGTCTATCGCAGCCGCAACTCTGGCGATCAATTCCAAATTACTGTGCTCATCCATCATGCCACCTATCGCCAACGTAACAATCATCGCTTCGAATGGGTACACCAGATGAGCGCGGTAACGCTGATAATACCTAACATCATCCAATCCCCCAATCCCGTGCTTGGCTAGCGAGATCAGATACAGTTCCAGTAATTGTTTTTCATGACGACGACGGCATTCCGGCTTGAGGGATGTCGCCATGAAGTAAGCAAGATCGCTAATGCCTTCACCCATGCGCACCAATTGCCAATCCAAAAACCCCGGTTCGCCTTGGTTCCAGAATAAATTACCGGGATGACAGTCGTGATGCACCAAAGTCTGTATGCCAGAAGCCAAGATTTTCGTAATTCGACGACGATCCGCGGCATAACGCAATGCGGAATGATGTAATTTGATGGGAACCAAGTTGCCGGCAAGAGTCAATCCACGCTTCATCAACGGTACGGCCAACAAAGTACCCATGTGATTTTCGATGTTATGACTAAATCCATTTAGCCAGCGGTGGGTTTTCAGTAATTCTGCTTTATTCCAATAATGAGCGTGAAAACCGGCCAGTTTCTCTACGACCCTGCGAGCCTGCTCCACAGTCAACGCATCGGCGGTATAACCGGGCTTACAGCCGAGTTCGTCCAGATCGGCCATCACTAACGTGGTACCACGGCCGAAACGGCTCTGCGCAGCGAGAATTTGCGGTAGATTAACCGGGGTCGAGCGCGATAGCGAGTTGTAAAAATGTACTTCTTTATGCAATAAGCGCGGCAATGCGGTAATCGCCCTGGACTTTATTGCCAGCGACGGTGTTTTTACAAACCAGCGGCTAGGGACTATTCCCGTCGCTTCATGATTGACGCTAAGCCGCAAGCGCGTCGACGTACCGATATTGATCGAATGAATATCGACGGACCTGACTTTGGCATTTGCCGCGTAGCGATTGACTATACGCTGCGCCCATTGTTTGGATAGCTCATCGGGGCGATGCACAACGATATTATTTTTTAGACTGTTCAGCATCGGATTAACACCGCCCCTGAATATTGATGAGACAATCTGCCGTAGTCGCCGTATGCATTAAATATAAAACTCATTCGTCTGCCCTGTTTTTCGCTCAGGCTCCAACGCCAAGATTATTCCGATAGTAATTTATAATTTTCAGACAATAAAAAACCCGCCAAGTCAGGTAACTTGCGGGTTATGGCGAATTCTTAACAATAAACTTGGTCGGGACGGCGGGATTCGAACCCACGACCCCTTGTCCCCCAG
>CAZGUM010000169.1:0-8684 GCA_964529085.1 uncultured Methylomonas sp. | reverse complement strand
TTTGTTTGCCAAGAAACCCAACAGTTGCCGCTGGACATCAAGGCTAATGGCTTGAGTATCGAGCAACGTTTAAGCATCTACCGAAACAATACCCGGCTGGGCTTAACCTCGGCATTGCGCGACACGTATCCGGTGGTGAACTGCTTGGTCGGCGAAGCGTTTTTTGATCGGCTCGCAGCCGACTATATCAAATCCTATCCGCTGCAAGCGGCCAGCTTGCTGACTTACGGCGGACATTTTGCCGAATTAATAGCCCGATTTGAGGCGGCGCAAGGCTTGCCTTATTTAGCTGATATCGCCAGGCTGGAGTGGCTCTGGCACGAAGCCTATCACGCAGCCGATGCTCAGCCTTTGTCGCTGTCTGCCCTTGTCCGGATCGATCCGGCTCAATATGCGCAATTGGCATTCCGGCTGCATCCCAGCGCACGCTTCATCGCTGCGGATTATCCGATAGAACGGATCTGGGCAAGTAATCAGCCTGATTATCAAGGGCAGGAATGCATCGATTTAGGTGCCGGTGGCTGCCGTTTACTGCTTTACCGGCCGCAGTGGCAGGTGGAAATCCATTGTCTGGCGGTAGCCGAATATCAATTTTTAACGCTATTGGGGTCCGGGCAGGCACTCAACCAAGCGGTCGAAACCGTTCTGTCCGATCACCCCGATATAAATATCCCGCTCCTTTTGCAGCAGTGGTTGCTTAAAGGCCTATTGACTGATTTTTATCTGGTTTGATGTCACTGATATGAACACACAAAACATGTACAAACTGATAGCGCCTTTCTATCAAACAAATGGACGGGGATATCGATTCGCAATTCTGCTGGATAAGTTGGCGCCCTTAGGCAACTTGATTCTGCGTGGCTGGGTAGCCTATGCGTTCTGGGTGTCAGGTTTACTTAAATTACAGAACTGGGACAGCACCTTGTACCTGTTCGAAAACGAATATGCCGTACCACTATTGCCGGCAGAATTTGCCGCGATGCTGGGCACGGCGGTTGAACTGGCCGGTCCTTTGTTGTTGGCAAGCGGTTTGATAGGGCGCGGTGCGGCTGCGCTATTGTTTCTATTCAATCTCGTCGCGGTAATCTCCTACCCCGATTTGGGAGCCGCCGGAATTGAGCAACATAAAGAGTGGGGCGTCATGCTACTGGTCTGTTACTTGCAAGGTCCGGGCAAGTTATCGCTCGATGCGTGGATAAAACAATGCCTTTTTCCACCGGAAATCGACCGCGTGACAATAGCCGGCAATCGGAAAAACAGATGAATACCGCAACGGCCGCGCAGCCGCTACAAGGCCGAACCGCCTTGGTCGTTCAGGCCAATACCGGCATCGGTGCCGCAGTCGCGGAAGCATTCGCCGCGGCCGGCACCAAGGTGATGATTAATTATCTGCATGAAAACGCGGGAGCCGATCAGGTTGCGCAACGCATTCGCATCAAACAAGGACAAGCCATGATATTTCAGGCCGATATTCGCCGGGAAAGTCAGGTGAAAAGCATGTTTGATGTGCTGGTCGCTTATTGGGGAGGCCTGGATATATTGGTCACTAACGCCGATCTGGAGATCGATGCCTCGGCGCTGGATATAAATCGGAAGCCATCGCAGACCGTCCTTACTCAAAATCTGGCCGGGCACTTTCTGTGCGTCCGACAGGCCATGCGTGAATTTTCCAGACAAGGCTCCCGGTCTGCGTTGCCGAATCCGGCAGGCAACATCATTTGCGTATCCTCTTTGCGGAGTGTTTTAAGTCAGGACGGGCCGATCAATTACTCGGTCTGCCAACCCAGCATGAGCAGTTTGTTTAAGGCTTTCGCTGCGGAGCTTGGTCAAGCCAATATCAACATCGACCTCGTTTCCGCGGACACTTCTCTTGTTGAATACCGGTATGCCAATCAAGAAGACATTGCAAAAGCGGCTGTTGACTTGGCTGCGGCTGCTTATGCCGATCCGGTTTTGAATATCCTTAAGATCGGAGGATCGCCCGAATGAGAACCTCTAAACCGTAAGCATTATCGGTGGCTAATAAAGTGTTCGACGTTAAAAACTGAACCACCCCGAACCGAATGCCGTTGCAAATACCAGACTGACAATACTCATCAGCTTTATCAGAATATTTAAGGCCGGACCGCTGGTGTCTTTGAAAGGGTCTCCCACCGTATCCCCAACCACGGCGGCTTTATGCGCCTCCGAACCTTTTCCGCCGCCTTCACCGGTTTCGATCCATTTCTTGGCGTTATCCCAGGCCCCTCCGGCATTGGCCATCATCACGGCTAACAGAAAGCCTGAGGCTGTAGTGCCAATCAACATACCCGCTAATGCTTCCTTGCCGAGGATGAATCCGGTCAAAAGCGGCACGACCACCGCCAACATGCCGGGAAAAATCATCTCCCGCAACGCGCCTTCGGTGCTGATATCGACACAGGTTGCGTAATCGGGCGATGCGGTCCCTTCCATCAAACCGGGTATTTCGTGAAATTGGCGACGCACCTCCATCACAATGGCATAAGCCGCTTTACTGACCGCAGTCATGGTCAGAGCCGAAAACAGGTAGGGCATCATGGCGCCGATTAAGATGCCGGGCAGCATGGTGGGATTGAGCAAATTCAAATTTTCGATTTTTGCCGCACTGACATAGGCTGCCACCAAAGCCAAAGCCGTTAAAACCGCGGAACCGATGGCAAAGCCTTTGCCGGTGGCTGCCGTGGTATTGCCCAAACTATCCAAGGCATCGGTACGATGCCTGACTTCCGGCGGTAGATGAGCCATCTCGGCAATCCCGCCCGCGTTATCCGCCACGGGGCCATAGGCATCGGTGGCCAGGGTTACGCCCAAGGTACTCAGCATGCCAACTCCGGCAAGCGCTACCGCGTATAAGCCGGCGGCAATCGAGCCATCCGCCTTAATCCCCAGCCAGATACTGGCCAAAATGGCAACGGCGACAATCAGCACCGGAAACACGGTGCTCATCATGCCTACCGATAGCCCCTGAATGATGGTGGTTGCCGCACCGGTTTCGCAGGCTTTGGCGATCGATTGCGTGGGTTTTTCGGTGTAAGCGGTGTAATACTCCGTGACATAGGCGATGGCATTTCCGGCCACCAGGCCCACCAGAATCACCAGCCAGTAATTGAAATGCACTCCTGAGGCTATGACGGTTACCAAGGTCAATACCAAGACCAACACCGAAGCAGCCCACACCGAATGGCGTAAGGCGTCCAGCAGATCTTGCAGACTGGCGTTTTCGTTAATATCGGCAACCTGCTTATCTAAAAGGGCAAGCACCTTATCCACAAGGCTTGTGCCTGCCGCCAGACCGGGGTTTTTGTCTGCGACGATAATATAGATACCAAACAACGAAGAAATCACGCCAACGGCCGCAATCAGAAACGGTAAAGCAATAAACGCACCGGCGGCATCGCCGCCAAACGCGGCGCCCAAGGTAGCGGCCGCGATAATCGAACCGCTATAACTTTCAAACAAATCCGCGCCCATGCCCGCCACGTCGCCGACATTGTCGCCCACGTTGTCGGCGATGACCGCCGGATTGCGCGGATCGTCTTCCGGGATGCCTTTTTCGATTTTTCCAACCAAATCGGCGCCGACATCGGCCGCTTTAGTAAAAATGCCGCCACCCACCCTGGCGAACAAGGCAATACTGCTGGCGCCGAAACCAAAACCGGTAATGTAAATTAAGCAATTGGGATCGTTACTAAACAGCAGATACAATCCGGTCATGCCCAGCAAACTGAAGCTGACCACCGACATGCCCATGATGGCACCGCTGGCGAACGCCACCTGCAACCCTAAATGTAATCCGCTACGGGCTGCTTCCGCGGTGCGCACATTGGCACGTACCGCCACATACATCCCCAGATAACCGGCACCGGCCGAAGCAAACGCGCCCAGCAAAAACGCCAAAGCGGTTTGCCATTGCAGGAAAATCGCAATCACCGCCGCGACCAGCGCCACAAACACCGAGAGAATACGATATTCGCGGTTTAAAAACGCCGCCGCCCCTTCCTGAATCGCGGAGCTGATGCCCCGCATGACTTCATTGCCCTGCTCGTAAGCCAGCACTCTGCGTAACTGCCACAGCACGTAGACTATGCCCACTAAGGCCATAATTAATGCAAAAACAATAGCTATCGATGCGTGTGCCACTGTAAATCCCCTTGCCAGTTTGATCGGGTATTGAGGGATTCTATGCCAAGGCGGCATGAATAGCGAAAATGGATTCGAACTAACGATAGAAATCCTGGCTGCCCAATTCTCAAGGTAAGGGCCAGACGGATGGAAACCGGGAATTTACCGTCTCCTCATCCCTAGCCGGACAGCAATTCATTAAGCTTAATTTAAGGACCGGGTGTGATATTGACTACCAACATAACTGAAAGTTGGAGAGAAAATCGTGGGACAAAGTACATCATTGGATTCAAATAGTGCCCTTGCCCAAGTGAAGTGCGCCATAAAAGGTTTAATGCACTCGGACTACGAAGATAACGAAGACGATGTGGTCTACGCCGCCAATAAATTGAACTCTGTATTGCGGATGGTGCACGACAACTATCAGAGTTGGAACGATGAAGCCATAAGGGAATTCGTCCTGAACCAACACGATCCGCTCAGACATCTGCGGGTTAAATCGGATAAATTCCACATCACGGTCCGCAACATTCAACACGATATCATTGTTAAATTTTCATGACTTTAACGACCGACAAACTTAGTGCTAGGTTAACACCAATCACCATTTTCGGCGCCATAGCGGCATAGGCCGGGCTGGACTCGCAAAAGCCAGCCCAGGACAGTTGCCGCTGGGTTTCGCCTAGCGCAACCCAGTCGGATACCAATCAAGCTGCCGGTTACGCGAAATACAACTCGCGCAATTCACTCTTCGATGCGGCGCTTAACTCTTTGCCATCGCTTTTGCGGACGACTGTGTACATACCTTTGGCGAGAACAATTTCCTCGCCATCGCTGGCAAAGCCAACGACATGATGATTGGCGTCGAAGGGAATTCGATGCAGGCCGCCGTTATGGCTGTTGAAGTCGGCGATAATCCCCATATGCGGCGGGTTTTTAACTGAATCCCACCAAGGCAGTTTGCCGGCGTCGTGCGCCCAGGTTTGGCTCAGGGCTTCCGGCGGCAGGCAACGCTCCACCAACCATTGGCCGATCACAGCAAATTGCATACGGGCGATTTTCTCGGGTTCGGTGCCTACCATATCCCGAGTTTCCAGAATATCACCGCTCAGAAAGGCATCGGTTGCAGAAACAACGCGGTTCCAAGTGCCATCAAGATTTTTGTGTTCAAACATTTTATTCCCCTTAGTCAATTTGATTTGGACAGGCATCAACACCCAAGCAAAATCATGACCAATTTCCGCCGGCTGCAAATTCCGGAAATAACTGTTTGTTTTTAAAAACTTAAACATGGAAAGCCAGCGCTTTGTTGGCAAAGCGAAAACCCGCGAGAAATACCTATTCCCCGGAATGCTTAACAACAGTCCGACAAATTATCGAATTCCCGACAAAAACGGTCTGGATTAGCGAGTTGACCTTATCGAAAAGGTATCGAAAGCCTGAAGCGGTTTTTCATACCAACGACCAATAGTCAGTTTTATCGCTACCATCGACCGCGGTGGTGATTCTCAAACCTTGGTATTTGCTGTTGCTGCTGTGGATAGACAAAACCCCTTACCGGCGGCAACCCGTAATATTCGGCTGGGGCCTGGTATCCCGTCGGAGGCTGAGGAATATAGCCCCGATAACCACCCTGATAGCCTTGATAGCCCTGGTAACCTTGATTGCCTTGATAATCCCGACCCTGGTTATAGTCGTTCCGGTAATCGTCTTGACGATTGTATTGCCACTGTTCGGGTTGCTGTTGGTATTGTCGTTGCTGCGGTTGTTGACGAGGTATATAGCTCCAGTCGTCCTGATCGCCAAAAGCCGTACCCGACAAAAACAAACCAAATGCCAAAACCATTGAATGCCTGACCATAAA
Organism: uncultured Methylomonas sp.; assembly: GCA_964529085.1. GTDB lineage: Bacteria > Pseudomonadota > Gammaproteobacteria > Methylococcales > Methylomonadaceae > Methylomonas. The sequence goes on along the minus strand of CAZGUM010000169.1, from coordinate 2,677 downwards.
TCCTCCTAAAATGGGATTCTTCCGCGATAGCACATTACTCTCTTTCCGACTTAAAGGGCACTTAAGCTTGGATTATTCGGTTAAGCAGACAGCGCGTTACCGGGTTTTGACCAATCGAGGTTTACTAATGTCTGACGGTAGGTCAACAATTCAACCTGTACCCGAGCCTATAGTATTAACTTATTCATCGCAATAGGGCAGGTAAACTATGACAGCAGAGCTTCAAGTCAACCAATACCATTTCTTTTTTGAACAGCCCGCCTTAAGTTGTCATCGTGACGATACGGGCGTGTTTACCATTCAATTGCATCTCTTGCGATTATCCGTCTATGGCCGGAAGTTTTATCGCAGTTGAAAATAGCCAGCTTTCAAACAAAAAACCTCTAACTTCCAAAGCACCCGTGCGGGTTGCCGACCACCGCGAAGGCATTCCAAACAGTCTCGGCGGCATATAAAAATCCCCGGAACGCATATCCCGATGTCCGGAACGCACCTACACAGACCTGGAAGGCGTCCCCACCGAGCTTGAAGATGCAGCCAAGAGACGCGAAGACATCGCCGGACTTGCAAGGGATGCAGCCGAGAGATTTTTATACGCCAACGGCTTGGGTTTATATGCGACCGGGGCTCCTGGGAGTGCGTTCGAAGTATCTCTATGCGTGAAAATAGCGATAGAAAAACTTAATATCTTATGAATCTGCTCCCTAAAAGCCACTCAACCTAGAAATGGATTTGTATAAAGTTACCTTGTAACTTAAACAGCAACATTGTTTAGAAGCGAATACCAAACTGAAGGTGGAACCGGTGTTTGAAAATGATGATAAGCAATGAGATCTAGCCCAATAAATTCTGCCTTGGCTGCCGGTGAGTCGAAGAGAATTTTTCCATAATCAGATTCCCGAATCAGATTTAACTGTTCTCTATATTCTGCTACTGTTGCTGGCAAATGAATTGGCGCTTCAGTCGCACCTGAGTCGAAATGAGCCGTCTCGAAATAGAGATATTGATACAGATCTTTTTCAGGATGCCATATTTGGATACATACATTAGGGTATGCATCTTTAGCATTTTTCGCTAACACTCCATAAAGATCATCCATACCCAGAATAACACTCCAGCCGGCGATAGTTGCCAGCGTCCAAGACATTTCCATCATACGACCCGTTGCTTGCCTTCCTAACCAGCCGCCTTCCTCTATCAAATCATCCAAGGAATCTGTGGCAATGGGTATATATTTTTTAGCTTTGTAGGCGTAATCCACGTTGCGGAACAGTTTTCCTAACCATTCCTTGGCAAATTCTACTCGCCCCATTCCAAATAATGCAAAAAGAGCCAAGGTGAGGTCTTGGCTATGCCGGTCAAGACATGGTGAACTGCTAACGCCATTATTTGTTAACAATGCCTCCAAAGCATTAATCACCACACCGGCATCACTAAAAAGAGAATTTTTCTCTTCCTCTGAGGATACTGGGTGGAAACCTAAAAATAATGCGATGCTTGCCAAGATACCAATTTGTTCAAAGGCAATTAGCGAAGATTCAACGCCGTTAGAAGCATACCGAGTTAGGCTATTTTCTATGAAACAATACGGCTGAATCCTCGCGAAGTATTGGGATGCAAAACGGTAATAGCCCCACCAAATCCGGTTGAAAGGCCCGGCAAGAGCGTCTTTTTTACTTTTCTCATCGGCGAGTTGAATGCGGTGCCACGACCACAACGTGGCGCGTTCCAGCGCCAAATGTCCTTGGCGAGTATCGCCATCATCGCGTAGTGTCCAATGTGCAAACGCCTGAGCAGACAGATTGACGATTCGCAAAGCCTTCAACAAGGCTTTGCCTGTCTTTGGTTTATCAAGTAACTCCCCGTTGTCGTTTAAATCCAAGGTGCGCATAAACAACCGATGCAAATCTTGTCTGTCGTACTCGCTATCGCCGGATAATGCCAAGGCACGCCGCAAATCGCGTCGATCTTCGTCAAGAAAAATATGTTCATCCAAAAGATATTTTTCGATCAGGGTAGCGATAACATCAGCGCCCCAAAATTCAATGCATGCTTTGTCTTGGTTATTATTGACAAACCCCTTCCAATTTTCTTGTACGGTTTGTTTCAAGTCTCCACCTGTGGCAACCACGATACGAATGCTACGTTCTTTATCCTGAGGTTCAAGATTGGACTTTGAAGAGACATCAAAAATCTCATTGATACTTTGGCGTACGGACTGATTGCCGCTATCCCATTCGCTTCGCCCAATGTCTCCTTGCTTGACCACTACGAGCAATAACTCATTAACTCCAGTTTCGGAATTTTTACCTCTGGCTGCAATGTCCACCCCGTATTGTCGATTTCCCGTTTGCGGACGCGTGACAGGAACATAACCCATTTCCAGCAACAGGTCAGGCAATAAACGATCAAGCTCATCCCGCTCTTTGAGGGTGCGTAGATATTCAGAGATGACCAGTTTCATTCATCACCTCGTTTGGAAAGTCTAAATCCCAATCGGGTGATTTCGTCGTTAAGTGGGTTAATAACTGATTGCGCAGGCAACGTGACAAAAAATGAGTGAGAAGCAAGGCGATTGACCTCACTAATCCTGCCGTCATAAATGGAAAAACTACCCGATCCGAGTGTGTCCTGAATTTTGTGTAAACGGGATTTAATTATCGATTGGGCATCCTGT
>CAZGUM010000168.1:2020-8697 GCA_964529085.1 uncultured Methylomonas sp. | reverse complement strand
AGGCGGTATTGGTACGGCCGTTGACTTTGACCGTACACAGTTTGCAACTGCCGTATGGGGCGTAACCCGGCCGGTGGCACAGATACGGAATATACACGCCGGCTGTGCGCGCCGCCTCGATAATGGTTTGGCCGTCGCTGAACGGCACGGCGATGCCGTCGATGCAAAGAGTGCCGCTCATGTCAGTTCTCCACTTGCGATAAATGCGCCGCGTCGTCGTCGCGCTGCGCCATGCGCCGCGCCACGGCCAAGGTAGCGTCCAAATCAAAACCCGGGGTGAAACTGCTCTGTTTTAATTGCTTCAGATACAGCTCCGGATGGCTGGCCAAGGTGCTTAAAATCGGATTGGCGGCGGAATCGCCTAGACCGCAATGGCTGGTGTTTTTGACGATCAGGCATATCTCGCTGAGTTCTTCCAGATCGACCGCGGCGCCGTTGCCTTCGACAATTTTCCGCAGCTGATTTTTTAAAAGCGTGGTGCCGACTCGGCACGGTGTGCAAAAGCCGCAGCTTTCATGGGCAAAGAAATCGGTAAAGTTTTGCACGATGTCGAAAATGCTGCGGCTACTGTTGAACACCATAAATGAGCCGGCGGTGGACAGGTCTTCGAAAGCCACGCGCCGCTGCAATTCCCGGTTGGAAATAAAGGTGCCGGACGGCCCACCGACTTGCACGCCCATGACGTCCTCCGCGCCGCAGTCCCGCAAAATATCCTCGATCAGGGTGCCGAACGGGTATTCGTAAATGCCGGGCCGCGCGCAGTCGCCGCTGATGCTGAGCAGTTTGCTGCCGGTGGATTGGGGGGTACCGACCCCGGCAAACCATTGCCCGCCTTGTATGGCGATGTGGGTGGCGGCGAAAAAAGTCTCGACGTTATCGACCACGGTGGGCTTGCGTTGATAGCCGCAGATCACCGAGTTGGGCGGTTTAACCCTGGGTATGCCAGGCTTGCCTTCCAAGGATTCGATTTGCGCGGACGCTTCGCCGCAAATATAGGCGCCGGCACCCATGCGAATTTCGATGTCGAAATCAAAACCTGTTCGGCCCAGGATATTTTGCCCCAACAAACCCTGTTCGCGGCGAAGTTGCAAGATTCGCTGTAATTTGTCATGCAGAAATAAATACTCGGCGCGGAGATACAGTAAACCCTGGTCCGAGCCGATAATCGCGGCGCACAAAGTCATGCCTTCAAAGATTTGGTCGGCGTAGAGATCGAGCAGCATCCGGTCTTTAAAGGTACCGGGTTCGCCCTCGTCGGCGTTACAAATCACGTAGCGCGGGCTAGCAGCTTGAACGGAACAGGTGCGCCATTTCAAAGCGGTTTTAAAACCGGCGCCGCCGCGGCCGCGCAGATTGGATAAGTCCACTTCCGCCAGCGTTTCCGTCAGGCCGCGCGCAAAGGTGGCCGCCAGTGCCGCGCCGTTATTGAACGGTTGGTTCAGCAATAAGCCGGGTTTGCGGATCTGCTCGGTAACCGCAAAGAACTCGACCGGCCAAGCACTTAACGGTTCTTGCCGTTCGATCAGATCGGCGATAGCGTCTATTTTGGGAATATCCAGACGGGTTAAAGGGTAGCCATTGATCAAACCGGCCGGGCCTTGATCGCACATGCCGGTACAAGAGGTATTGTTAAGACTGACCAGACCGTCTGTACGGACTTGGCCGACTTGCACCTTCAGTTTTTCCGCCAGATAGTTCAGCAATGCTTCCTTACCCAGCATCCGGTCGGTAATCGAATCGCTGATATGAATGTCGTAACGGCCTTGCGGCGTCAGGTGCAAGAAGCTATAAAATTCCGCGACGGCAATAATCTGCGTGCGGGGTATATGCAGGGCCGTAGCCAATTGCTCGATAGCTGCTTTCGGAATATGCAGGTACTGTGCCTGCACGGCCCTTAACATCTGTAAAAGTCTTTCCGGTTTATGCTCCGCCTCTGCAAGTACGGATCGAATAAAATTATTCATCGTGAGTTACTGGGCAGTTAAGTTGAATCGCCGTGTCCCATTGCATTTGAAAAATCATGAGCCACCCCGTATACCGTTCTTCTATTGGCGCTAGATTTTTCAAACCCATCACTGGCACTCTACCTGGAAAAAACAGCCCCACAAGATTGTTTGCGCGAGCAGCTTAAATTCCGATTGCCAAGCTAAATTGTCTGCCTTGTCACTCATTGCGGAAAAGCTAGACGCCGATTGCGATTTTCACCGTTTTCGCAGCTAGGGTTTTGCAAATTCGCTGTCGTCCATGGCGCAATACTAAACAAATTGGCCGGTGATGGACAGCAAAATATTGCCGTTTAAATCGAGGCAGTCAGGCGAAAGGGATTACGCTGTTGGCAGGGAATTCGTTTCTTCCCGGACTCGCGAATGCAGTCATGTTTGCGGTATTGGTAACACAGTATGCACCGGTTCAAACGCCGTTGGTAACGGACATAGGCGCAACTGACCAAACGTTCCAGACGATGCCGCAGCCTGCCGTCGTTTGCTGCTAGCGGCCTGACTTGGCGGGCGTGTAATGCGGCATAAAGCCGGCGGGCTTGGTCTATTAAGGTGTCGTTATCCATCGTCATAACCTGACCTAATCGCTAATGAGGCGGGAAAAAACGGCGTGTGCAAGCGCGATAGAACATGCAGAACAGAATTCTTGCGCATAATGGCACGGGGTGCTTTGATTTCAATCAAGCCGGCGAAACTTTGTTTCGCGGCTTTGGCGCGCCAAGGTGCCGGGTCTCTATCCTGCGCACATTTATAATAATAGGCACAAAACATGATTTAAGGTGTGATGGCCGATGTGCCGGTTATCCGCGAATAAACCGGAAATTCCTGCCGAAACCGAATCAGGGACCCCGGCCGTCCTAGACTTTTTAATGACGCAAACGCGCGATAGCCATGTCCAATATTCTTCATAAACTATTCGAAATACCGATTTGCCTTGGAGTAGTGCTTGCTTTGGCTGCTTGTAGCCATATACCTGCCCGGCACGCCGCCGGCACGGAGACTATCGACTTATTCTCGGAGAGTTTGCCGGCAGTTGCCGCCGAGTTTGTCACCACCCGGACAGGCGGGAAGCCGGAACACGACGAGCTGCCGTTGCCGGTTGCGCTTAGTTGGCGGTTCTGGCGCGATAGCCGGCAGATCACGATAGAAAGACCGCAATTGGGCATCGGCGAGCTTTGGCAGCGCGACGGGCAGGCGCTTAGTCACCGTAAGCTTTACCACGGCGACCGGCGCGTAATCGAGTTTCAAAGCGGCGATTTACGCATGCTGGGCATGACGCCGTCCTGGCAAAAGCTCTCGTTAATGCTGGACAGCCAACTGCTAAGTAAGTTGACTTCCGGCGAAATCGAATGGACCGATGGCGTCCCGGCCCGCGAATATCGGGGCAAAGTTGCGGCAACCGAATGGCATGTGGTGATGCGTCCGGATCTGGGCCTGCCGGTGTTGATCGAACGCCGGCAAGGCGAGTTTTCCGAGCTTACGGAACTAATTCACGCTTATCCGCTTGATGCCGCGCCTTGGCAACCGACGCCAAGCAACAGCTACGACGTGATCGATTTTGCCGATTTGGGCGACAAGGAATCCGATCCGTTTGTGATTAAGGTACAAGCGCAAATGGGGTATGAACCCCAGCATTGATAAACCACGCCAACGGCTATCGGTTTGATGCTTGGCTGGCGACGGCTGACGAAGCAAATAAAAAAAAGCCCGCTGTATCGCGTACCAGCGGGCCCGAGTCCTACAGAGCTTACAACTAATCCATAAAACTTACTGCGCCGGCAAAATCCGGTTTTGCGGGCCGGGGGCTACCGTGCCGTTCACGGTAAAGTAGCTTTCCAGCGCATCCAGATCCAGCGCGCCGCCCAAGCGGTTAGTGCCTTGGGTCAACACGTAATACTGATCGCCACCGTCGGCCATGAAATTATTCACGGTAATCCGATAGCTGGCGGCGGGATCGACCACCACGCCATTGATTTTGATACTGGCTGGATCGACGTTATCGCACGCCGTGCCTTTTTCCTTCCATTCGTAGCTAAAGCCGTCGGAGACTTGCAGGATACGGTTGAAAGGCTGTCCGCTTGCCGGCGCGCCCGCCGGATAACCTACAGTGCAACCGGTGAACTGCTGCTCCAGCAAAGTGTGGATTTGCGCGCCGGTTAAGGTCAAGGTCACCACGGTATTGCCGAAGGGTTGCACGGTAAAGGCTTCCGCATAGGTGACCTTGCCGTCGCCTTCGTTGGCGGTGCCGGATGGGTAAGTCAGATTGGCGCGGATGCCGCCGGGGTTCATAAACGCGGCGACCGCTTCGCCGAAGCCGACGTTGCGGGTCGCCAGCAATTGCGCATCGGCAATCACGTCGCCCAAGGCCGATTCGCCGGCCGCGTTGGCTGTGGTGGTGATGGCGGCGCTGATGCTGCCGATTACCCGGTTGGCGATAGGAGTGGACAGGGTTTTGTAATTGTTGACGATGGTTTTAATCGCCGCATTCGGGGTAATGGTGGCGGTCGCGCGGCGGTCGACCACGATGTTTTCGGCACTGACACTGCTGACTTCGCCGTTGGCGGTGTTGATCGCTACATCGATGTCGGTCAACACCCGGCCTTGGGAATTGGCGCTGGTCACCGAAATCAAGCGGCCGGCCTTGTTGGCGATTTGGCAGTTATAGGCTTGATGGGTGTGGCCGGAAATCACCAAATCAACTTCATCGTCCAATTGATTGACGATGGTTTTGAGCGGCGAACCGTCCAAACCGCCGTCGCAGTTATTGATGGTGGAGGCGGTTTGGCTGACCGGTATCGTGCCGCCTTGATGGATCAGGACCACTACGGCTTCGACGCCGCGTGCGCGCAATTTTGGAATCAACGCATTCACGGTTGCCGCTTCGTCTTTAAACTCCAGACCAGCTACGCCGGTGGGGGTGACGATGGTTGGGGTTTCCTTCAAAGTCATACCGATGAAGCCGACGCGGACGCCGCCCACCACTTTGATGGCATATTGCGGAAACAAGGTTTTGCCGGTGGCGGTTTCCACGACATTGGCGGCCAGGAATTTGAATGCCGCGCCCTCGAACGGCACCGGCGTGCCGACTGAAGCGCCTTGGCAGGAGTTCGGATCGGTCGGGTGGCAGCCGCCGTTTTGCATGCGTTTCAGCTCGTTCTTGCCTTCGTCGAATTCGTGATTGCCAACCGCGTTAAATTCCAGACCCAGGCGGTTCATGGTTTCGATGGTCGGCTCGTCGTGAAACAGCGCCGAAACCAGCGGCGTGGCGCCGATGATGTCGCCGGCCGAGACTACTATACTGCTGGGGTTTTGGCTTTTCAGGTTTTCGACATAACCGGCCAGCCAGTCGACGCCGCCGACCGGAATCGTGGCGGTAGGGTCGCTAGGCAGATTGCGCAAATTACCCGGTGATTCCAATTGGCCGTGGAAGTCGTTGAAGGCGACGATTTTGATGGTGACGGTCGGGATAGTGGTAACGGCATGAGCAAGGCCAAACGCGCCTAAACCCAGCGCGATGCCGAAAGCAAGTTTATTCAGTTTCATCGTTGGCGTCCTTACACGTTGGATTGGCGGCGGCGCGAAACCCAGCCCAGCAGGCCGGCACCGGAGAGATACAAGCAGGCGGCAGCGGGTAGGGGCACGGCGGTCAGGCTGACAGCGCCCACGGTGGCATCGATGGCGCTGCTGTTGTCGTCCAATGCGGATTGCAGCAGGTAGCCGAAGATTTGGTAATTGCCAGGGCCCAATAAAAATTCGCCGCGGCTGTAGTTTGCGTCCGCGAAAGCAGCGTCGAAGTCGATGCCGACACTGACCGGATAATTGTTAACCGGCGACGAAGTCGCGCCCAGCAAGTTGCCGGTGCCGTTGAATACGGCGAAACGGTCGCCGGCGTATCCGCCATCCACAACTCTCAAGATCGCCGAACCACTCAAACTAAATTCGAAGCTTAGCGTGTCGTTGTTCAAGTCTATCCATTCCGCTGAACCGGAATTTGCCACCGATGGGTCTACGTCGAACTCATGCCAGGCCCCATCGGCATTGATGGTAATTGCCTCGGCTTGAGTGCAAAGTGCCGACAGCAAGGCTGCGGCGAGAACAGATTTTTTGATCATTTTAGGACGCTCCGATAAAGATAGTCAGTGGCGGTTTAAGTCACCGGCAGCTCGTTCATAGTTGGATTGAGAAGTTGCCATCGTCATGTTTAAAGCAAGCACAGACTAGGGAAATTTTGTGATGAACTTGTGATTGTTAGATGAAGATTCGGCGAAACGTAATACAAATTGATTGCCGCTTACTTCCGGGCTGCGGCCGCGGATTGTTTAGCCGGAATGGATTCAATGAAATTGTTTGGGGATGGGGTGAGCAGGGAACTCGGTCAGGCCATCTCGTTTGGAGCTTGGCGAATTGGGTTCTGAAGTGGAATGATCGAGAAAATAGCTTGGGTGATGGCGTTCGGAGCTGGAGCGTTGGAGAAATTTTCTCGGCCGTTCTAGCTCGGAGCTCGGCCGGTGGGCAAAATTACGCCAATGGCGTGGTCCGGAGCTTGGCGGATTGAGTTCTGAAACGGAATGGCCGAGAAAATAGCTCGGAAGGTGGAGCTCGGAGCTTGAACGTTTGGAGAAATTTTCTCGGTTGTTCTAGCTCTGAGCTTGGCCGTTGCACAAAATTACGCCAATGGAG
>CAZGUM010000168.1:0-1920 GCA_964529085.1 uncultured Methylomonas sp. | reverse complement strand
GTGTCGCTATCGCGACGGTTTTATTTGAAGTCGGTTCTCGGACCGACGACCGAGATACTTTCGTTACGAAAACCATCCCTGGTTTTCGCCCTCCGGGCCAGCCTATCGGCTGTTCAAATTCGCTTCCAAGCGAATTTGTGCGTGGCCAAAAGAAAGTATCCAAAGAAAAGGCGGCCCGGATGCCGCTTGTTCCCTGCGGTGCCCCTATCGGGCTGCTCACTCGGCACATCCATGTACCTCGCCCTTCGGGTGCTGCGCATGCAAATCGACTGTCCCGCCGATTTGTCCGTTTAAACCCTCCGGTGCTCGGCGCGGCATACGGGAGAAAACCCCGCAGCGAAGTTTAAACCCAGCTAATATTCGCGCAGTTTTGTAGGGCGCATTAGCGACAGCGTAATGCGCCGAATGCATTAATGCCAACATTCGGCGCAATACGGCTTACGCCTATTGTCGCCCGAATTGCGCCTTACGGCCTTCAGTAGGTACTTACCAATTCATAGGCTTTCTCTGTCTGATTCTTTCAGCCAGAATAGGAAACACCAATACGGAAATCATACCTGCGCCTACCAAAACCGCTGCTCGATTTGGAGCCATAAGTCCTGACGAAACACCGATTTCTGAAATGATCACGATCATAGGTAGGCCTGTGGCGGAATAAAGGGCAAATGGCAGTCGGTCTGAAGCTGAAAGAACCTTGTTGTAAAGTAGAACCGGCATACCACGAATCAGGATCAGTAGACCCAATAAACAGATGATCTGAACTGGAGCCAGCGGATTCGCCCAAAGCGCACTGACGTCAAATTTCATACCGGCGACAATAAAGAAGATGGGAATCAAAAAACCATAACCGATGGCATCCAGCTTCTGGCGCAGAATCACTCCGCCATCCCCTTTGCTGGCTAGGCTTACCACCATGCCGGCAGCAAATGCGCCAACCACCACGTTCAATCCAAACTTACCCGCTAAAACCACTAGCAGGGCTTGGAGCGCGATACAAATTCTGACCGGCAATTGACCGCTACTTTGCATGGTTTGGGCTAGGATGTCGATCAAGGATGAAGATCGAGCGCGAATCGCCGTATCCGCAATCAAAAAAGTAACGCCCACGAATGTCACGATGAAGACCGTATGCAAAAACGTACTATGAGTCGGGATAATCAGCAAAGAGACGACCATCAGCGGGCCGAATTCACCCATCGCGGCTGCTGACATGAGCAACTTACCAAAGTCCGTAGTCAAAATGCCTTCATCGCGGAGTATGGGGGCCAATATGCCGAGTGCCGTAGTTGACAAGGCGACGGCGGCCAATATTGGTGGAGCTTGAATCAGACCGATGGCGTGACCGATGTACATGCACGCCATAGCCACCGTAAATGAAACTAGCCATCCGCCAACGGCCAGCGTTAAAGGTTTGCCTTGGATTTCGCCGAGATTGATTTCCATGCCCACCATGAAAAGCAAAAAAGTCAGACCTAGCTCGCCTAACATATCGACCAAACCATCCGGGGAGACCCAGTTGAAAATATGAGGTCCAATCAGTATTCCCAGCAGCAGTTCAACGACCACAACGGGCATTCGAAAGCGAGTCGGCATTCTGGCAAGCAACGGTGCGAAAGCCGCTGACAGGGCGATGACAAATAGCGCGGTACGGTATGATTCCATGACTTTCTCCAGGTTTAAGGTTGGCTAGCGATACAAGGAATATCAGGCAGGACTTAATGAAAAAATCACTTTATCCGTTCTTTTCGCAAATCTTTTTTCAGCAAGGCTTCATAAACGGGAGGGCTTCCAATCCGATCGGCAATAAGCAATGCGTAAAACAGGCGACGAACAAAGGTACAGCGTCGAATGCTTTAAGGTCAACATACGGCGCATGCGGCTGCGCCTTTGACGCTCTACGAATTGTGCCTTACGGCCTTA
>CAZGUM010000167.1:7183-8779 GCA_964529085.1 uncultured Methylomonas sp. | reverse complement strand
GCTTTAACCTGTTTAACCGAATAAGTCAATAATTCAAGGTTTCCGCCTAATTTATTCTATAACCATCGGTAAGGACGCACCCTTGAACATAGAGTTTATGCAGTTTTCCGCATTACAAATATTCATATAACAAAGTTTAATTAATTCGGTTAAAAATATAATGAACTCTTTATGTTCTTCAATGGGTTTGGGGTGTTTTAAGTTATTGTTAATTATATGATTTTCAATGTTCTTGTCGTTATTTTAAATATAGGCATGAAAAATGCGATATTTAAAACCGGATAGACTGACAATCTGTCGTGGCTTGTTTATCGTGACCCGACTATCGGTTGTCAGACGCTATTCACCGGCTTTTTATTTTCCATGCCTCCTTGTTATTCGGCGGTGTGGTTAAAACAAAGGGCTTGGATTTCACGAATATGACCGGACAGCCATATTCGTGAGTTAACAAGGAAGAATCCCAGTGCCGTAAATTTTGCCAAGCGTTTGGCAGACAGTACTGGATATTTAAAATAACTACATGAAAACGTGAAAAATATGATCTTAACAAAAACCAAATTGGCTAAAGCCGTTACTAAGACGCTGGTTGGTGCGGTTCTTTCCGCGGGCGCTTCAACTACGTTCGCGTCGAACACTATGTACAACACTTTTTCCACAGCCGGTGTGCCCAATGTTTCGACCGGTATACCGAACGTTAACGGATTAAATAATAATACCGATGGTTGGACGCATACAAACGGCACTGCCAATAGCGGCGCTTTACAGCCTTGGGTTGGCACAGCCGGTTTATATAGCGACACCAGACCGTTCAATTACATTGGCTCAGGTTCTTTGAACTGGGCAGCTAAATTGACCAGTGCCGGCGATACCGCCGAGATTTCCGCCGCCGATTCTCTGGCACGCTACGGCGTTGCCGCCGAAATCGATACCGGTGGCGGCGCTTGGCAAGATAATTCAGCAACCCCAACCGGCTGGAAACATCAAACCGATATTGGTTTGATAGCATCGGATGTGACTCAGCAAGTCCATATCAATTTGGTAACTCTCGGCAACTTGACGCCAACCACATTCAGCACTTTCGGCGTGACGGTGTTTCAGGGCATGGATACTGCAACCGGTACTTACAGCCACCATGGCGCGTGGAATTGCCCTGCTTGCGCAACCCCTACACCGTTCACAAAAAACAATCCATTTGCCGGAACGGCCGGTTTAACCAATATCGGCTACAGTAACCACGTCACCGGCACCAACGACTTCACGTTTACCGCACAGGCCGGGCAGATTTACACCATTTACTTGGGCGGTGTCGGCTTCTCGAAGTGGAATACCGGGATCGACAACTACAAGTTGACTTTAACCACGTCACCGGTGCCTGTACCGGGCGCGGTCTGGTTATTCGGCAGCGCGATTGCCGGTTTAGTCGGTCTCCGTCGACGCTCTGCGGCTGCATAATAGCTTGCCAAGCTGTTATGCTACATAAAAACCCGGCGCATCGATCCCCGATGCGCCGGGTTTTTTGTTTTATGGGGAAGCGCCGGTATATTTTCGCGCCAAAAAAATAGCGGTAGTCGTTGCTCATTGATTTAGTCGGATATT
>CAZGUM010000167.1:0-7083 GCA_964529085.1 uncultured Methylomonas sp. | reverse complement strand
TATTTTTCAATTAAAAAATACTCTACGGGCGTTGACTGTTTTCTTCCCGGTTCAATTAAACCAGAACAACCAAAATTTCAGCCGTAAGAGGGTAATCCGTTCGATAGGGCGAGCAAACGGATTGACTGCCAAGCCTGATGTAACGGCGAAAAGTTCAATTTTTAAATGTGGCATAAATTCTGCTGAATAGCTGGCGAGTGAGTAGGTTAGATTCGCTCAATTACTGATACGTTAGGCTTTCTAACGTCAACGTCAATTTGTGTTTGTGAAATGTAGTATAGATAGTTTTTCTAGGACTATTCATCGCGATACATAGCACTATCAGAGAGGAAAATATGAATATATCGTTTATTGGCGGTCCTTGCGCCGGCAAAAATATACAGGTAAAAGATAGAAATAGCCTTCCGCCTGTTTGCGTCTTTCCAAAAGGCATTATGTATGTGGTTCAGACTATTCCAAGTTTGAAAGCAAAAAATAAAGAAGGCGAGCGTTATATATTGATGGGCGAAAAATATGTTCACTCTAGCATTTCGATGGGCTCTATAAATTAGGCTTGCTATATAAATCCCATTTATAAGCTGCTAATACTGCTCTTTTAAAAAGTATTGCTTTAGTCGGAACTTTTAAAATTTCTGTGCTTAAACTGCATTTATTTTTTAAACCAAAGGCACGACCAATTTTAAGAGCAGTAAATCGCAGGTTTTCAGTTTCTTGTAATTCGACGGGACGATATGGCTGTTGTGTTGCATACAATCACAGGTGTGGCCGCGCCGGGCTTACACATTCAAATGACAAAGTAAAACCGGCGCAATCAAGCCCGTTTTTTGCGCGTTGTGCTTTCCACTATCAGTCAGACTTCACTCCGGTAGTGGTGCAAAAAAACCGGAGCCAAATGGTTAAATTGGGATTTTCCACCTGTTTTGCACAGATTCGTAGACAGGGAGTGCGTCTCAAACAGCACGAAGCTCCTATTCCACATGGCTTGGGCGGCAAACGTCGAAATCTGGCACGTTTATCGCTGAAGAGGATTTGTCCTTCACTTGTTGAGAGAAAAACCATGTCCAATTCCTTCATCTCTACTGCTCCTAAAATCGGTATCCCCGGTTTGATCGAAAACTGGCGTAGTGATTTGCTGTCAGGTTTTCTGGTGTTTTTAATCGCGCTGCCGCTATGCCTGGGTATCGCCATGGCCTCGGGTTTTCCGCCGATGTCCGGCATCATCACCGCCATCATTGGCGGAGTAGTCGTCTCGCGGATTAACGGCTCTTACGTGACGATCAATGGCCCGGCCGCCGGTTTGATTGTAGTGATCGTCGATGCCGTGCAGTCGTTGGGGCAGGGCGATGCGATGGCAGGGTATCGTTATACCTTGGCCGCCATCGTGTTTGCCAGCGTATTGCAAATTTTGTTGGGTATATTCAAGGCCGGCAAACTCAGCGCTTTCTTCCCTTCCTCGGTGGTGCACGGCATGCTGGCGGCGATCGGCATTATTATTATGGCCAAGCAAATTCATACCCTGCTTGGCGTCAAACCCGAATCCAAAGCCTTATTGGGAGTTATTGCCGAAATACCGCATTCCATCGCGGCCTTGAATCCGGAAGTGTCGTTAATCGGCATTTCGGGTTTGCTGTTGTTGATTGTTTGGTCCCTGATCAAACACCCGACTTTGAAGATGATTCCGGCGCCCTTGTTAGTTGTGTTGGTCGGTTTGGCGCTAGGGCAGTATTTCGATCTGGATCATGTCCACCAATACTTGTTTTTACCGAATGCTGAAATTCTCCCGCATCATGAATTCACCGTCGGTCCGTCATTTTTAGTCGCGGTGCCGGAAAACTTTTCGGCTGGATTCTATCTCCCCGATTTTTCCAAAATCGGAACTGCGGAATTTTGGGTCGCGGTCGTGACTATCTGGTTGGTAGGTAGCCTGGAAAGTTTGTTGAGCGCATCCGCCGTGGATAAATTGGACCCCTACAAACGCAATTCCAATCTGAATCGGGACTTGGCCGCTGTCGGCACCGGTAATTTGATCGCCGGCATGATTGGCGGTTTGCCGATGATCGCGGAAATTGTGCGTAGTTCGGCCAACATCAACAACGGTGCGAAGACCGCCTGGGCCAATTTTTTTCATGGCCTGTTTTTGTTGATTTTTGTGGCGCTGTTTCCGAAATTAATTCACGAGATTCCGTTATCCGCCCTGGCTGCCTTGCTAGTGTTTACCGGTTTTCGGCTGGCATCGCCGAAAGAGTTCGCTAAAACCTTGGCGATCGGAGTCGATAATTTCGCGGTGTTTGTGATCACCATCATCGGCGTGCTGGCCACCGATTTATTGGTTGGCGTGGCGATTGGTATCGTGGTCGAGCTGACGATTCACATCAGCCGCGGCTTAAAACTCAGCAATACCTTTTCAATGGCTTATCAGTTGCGGCAAACCGCACCCGGCACTTACCACATTGCCGTGTCCGGCGCAGCGGTGTTCTCCAATATCATTACGCTGAAAAGCTTGTTGGCTGATTTTCCGGAAGGCAAAACGGTGTTTTTTGATCTGAGCGATACGGATTTGATTGACCACACAGTGATGGAATTCATCCACCACTTCACTGAAGACTATAACCATGCCGGCGGGCATTGCGAAATTGTCGGTCTGGATAAACACGAAAGTTACTCCAATCACCAATTGTCCGCCAAACGCCGGATCGCTTTTTAGGCAGGAACAGCATGAAAGGCGGATCGCGCAGTCGCTACGAACTTATGGCCTTGACGGTGCTTGCCCTTGGCAAGCACTCTGGTGTTTTGGTTCACCAACCTGGATCAATATGCATTTTTTGCCCTATATTTTCTGGTGAATCAATACAAGGCACTTTTATTTGATCCTTACGCTGGGGATCGCGTTTTACCCGCATGACGTCAGGTGGGCATTATTTATCCGACATCCTTTGGTCGGGTTACCTGGTTTTTCTGGTGGCATTTGCTTTGTATTACGGCTGGTATCGACGTTTCGTCCCCGTCGAACTCGCGGTAGGGCCGATAGCCACTCATTCGTTTAAATAACATTAAGATACTGTTTTATCGGAGAGCTCCATGTTTGTAAAAGTAACCAAAAAATCCCTCTATCTCTGTTCGGTTTTAGCGCTGTCGGGTGCTGCCACTGCCGTACCTGCCGCTGAACTGGCCGAAGATACCGGGGCATGGCTGCAAGCCGTGGCGGAAGGCAGTATGGAGTTTATCGATCCGTCCTTGAAGAAAGGGCGGGTATGGTTGGAGGGGCAATCGCGTTTCGATGGCAACTGGAATCATTGGTACCAAGGCATGGTTCGTACTGCGGTGGGCTATTCGCTAAGTGATCGCGCCACCATTTGGGCGGGTTATACTTGGTTGCCAACCCAGAATATTGGCAAACCTTATTATTCGCAACAGGACGTTTGGCCTGCATTCCGCTATGTGCTGCCCACCGACGTGGGTACTTTTACCTTCCGCACCATGTGGGAGACCAACTTCGTGGTTGGTAATCAAGTTCGCGAAAGACCTCGGCAAATGATCAAATTTATGCACTCTATGGAATTTGAACCTAGGCTGAGCCTGATTGCCTGGGACGAAGCGTTTTACCGGGTCAACACGACCACTTGGGGCGGAAAATCCGGTTTTGATCAAAACCGGGCGTTTGCGGGTATTGGTTGGACGTTTAATAAAAATGTCAGAACCGAGCTGGGTTATATGAATCAGTATTTGGATTCGGTCAGTGCCACCACCGGCAAAACCAGTCTGACCATGCATCACCTGGGTATGGCATCGGTTTTTATCAATTTTTGATCGGCAATTTGTTTTGTTTGGTGCGGTTTAAAGATCGGGCCGTATTTTTATCGCTCTGAACAAAGCACAATTGAAATCTCCATGTTTTATCGGCCTGGATAATTATTGCCGAGTTTATTTTTGATCTTTGACCGACATGAGCAATGCTAATCCATAATCCGGATGGTTTGGAAGTGAATTATTACATCTGCTTTTATTGGCTGATTTATCGATTACCCTAACTACCTCCGACGATAACTTCGCTTGTTCGGTATTTGCCTTTCCGATGTATACATAAATTATATTTTTCGCGTCGGGTATTAAAAATAGATTCATCGCTTTTGCCCTGGAAAGGCTTAGGAAAAGCGGTAAATAAATTTGAATTTTTTGTTAAAAAAATAGTCAGGATAAGTCGATTGCTGATTAACTGTAAATTAATAAATTGAGTTAATTTTCATAAATATTAACAAAGGTAATCTCATGAAAAGTCTTGGCTATACGGTTTTTCTATCACTGATATTCTCCGGGTGTGTCGTTCAGCCTGTACCGGTCGGTCCGGTAGCGCCACCGCCGGGCGTGACATATATATCGCCCAGCTACGCTAGTCCGGGTTATGGTTACGTATGGCAATACCATCCGCAATTCGGTTGGGGTTGGCATCATCCAAAATCCGGCTGGCACCGCGGTTGGCATTAGATTTGTTTACGCTTACTGCCACAAAAATTGAACGGTTAAATTATTAAGATAGTATTGGGGCGGATTCAAAGCCGAAGTGTAACGCCACGATATTCATCTATGGCTAGACTGAAAAAATTTTGGAGTTAGCTTTGATGTGGTTTTTTGGTTAGAAAGCAAAATAGATATTTTATCCTAACTGATTAAATAATGATTTTTTCAAAGCCAAAATGCAGTATACGCTTTGGCTGTATTTTGTTAATTTAATCGCTATTTTTTCGGGATAAAGTTTTCTGGTTTATTTAAATAATATTGAAGGTTTGAAATGAAAATATATTTGGTGACGGTCCGAGCTTTAATGTTCGGTTACTTGACCTTTTCGCTGATATTTGGCAGTGCTTTGGCGGCCGAATTGAGCGAGCCGCAAAAAATAATTGAAGATGCCTCCACTCGCATCCAGGGGCGTATGCAGGATCAAGTTTTTTCGCAAAACTTTCCAAAAGTCACCGAATTTGTCGATTCGGTGATCAATCCATATACCGATTTCGACTTGATTTCGTCGTTAGTCCTAGGAAAATTCTGGAAAGACGCCACGCCAGCCGAGCAGGAGAGTTTTAAAAAAGAGTTTAAAGCTTTATTGATTAGAAGTTACTCGCGAGCCTTTGTTGAGTTTAAAAATTGGACGGTCAATTTTTTACCCCTTAACAGCGAACAGGACGACCGGAAAGTATTGGTGAAAACTCAGGTGATACAGCCGGGTATTCAACCGGTATCGGTGGATTACCGCATGTTCTTTATCAAGGGAGAATGGAAGGTTTACGATATTTTGATTGACGGCATCAGTTTGGTGACCACATACCGGGCAAGTTTTAAGAACGATATAGAGCGTACCGGCTCATTACAGGTGGTTATCGATCACTTGATTGAGCGCAATGCCGAATCAGTTTCCGCCCAAAACCGCCAATGATTTTATTTTCCACGACTTAAAAAACCGAGGGATAAAATGATGAATATAACGGACTTACGCAACGGCAAACGCCGCTTGAAACCGAATCGGCGTGTTGCTGATAGGCGTGTTGCGGATTTTCCATTCGGTTCCACCGAATGGGAAGAAAATATTAAAACTCATTATTTAGTTTGGCCCAAACACGAACGCCGGCAAGCCGACAGGCGTGGTTGCGACAGGCGAGAAACGGATCGGCGTCAGCAGCAGCTGTCCGAGCAACATCGTTCTAATCAAAAATATTCTCATATTCTGTTAACCCAAGAAGAGAGGAAGTTGATAGAAGATTTATATTTCTACGATTTTGAGTGATAAATATTTATTGCCGTTTCTGCATGCTGCGTTTTTTTAAACGGCCGATGGGTTTAGGGGCAGGTTAGCGATTTGAGGGTAAAGAATTGGCTTATCCATTGCTCAATAATTCCCTTGCTCTGCTATCGGCGCCGGAGGGAAGTTTGTTCGGTCCGGTTTTTATCCAGGTTTCGATATCCTTCCAGGCGGTCGGCGCCTGCAGGTCGCGCAGCAGCATGTGGTAGCCGTTCCGATAAATGGCGACGGTTTTTTCCGTGGAATCCGTAGTCAGCATTTGCTGCAGGAATGCGTAGGTCGGTTCCTTGGGGATGACTTCGTCTTTCTCGCCGTACAGCATCAAGGTATTCGCCCGCAACGAGCCGGCGCTGTCGAACGCAGCGTCCATCAAGTCCGTCAAGCCGTATACCGTTTCCACGCGGGTGGCTTTGATGACCATCGGATCGCGGCCCATCGCCCGCAGCATATCGATGTTATCCGAAGGCATAATCTCCAGCCCGCTGCCGGTCAAGGTCAGCCAGGGCATGCTGTGTGCCAGCGTCCACAGTAAACTGGTTTGATACCAGGGCATGGTCGATCTGGCCCATAGCGCCGGCGCGGCGAGGATGATACCGGCGACGTCCGGCATATTTTCCTGCTGCATGGCGTTGATCACAATTGCACCGCCCATGCTTTCGCCCAGCAGGTAAATCGGTTTGTTCGGGTAGCGCTGTTTCAGCAATCGGGTTAATTGTTTTAAATCCTGCGCGTAAGCCTCGCTGCCGGCCCACAAACCGCGTTGTGGTGCCGCGCCGAAACCGCGTTGGTCGTAAGCAAAACAGGCGATGCCCAATTTGCTGAAATAGTCTCCCGGCGAATCGAAAAAACGGCTGTAATCGTTAAAGCCGTGCAGCGCGATTATCACTGCATTGGGTTCGGCATCCGGTAGCCAGCGGCGTAGTGGCAAACTGGCACCGTCTTCCGTCAGAAATGCATTTTCTCCCAGTTGCGCGGTGTTAGTTTTGGCGCCGGGCGGATAGCTCATCGGCATACAGCCGCTCAGCGAGAGCAGCACTAATACGCCGGCCAACACCGGTATGCGTTTCCGATATGGTCTGCGAGCGTTCACTATTTTCAAAACAAGATTGTTCATCGCTAACACATTGTTTCAGTATTGAATTTCCCAAAATATCCCCGCATAGGATGCGCAAAGCGGAGGATTGTTCCAGTCAAACTTATCTTAGCTGATGCGGGCTGACGGTTTTATGACAAATCCGGAATGGCTAGTTTCCTATTATCGAACTATTCATCGTCCCATAAGATAGGGAAGG
>CAZGUM010000166.1:6681-8869 GCA_964529085.1 uncultured Methylomonas sp. | reverse complement strand
CGTTTAAAACCGCTGTTCCTGTAATTGATTCGGCCGTTAACAAAGGCCTGATCCATAAAAACAAAGCCGCTCGTAGCAAAAGCAGACTTAACGACAGATTGCGCGCGATGGCTTGATCTCGACCGAGAGTCGATAGATCAACAAGGCCTATGCAACAGATGTTGCTTGGGCCTTTTTTATGCGCGGCGTTTTTATATGGCGCAGCTGCTCCATGGCTTCCAGGCTTACTGTTAGTTAGAGATTGTGGGTGCTCGCTACATTTTTTAGGTTACGGTGCTTGCGGCGCGCGGACAAGCTGCTAATCTGATAGTTCTCAGCTCATCAGTCTAAGGTACTGTCATGAATAACCAAGACCAAGCCAAACTGCGTTGGGGCATTCTCGGTGCTGCCCGTATCAACGAGCGCCTGTTGCCGGCGATAGTCGACGCTTCCAACGCGCAGCTGGTCGGCATAGCCAGCCGCCGCCCCGGTGCAGCAGCACAGACGCTCATTCAATATGCTCCCTGCCATCCAGAAATACCAAGTTACGATAATTTGGATGCCCTGCTAAATGACGAAGACGTGCAAGCTATCTATTTGCCGATGGCGAATCACGAGCATGCGGAATGGACTTTGCGTGCCATCGAACACCGTAAGCATGTGCTTTGCGAAAAGCCGATGGCCTTGACGGTGGAGGACATCGACGCGATCGAAACCGCCGCGCGCCGTTACCGGGTGACTGTGATGGAAGGTTTTATGTACCGATTCCATCCGCAGCACGCGCGTGTATTGGAGTTGATCCGGTCAGGCTTGATCGGCGAAATCCGCTCGGTGCGCGCCAGTTACTCGTTCATGATGCGTCCCGCCCGGATGTATCGACTGGCCGAGGATGTCTCGCGCGGCGGCGGGGCGATGTGGGATATCGGTTGCTATGCGATTCACTCATTACGCATGTTCTTCCAACAAGCGCCGCGCACCGTCACCGCCTTATCCAAATATGTCGAAAGCGGAGCTGACATTACCACGAGTGGTATTCTGGATTTCGGCGACGGAAAGTTCGCGCATTTCGATTTCAGTTTCGAGCGCGCTCGGCGTTGCGAATACGAAATTATCGGCACCCAAGGTGGGATCAAATGCCACGTGGTTTGGCAGTTGCCTGGGGATGTGCCGGAAATCTCGTGGTGGACCGAAGATGGGCGGCAGTCGGAAGAGCGCTTGCCTGTCGCAAATCATTTTCGTCTGGAAATAGAGCATTTCAGCGATTGCGTATTAAACGGCAAGGATCCGCAGTTGTCGTTCAACGACGCTCGCGACAATTGCCGGACCATTGTTGCCTCGCTGCAGTCAGCGGCAGAGGGGCGGGTAATCAAAATATGATTCAGGGAAACGAGAGTGACGGTATGACTTACAGCCGTGAGAGGCGCGAGCCGCCGTGTGCGAGCCGCGTAGGCGTTCCGGCCGCTTTATTGCTGCTTTTGTTTGGCTTGTTGCAGTCAGATGTATTGCTTGCGACTGATGCCGTGACAGCGCGAAAAGATTTACAGCAAATGGGGGTCGAATACACAGAGTCCCAATTTGCTACGTCAGCCGGCTCGGGGGACGCGGTTGCGGTAAAGCTGTTTCTCGACGCCGGCATGGATGTAAATGCCGGAGGCGGAGCGGCGCTGGGATTGGCGGCTGGCAGGGGGCGGTTGGAAATGGTCAAGCTGTTACTGGCTAACGGCGCCAAGCCAACAGCCAATGCGTTGCAGTTTGCCCGAACTCGAGGGTATAAGGAAATTGAGAATATTCTGGTTCAAGCCGGGGCTAAGGAGTAGCGGTCAGAAGCCGAGCTAAACGTTGGTCCAGCCCGGCTCTCTGAGTTTGTTTATTTGCTAAAAGTCAGTCCATCGTTAGCGACATCGATTTTAATCACATCTCCCGGCATAAAGTGGCCTGACAAAATTTCATTCGCCAGTGGATTTTCCAGTTGCCGTTGTATTGCCCGTTTCAAAGGCCGCGCACCATAGACGGGGTCAAAGCCGGCTTCGCCTAGTAAATCCAACGCCGTTTCACTGACTTCGAAGCCGATATCTTTTTCCTGCAAACGCCGGCGCAACAATTCGATCTGGATTTTGCAGATCGCGCGGATTTGACCTTGGCCGAGCGGATGGAAGACCACGGCCTCATCGACCCGATTGATGAACTCGGGGCGGAAATGTTGACCGAC
>CAZGUM010000166.1:0-6581 GCA_964529085.1 uncultured Methylomonas sp. | reverse complement strand
CCGACATAGCCCGGAGGTGCGCCGATCAAGCGGGCAACCGAATGCTTCTCCATGAATTCCGACATGTCGATGCGTACCATCGCTTCTTCGGTATCGAACATAAATTCGGCCAGGGCTTTGCAAAGTTCGGTTTTACCGACACCGGTAGGGCCGAGAAACAGAAAGGAACCGTTGGGCCTATTCGGGTCGGACAAGCCTGCGCGGGAACGGCGAATTGCGTTACTGACTGCTTTCAGGGCTTCGGTTTGGCCGATTACCCGTTTGCCAAGTTCTTCTTCCATGCGCAGTAATTTCTCGCGCTCGCCTTCCATCATTTTGGAGACAGGGATGCCGGTCCATTTCGACACCACTTCGGCGATTTCTTCTTCCGTGACCTTGCTGCGTAGCAGGGTGGTTTCCTGCATTTCTGCTTGTGAAGCCAGATCCAGCTCTTTTTCCAGTTTGGGAATATCGCCGTATTGTAGCTCGGACATGCGGGCGTAATCTTGGCCGCGGCGGGCCGCTTCCAATTCCAGACGTGCGTGTTCCAGGCGTTCCTTGATCGTCGCCGTGCCTTGCAATGCGGCTTTTTCGGCCTTCCAGATTTCTTCCAGATCGGAATATTCTTTTTCCAGTTCGGAGATTTCCACTTGCAGGATTTCCAGGCGTTTTTTCGACGCGGCGTCGCTTTCGTTTTTCATGGCCTCGCGCTCGATTTTCAACTGAATCAAGCGTCTTTCGAGCTTATCCATCGATTCCGGTTTGGAGTCCATTTCCATTCGGATCCTGCTGGCGGCTTCATCGATCAAATCGATGGCTTTGTCCGGCAATTGCCGGTCGGATATGTAACGGTGAGACAGCATTGCGGCGGCAACGATGGCCGGATCGGTGATGTCGACACTGTGATGGATTTCGTAACGTTCCTTCAAGCCGCGCAAAATGGCGATGGTGTCTTCGACGCTGGGTTCGTCGACCAGCACCTTTTGAAAACGCCGTTCCAGCGCGGCGTCTTTTTCGATGTATTGCCGATATTCGTCCAGTGTCGTGGCGCCGACGCAATGCAGTTCGCCGCGCGCCAGGGCAGGTTTCAGCATATTGCCGGCATCCATGGCGCCTTCGGCCTTGCCGGCGCCGACCATGGTGTGCAATTCGTCAATGAACAGAATCACCTGGCCTTCCAGCTTGGCGACATCGTTTAATACGGCTTTCAAGCGCTCTTCGAATTCGCCGCGAAACTTGGCGCCGGCAATCAACGCGGCCATGTCCAGCGACAGCAGTTGCTTGCCCTTGATACCCTCAGGCACTTCGCCGTTAACGATACGCTGTGCCAAGCCTTCGACGATTGCGGTTTTGCCGACGCCGGGTTCGCCGATTAATACCGGGTTATTCTTGGTACGGCGTTGCAGAACCTGGATGGTGCGGCGGATTTCGTCGTCGCGGCCGATCACCGGATCGAGCTTGCCTTGCTCGGCACGTTCGGTCAGGTTGATGGTGTATTTTTTCAGGGCCTGGCGTTGGTCTTCGGCGTTGGCGTCGTTAACATTTTGTCCGCCACGCATATTTTCGATGGCTTTTTCGACGGCTGACGCAGTGACGCCGGCCTGTTTCAACAGTTTTTGCAAGGCCCCGCCGGTTTCCAGCGCCGCTAATACAAACAGTTCGCTGGAGATAAAAGCATCTTTGCGTTTCTGCGCCAGTTTGTCGGTCAGATTTAGCATCCGCGACAGTTCATTGGAAATTTGCACATCGCCGCCGGCACCGGAGACGCTGGCCAAACGGTCTATTTCCTTGCTCAGTTCATTGCGCAACGCGTTGACTTGAATGCCGACCTGCATCAGTAAAGGCTTGATGCTGCCGCCTTCCTGGTCGATTAGTGCAAGCATCACGTGCAAAGGTTCGATGAATTGGTGGTCCTTACCCAATGCCATACTTTGCGCATCGCTGAGAGCTTGTTGAAATTTGCTGGTTAATTTATCCATTCGCATGCAGCGTACCTCTTTTGGAATATAAATTGCGTTGCCGCAGAGATGGGGAACTAAGTGCTGCTTTTCAAGCGATGACGGCCGGATAATTCCATTATTTTTGCGATGAAATTATGCTTGGTTGTAGGCTGCTTTCTTACGGCATCGTCGGTAGCCTTGGTAAATGTTTCAAAGTACAATGCTCGCGCTCAGATAACAGATGTTGAGGGATTATGGCCATTGCTAGTCAGCAGGTCCGGTTATCAATATTGTCGGTCTGCGTAACCATTAGTTTTATTTTGTAGGAGTTTTAAAAATGGCAACAGGCACTGTAAAGTGGTTCAACAATACGAAAGGGTTTGGATTTATCGAGCCTTCCGAAGGCAAGGAAGATGTTTTCGTACATCACTCTGTTATTAAGGGCGAAGGTTTTAAAACCTTGTCGCCAGGCCAGTCGGTTCAATTCGATATCGAATCCGGTCCTAAAGGTTTAACGGCTGCGAACGTCCTGCCCAGATAAGCGCTAACGGTTACGGGTAAAAAGGCTCTTGCGTTGCAAGGGCCTTTTTTATGTCTGAAACAAAATGGATTTTTCGGTCGAGGACAATATAACCAAGCTATAATGCGGCTATCCCTTCCAAACCGGCGTAACTGATCATGGCACGCGAATTTTCATCTTTAAAACAAATGGATACCCCTGTCAAAGTGCTGTTTACCGGCTATCTGACTACCGTTGCGGTCGGATATTTGATGGCTTTGATCCAAATTCTGTTTACCCACGGTATGGCCGACGGCAAATTCGGCTTGTCGATAGACGATATCGTTTACAGTTATTACGGTAACCGTTCCGGTACGGTGCTGGAAACCAAGCTGAACGGCTCAATGAAGGAGAATGCCTCCGAGCAGGAACGTTTCGCGATTATTCAGTGGGTGCGCGACGGCGCCGATAAGGACGATTTTGTCGATGACGGCATCGAGAAAATCATTCAGGAACGGTGTGTGATGTGCCATAACAAGGATGCTTCGGTTCCGGATTTGAGCGATTTTAAAGTGTTGAAGGAGCTGACCAAGGAAGACGAAGGCGCCACCTTTAGTTCGCTGACGCGGGTTTCGCATATTCACCTATTCGGCATCAGCTTTATCTTTATGTTTGTCGGCTTGATTTTCAGTTTTTCGGAAACCAGTACCGTCAAGTACAAATGTATTGCTATCGGTATGCCTTACGTATTTTTGCTGGTGGATATTTTATCCTGGTGGTTGACGAAGCTGGACCCGGTATTCGCCTGGCTGGTGATTGTGGCGGGCGGCGGCATGGCTGTGTCATTTGCGTTTATGTGGACGGTGTCAGTCGCGGAAATGTGGCTGTTCGATAGTGTGTTTTTGGATGCGGACGGTCAGCCTAGGCCGCAGTGGAGTACGATAGTCGAAGCTAAATTTAAGCAGGTTGGCGGAGAAGCTGCAGCCAAAAAATTAGGCGAGTTATCAAAGCAAATCGGTATCTACGGTTGGACGAAATTTCAAAGCCAAGGTTTGCCGTTTTTGAAAGAGCTGTATTCGAAAATATTTAAGAAAGACAAATAGTTAAGCAAGTGTGACTAGGTAAGCAAAACGGTATCGGAAAGTTAAAGTTGTGTGCTTGGCAAGCCGATAACCTGAACGGTATGATGCAAACTCGATTTGCAGGAGGTATACCATGATTAGCAATGCACTCAATAGCGCAACCAGTCTGATCAGCCATGCTCAGCAAAAAGCCAACACAGCCGCGCAAACCATAGCGAATTTGCCGGTGCAGGCGCAGGAAGTAGGCGGTTCCAAGGACATCGGTTCCGCCGATTTGTTCAAGCCGGTGTTGAGTTTGAAAGAAGCTGAGCTGGAAGTGTCAGCTGGCGCTAAAATTATCAAGGCTCATGAAAAAATGTTGGGTTCGATTCTCGACGTTAAGGCCTAGTGGCTAACGCTGACATCATAGCCTAGCGCTTTGATGTCAGCGGCAAACGCATTCATCTCTTCTAGGCGTATTTTTTCCAGCTCATCCGCTTCGGGTTGAAAAGATTCCCTTGCCACACTGTAAAGCATGATCTGGTGTATTTTGATTTTATTATCCAGTAATTCCTGTAACAGCTCCAAATAAGCTCGTTTTTCGCTGTCCGACCACGCCTGCTTATAATGCAGCATGCAGGTTTGTAATTTGGTGCGACATAAATTGCTGGCAATCTTCAGGTGCTCCATCAGTTTCTGCTGATTTTGTCCGGTGTTGTTGATCAACTTGCGGCCCTGTTTCGTTGCGCTGTCCAGTTTGAACCAGAGCTCGCCGTTGTAACGGCTTAGCTCCGCCAATCCCTCTCGTGCCGTTGCTTGGTGCGTTAAGCTGCCATTGCTGATCAGGACGAATTTGCTGGCCGGAAATACGCCAGACTCCTTGGCAATCTCGCCGATCAGATGCACAGCTTTATCGAAATCCATAAGGCTGGTTGGCTCGCCGTTGCCGGAAATGGCGATATCCTTGATAACGCGCTGGTCGATTTCTACGTTGAATTGCTCGAAAAAATCACCGTGCTGCACGTAATTCAGAAAGAAACGCAACTCTTGCTCCAGCAATGCAAAATCCATTTCCGGTGCGTTGCCGCGCTGTAAATCCGGTACTTGGCAATAAATGCAGCGCCAGTTGCAGGCATTGTTGGGATTGAAATTGACGCCTATCGACAAACCGCCCGCACGCCGGGAGATGACCGGGTAAACATATTTCAGGCCGGCAACGTTACGATTGTGATTGGTGGTGGTGAGTATCGGTTTCACTTTAGAGACGCCGCGCAAGCCGTAGCCGGTTTACGCGGCAATGGGTTAGATTCGGACCAGCACTTCGCCGCGTCCGGTTTCCGCCATATCGCCGCCGTAACGTTGCGCGCGGTTAAAAGCCGCGCCGGTATCCGCGAAGCGGGAGTTGAAGGATTTGAACGATGCGAACAGGATAGGCAGGAAGGCCAGGGTATGCGAGCCGCAATCGTTAAAGGTGGCGGACAACTGCGGCTGATTCCACAGCAACAAGGTGCCGCGCCGCATCGCATAGCCTAGATAGCGGCCGGTGTTACCCATTACCGCGATCGTGCCTGCCAGCATCCGTGAGCCGCAATAATCGCCGGCGTTACCTTCGATCAAAATCTGGCCGCGGCGCATGTGGTCGCCGGCGCGCTGGCCTACGTTGCCTTTCACCAATACGGTGCCGCCTTTCATGCCTTGTTTGTTGCCGGGTAGCGCACCGCCGAGAAAGTCGCCGGCGTCGCCTTCAATTTGCAACAAGCCGTTTTTCATTTCGCAACCGGCATATAGGCCGGCGTCGCCGCTGACGTTGATCGTGCCCGATTTCATTTGCATGCCCAGATAAGCGCCGGCATCGCCTTGCACGCTAATGCTACCGCCGTCCAATTCCTTGCCGATGAAGTCCAGCTTGTTATTGCTGTAGGCGATGATGATTTCCTGGGTGTTCATGCCGGTGATGTAGAACAGTTCGTCGACCCGGCGGCGGCTTTTGCCGTTTTGTAGTTCGATCGCGGCAATGGCATCGACATTCAAACCTTGCAGCTTTTGACAAACCAGCGGCGACATGTCAATACGCTGGTCGGTTGGCTGTTTCAGGGTAAAGGTTAACGCGCTCATACCATGATCTCCTGCAAATGAAAGTGGAACGGGCCCAATTTGCCGCCGTAGTTGCCGGCGCTGATACGCTTGATGCCGTTAGCCGCACCCAGATCGCAAACCGCTTGGATGCCTACGCGCATGGCTTTGTCGATGTCTTCCTTGCTCAAGCCGTCGATGACGATTTCCATCACCGATTCAATTTCCGGCGACAGGTCGGTCTTGGTCACGCCTTTTATCGTCGGGCAGAAGGCGTCATTGGTAGAGGCGCCTAACGAAGCGTATTTCGATCCGACTTTGGAGCCGGAACGTACCACGCCGCCGGGGAAAGGCATGATCACGTTCGGGATTTTGCGCATTTCCTCGATAGCTGCTTCGCAGGCTGCCAGCGCTTGCGGTTGCGATTCGGCCAGTACCAGAAAATTGCCGCCGCCGACCGCATCGACCATGCCGGTGGTGGCTTCGGTGAGGAATTCGCCGTCCATCACCGGTACCCGCCAATAACGCTTGCCGCCGATTTTTTTGGCAATCTGAAAGCCGTCACCGAAGTAGCGCAGGTTCTTACCCAACGGAATCGGCTTACCGCCTTCGATGCCGGCAAATAAGGCTGACGTCGGTGAAGTCAATACGCATTGCCCGGCGCGAGTTTCCAATTGCTTGGCCAAACCTTTGCCGCCCATCGCGTAGATCATGATTGCCACGCCGGGCCGTCCGTCCGGTGTTTCGTCCTGACTCAATACCCGCTCGATGCCCGCCTCGCAGCCGCAGGCAATTACAGAGGTGGCGAAGCCGGTCATCGCTTGCGCGGAAATCATCGCCCATTTTTCATTTTGCGCGGTGATGATGGCGCGCGTTGCCTTCATCGGGAAGGCTTCTGCGAAGGTTTTGTCTATGGTTACGCCGTTAATAATCATGCTGCACCTCGCAATGGATGAGCCGTCAAGCTGCCGCGTCCGTCTTCGCTAATTTCGTCGTCGCTGATTTTAAAGTTGCCGAGTTTCATGGTCA
>CAZGUM010000165.1:6307-8931 GCA_964529085.1 uncultured Methylomonas sp. | reverse complement strand
CTAGTTTCTGCTCAAACGCAAATCAAGGAAATTTTTAGTGAGTGGATTTAATGACAATTAATTTGAATGTTTGCAAAACGTCTCAAGTTCGAAATAAACCGCGATTGCCGAACCAGAGAGCCACGTTCACCAAGCCTATCATCACCGGTACTTCGATCAGCGGTCCGATCACGGCCGCAAATGCCGCACCGCTGTTGATGCCGAATACCGCCACAGCCACCGCGATTGCCAACTCGAAATTATTGCTGGCGGCAGTGAAAGCCAGGGTAGTGGTTTTGCCGTAATCCCCGCTTACGGCTTTGCCCATCGCAAAGCTCAGCAAAAACATCACTACGAAATAAATCAGTAGCGGTACCGCAATCCGCACGACGTCCAACGGCAGTTGCACGATCAAATCGCCTTTTAACGAGAACATCACGACGATGGTAAACAACAAGGCAATCAGGGTCAGCGGGCTGATTTTCGGGACGAAACTGTGTTGGTACCATGCCTTGCCCTTGGCTTTGACCAATAAAAGTCGGGTGGTGAAGCCGGCGATGAATGGAATGCCCAGATAGATGAATACGCTTTTGCCGATCTCGGCGATGGTAATTTCCACCAAACTGCCCGGCAGTCCAAACAGCGGCGGCAGTACGGTAATAAACAGCCAGGCATACACGCTGTAAAACAGTACTTGAAACACGCTGTTGAACGCCACCAGGCCGGCCGCATAGTCGTTGTCGCCGCGCGCCAGTTCGTTCCAGACGATGACCATCGCAATACAGCGCGCCAAGCCGATCAGGATCAAACCGGTCATATATTCCGGATAATCGCGCAGGCACAGAATGGCGAGTACAAACATCAATAGCGGACCGACGACCCAGTTTTGCAATAGCGAAATCCCCAATATCCGCCAGTTGCGGAACACATCGCCCAGCTCTTCGTAACGGACCTTGGCCAGCGGCGGATACATCATCAAAATCAGCCCGATGGCGATCGGGATATTGGTGGTGCCAATCGAAACCGCACGATTCAGGTCGGTGACCTGGGTCGGAAACAGAAAACCGATGCAGACGCCGAGCGCCATCGCGGCAAAAATCCACAAGGTCAGGAAACGGTCGAGAAAGGATAAGCGGGCGTGGGGACAGCTGGGTGGATTCATGAGGGTCCGGAAAGTGTGGTTCGCGAGCGGTTCGTCTGGCAATTGCTTGCTGCTAAGTCTTGGGTTTGCAACAGGCCGAGGCGGGTGGTAATTGAATCGGGTCATCCTCGCCAAACATCGGAATGCTTTGCAGAGAGTGAAACGCTTCCCAGGCGATGCCCTGCGGATCGACCGTCCAATATTTGTCTGATTGTGTATAACAGCAAGCGGCCTGTTTTTGCGCCGCCACCGGCAAGGCTGCGTCCGTCAGCGCTTGTTGCACGGATTCCAGCTCCGCGGACGATTCAACTTGCAGGCCAAGATGATCCAGTCCGGGCTGGCGACCGCGCATTGAGATGGCAAAGTTGATACGCGGGTCGTCCAGCATCCACTTGGCGTAATCGGCTTTGCGCACCGATGGTTCGGCTTGAAATAAGGCGCTATAAAAATCGATGTTCCGTTCCAGATCGTCGACGGCGATGTGTATATGAAAGCGTTTCATGGCTATTGCTCGGTCGGTATTGTCATATTTAATGCGTCCAAGCCGTTACCGCCGGTCAGTGCCAGCAAACGCCGCACGCCCACCGGTTCGTCCGCCAGTAACGGCACCACCGCATACCGTTGGGCATGCCGTTTGGCGACTGCTTCGATTTCGGGGATTTCGTTGGCGGCGCGTTGCCGCAGCAAGGGCGAATGAATGACGTTTGCGGCGATGCAGTTATTGATCACCCACGCCCAGGGTTCTATGCCGGCCCGGCGCAGATCGGCCTGTAGATTGACTGCCTCCAGTACCGGCGTGGTTTCCGCCAGCGTGACCAATATGACTTTGGTTTGCTTCGGGTCTTGCAACTGCATCATCGGCGTCAAGAAATGCGCACCGCTATCCATCTGCCGACTAACTTCGCGGTGATAAGCGCCGGTGGCGTCCAGCAACAGCAAGGTATGGCCGGTCGGCGCGGTATCCATGACCACGAATTTTTTACCGGCTTCGCGGATGATGCGGGAAAAGGCCTGGAATACGGCGATTTCCTCGGTGCAAGGCGAGCGTAAATCCTCTTCCAGCAAGGCCCGGCCGGCTGCGTCCAGCTTGGCGCCTTTGCTTGCCAGTACGTGTTGGCGATAACGTTCGGTTTCCGCGTGCGGATCGATGCGGCTGACGCTTAGATGGTCCAACGCTCCGTCCAGGGTTTCGCTCAAATGCGCGGCCGGATCGGAAGTAGTTAGATGTACCGGCAGACCGCGCCGCGCCAGCTCCACCGCTACGGCGGCCGCCAGCGTGGTTTTGCCGACGCCGCCCTTGCCCATCAGCGTCACCAGCCCATGCCCGTCGGCGGCAATCTCATCGACCAGTTTTGCTAGGTTAGGTGCTTGAATGGTGCTGCGGATCCCTTCGCTACGGGTAGATACCGGTGCCGCAGCGCATAGCAATTGCCGCAACGCAGCCAGTCCGACCAGATTAAACGGTTTCAATTCGATGCGATCAATGGGCAGCGCTGCGAGCGCT
>CAZGUM010000165.1:0-6207 GCA_964529085.1 uncultured Methylomonas sp. | reverse complement strand
TCGACGGCTTGTTTGTATTGGCTGCGTTGTTTCGCCAATCCGGCCAAAGGGCCCAGGCAAGAGGCATCGCCCTTGCCTGTTTCCAGAAAGCCGCTCCAGGCGCCGGGTAGTTGCAATAGGCGGATGGTATGGCCGGTAGGTGCGGTATCGAACACGATATGGTCGTAACCGGCGGTTAATGCCGAATCGGTCAGCAAAGCGGTGAATTCGTCGAACGCAGCGATCTCCGTGGTGCAGGCGCCGGACAATTGTTCTTCTATACCTTTTACCACGCCGTCCGGTAACACGCCGCGTACCGGGCCGACGATGCGGTCGCGATAAGCCTGGGCCGCGGCTTGCGGATCGATCTCCAGCGCCGCCAAGCCGTTTACGGCCGGAATCGCGGTGATCCGGTTACCTATGTTGACGCTGAACACCTGGCCGACATTGGATGCCGGATCGGTGCTGACCAGCAACACCTGGCGCCCGGCATCCGCCAGCGTTATAGCCGTGGCGCAGGCGATAGAGGTCTTGCCGACGCCGCCCTTGCCGGTGAAAAACAGGAAGCGCGGCGCGCGGTCAAGAAACTTCATCGGCTACGATTAGCAACACTTACTGCCGCTGCAACAGCCTGATGGAGGCGTTTCCGCCGCCTCGGCAACGCCAAGCCAACGTGTCAATTCCGCCCGGCTCGGATAACGTCCCGCCAACGCAATTTCGCCGTTGATTAAAATCAATGGCAGCCCTTCCGCGCCGGAGCGCTCCAGAAAGCTTTTTACGACCGGGTTTTCGGCAAACGCCAGCGGTTGCTGAGCCAGATTGTAGCGGTCGATCTGGAAGCCGTTTTGCGCGGCCCAATCCACATCGGCGGCAAAGCCGACCAATTGTTGATCGACATCCACGCCGCACACGCCGCTGCTACAGCACAAGGCCGGGTCGAATACTTGAATGTTTGCCATGCCAAACTCCTAAATCAGGGTAATAAAACGCCGATGCGATCCAGCTCGGCTTTCAGTTGTGCCGGGTTGTGTTGTAACTCGTCCAGCGGCAAGGTCAGAAAGGTTTCGATGCGGTGGCGCAAGATGCGATAAGCAGTCATGAAAGCGGCGTCGATTTCCTGTTCCGTGCCTGTGATGTGAGCGGGATCGTCCACGCCCCAGTGGCTGCGCAACACCGGACCCAGATAAGCCGGGCAGGTTTCGTTGGCCGCGTTGCCGCAGACGCTGAGTACGATGTCCGGCGTGACCGGTAGATCGTTCCAGGATTTGCTGTAATAACCTGCGGTGGAAATGCCTTCGCGTTCCAGCAAAGCCAGCGAGCGCGGATGCACTTGGCCGGTGGGTTTGCTGCCGGCGCTTAACGCGTGCCAGCCCGCCGGCGCCAGATGATTGAAAGTCGCCTCGCCGAGGATGGAACGGCAGGAATTGCCGGTGCAAAGAAACAACACGTTCATGATTACGCGTCCGCTGGAGTGGAGGAAAGAGAAGGTTGGGGTTCGCAGCAGCCCGTTGCCGAATCGGTCTCGAAACATTGTTCGGGGTGGCCGGTACAACATTCGGCGGTCAGATAGCCGATCAGATCGTGCATCAGCGTCAAATTTGCCCGATAGCGCTGATAGCGGCCCTCCGCCGTGACGTTGATCAGCCCGGAATAAGTCATTGCCTTTAAATGAAAGGACAAATTGGTCGGCGGCAAGCCCAGTTGCGCGGCAATTTCGCCGGCAACCAAGCCGGCGGGCGCGTTTTTAACCAACAGCCGGTAAACGTCCAACCTGACAGCGGAAGCGAGTGATTCAAAGATGGTGGTGGCAAGTTGCGTATCCATTGGGCAACTATACAACAATTATTGAAATATTAAAACAAATCGTTCCTAGTAAATCTCAGAGTTTATTGTTCAGAGCCAGGCAATCAGGGATGATATGAGGAATGTTATAACCATTTGTTAGGCCTCTATGAACTACCTTTCTGACCTATTTTCCTCCCCTAACCGTGAATGGAGAAGAGTTGAAGGGGCTTCCGAACAAGAACTTGCTAAGCTGAGGGAGGTATTGTCATTTGAACCATCTGTTGAGTATCTGGAATTTCTTCGCTTCTCAAATGGTGGCGAAGGAGAGCTGGCTCTTGAGCCACTGTGGTTTCAGTTATTTGACGTCGGCTTTGCTATTCAGCTCTGGCAAGATCAGCGCTATCGAAACGAGTATCCGGACTTGTTCTTTTTTGGCTGCAATGGGGGAATGGAATCCATTGCCTTTGATATGAGCCAAACTCACCCATGGCCTATCGTGATGGTTGATTGTATTGCTGGGCCTGACAGTGCGCGCAGAATCTCTGATGACATTCATTCTTTTATTCGGATGGTGGGCATCCGTGCAGAACAACAGGCCTAACAATTGTGTTAACTCCGATACCATAATGTAATCCACGGCGTAAATACCGATTTGCAACGTGTAATCGTACTAAAGCAGGGGCATCATTCCCCAGATTATGCTTCGCTAATCGGGGTTGCTAGGAATGTATCTCACACAATTCTCCGATAAATGGCTGCAGGTTTAGATCATTTTCGGCCATTCACCTGAAAGAGGATGCTCGGCAGAAAAGGGGGGTCACCCCCCAAACAACTGATGATCGATCAAATCGCATAGGCAATGCGAGATCAATAAATGTACTTCCTGAATGCGGGCTGTGGAATAGGACGGTACGCGGATTTCGATGTCGGCTTCGTTCAAGGCACCGGCTAATACCCCGCCGTCCTTGCCGCTTAAGGCGATGACCGTCATGTCGCGGTCGTGCGCCACTTTCACGGCCTTGATGATGTTGCCGGAGTTGCCGCTGCTGGTGTAAACCAGCAAGATGTCGCCGGCCTGCCCTAGTGCGCGCAATTGCTTGGCGAAAATTTCGTCGTAGTGGTAGTCGTTGGCGATGGAGGTGATTGTCGAGGTATCGGTACTCAACGCTATTGCCGGCAATGCCGGACGTTCCCTTTCGAAACGGTTCAACATTTCCGAGGAAAAATGCTGAGCGTCGCCCGCCGAGCCGCCGTTGCCGCATGTCAGCACTTTTTTGTCGTTCACCAGCGCTTCGACGATTTTTTGCGAGGCGAATTCGATCAGCTCGCACAGGCTGGCCATCGCATCCTGCTTGGTTTGAATGCTGTCGGAAAAGTGGGCGATGATGCGGTCTTGTAAACTCATAGTACTCAGGTTTGAAAAGCGTTTTTAATCCATTCCAGGCGGTTGTCGCCGGATACGGCAACCACGTCGAAGCGAATCGAAGCGTTGCCCAGCTTGTTGATTATGACATAGTGTTGGGTGGCGGCGACGATGCGCGCCTGTTTTTGCCGGGTGATACTGGCCAGGGCGCCGCCGAATTGTTCGGATTTGCGAAAGCGTACTTCCACTATCACCAGCGCCGCGCCGTCTTTCATCACCAGATCCAACTCGCCCATTTTGCAGCGGAAATTGCTGCATACCAAGCTTAAGCCTTGTTGCTCTAGGTAAGTTAGAGCCAGACGTTCGGCGCTATCGCCTTTTTGCAGATGGATAGGCTTGGCTTTGCCGAACAGCATCTTATTCGACAAAACCCGAAGCGACCGGTACGCCGGCTTTAAATTGGGCGCAGACCAGCTTGCGGGTAATGCGGTTTTCGTTGTTCAGCGATAGCCGGCCGGTGGCGCCGGCGTAGGGCGCGTTGGCTATTTGTCCCAATTGGCCGATCAAGTTGTAGGCGTCTATGCCCAGTGCCACCAGCTTGATCTGACTGTCGCTCAGGCTTTGCCAGGTATTCTGCACGGCTTGTTGGCTCAGTGGACCGGTGTATGCGTCGGCGAATACCCAGGGCAAATCGCAGAAATTGATTTTGCCCAGCTCGCTATCGCGCACCGGATTTTGCCGGCCGCTGTAGAGATTCGGCATCGCGTATACCGAAAACTCGCTGTTTTGCGAGTATTTCAACTGCGGCGCCAGTTCTCGTGCCAACTCCGGGGTTGCGCTGACGAACAAGGCCAATGATTGTTTTTGGCCGTTGACGCTGACGCTGGGGCTGAGCAAGGTCTTCACGATGGCGGCAAAGTCGTGCTGTTTCGGATCGTAGCTTTCCATGCCGACCACCGCGCCGCCGTTGGTTTGCCAGGCTGACATCAGATAATGGCGGATGCGTTGGCCTTGATTGGTATCCGGCGTCAGCAGCACGGCGTTTTGTTGGCCGTCGCGTTTGGCTTTAAGGGCCAGTTGTTCGGCGTCGTCGATCGGGCTGAGGCCGAATTGATACAGATTGGTCTTACTCAGGTTTTCCACATGATTCAGCGCCAGTACCGGTACGCTTAGTTCGGCGGCTTGCGCCAGACTTTGGATTTGTTCTTTCACCAACGGCCCTATCACCTGCTTGGCGCCGTCGCTGACGGCTTGCCGATACACGTTGACAATATCGTCTTTTTCGCTGTCGTAAAACTTTAACGGCATTTGCGGTGCGGCGCTGGCGGCCAGGCGATGGGCTACCGTCAATCCTTCCTTGATGGCTTTAGCCGCGCTGGCGTAAGAGCCGGAGTTTGGCAGCAACACCGCCACAATGGCGCCGGGGCTGGGCGGCTGGGCGGGCTGTTGCGGTGCTTCTGCGGTTTGCTGAGCGATAGGTGGCGGATTTAAATAGGCACGCAAATAGTCGGCGTTGGCCGGATGGCCTGGGAACATTTGCCGCCATTGCTGAATTTGTCCGGCCGTATCGAAGCCGGCGACGTCGCGTTGTTTAAGGATTTTGGCTAAGGACATCCAGCCGCTTAACTCATCGGCAATAGGCGATGAGGCGCCCAAAGTTTCGATAGGTAACACGCTTAGCGCATCCAGGATGGCAATAATGTTTTGCTTTTGTTGCTCGGGTTTTTGCAAGAGCCGGCCCAGTTTCAGGCGGGCTCTGACGCTGGGCAACACATCGCCCAGCAAGGCGTGGACGAAAGCCATGGATTGGTAATAAGCGATCTGATCGGCGTCGGTCAGTATGGCCGGGCGCACGCCTTCCAGCTTTTTCAGGGCCAGTTCGGCATCGCCCATGCTCAAGGCTATTTGGCCCTCGATCAATTTGTACTTGCTGAACAACTCCGGTGGTAGCTCGCCGGCGTTCACTTTATCCAGGGCTTTTTGCGCGGCCTGACTGTCGCCGGCTTGCAGGCGGGTGTCGGCGTCCAGCAGATGCAGGTTATTTTGATTGTCGGCCATCCGGTAGCTGCGCGGCGGTTCGGCCGGTTTGGCTTTCCGGGCGCCGATCTGCGGGCGCACTTCCAGTTGAGTCTTGTTTTTCACCGGTTGTTCGCTGCAAGAGGCTAGAAACAATAAGCCGAAAAACCAGCAGCTTAAAATACGACGCGGCATAATGGCGGCTAATTTGCGATCAGACATAGATAGGGCCTGAGAAATAGATGTACGGAAAATTATACGTGGTTGCCACGCCAATAGGTAATCTGGCCGATTTCAGCTTCCGGGCGCTGGAAGTATTGAAACAGGTGGATCTGATTGCCGCCGAAGATACCCGCCACGTCAAAATGCTGCTGCAACATTACGGCATCAATAAGCCGTTGCAGTCTTTACATCAGCACAACGAAGAACATGCTTCGCAAGGGTTAGTGGACAAAATCCGCGAAGGATTGTCGGTAGCCTTGGTGTCGGATGCCGGTACGCCGATGATCAGCGATCCCGGCCTGCCTTTGGTCAAATTGGCCAGACAGCAAGGTGTGGACGTGTGTCCGATTCCCGGTGCCTGTGCGCTGATCGCGGCCTTGTCAGTGGCCGGATTGCCGACCAGCCGTTTTAGTTTCGAAGGGTTTTTGCCGCGCACCGGCTCGGCTCGGCGCAGCTTTTTCGAAAGCAAATTGAGCGATGCCTCAACTTGGGCCTTCTACGAATCCAGCCACCGCATCCAGGCGGCGTTGGAAGACATGCTGACAGTGTTTCCGGCGGAGCATCGCATTGTCGTCGCCAGGGAAATCACCAAATTGCATGAAACTATCGTCGGCGACGAGCTGGCCAAGGTGTTGCAGAAAGTTCAAAGCGACGAAAATATGCGCAAGGGCGAATTCGTCGTACTGGTGGCCGGGCACGAACCTGGCGCGCAGGACGATGAATTGAACGACGAGCAGCGGCGAATACTGGGCATATTACTGACGGAATGCTCCACCAAAACCGCTGCCGCACTGGCTGCGGAGATTACCGGTCAGCGCAAAAAGACACTGTATCAGGCGGCA
>CAZGUM010000164.1:0-9175 GCA_964529085.1 uncultured Methylomonas sp. | reverse complement strand
CGGACTCGATGCCAAGGGCATCTTGGCGAAAATTGAAGCGGCTTGTGCTTAACCACTACAAAGCGTATTGCTCAATCGCAATACGCTTTGCGCTAAAACTCTGCGCCGGAATCTCCACAATTTATCGCCTCTCCGAAATAGCCAATTAAAACCCGGGCTTGTTCCACGATGTATAGCTCTTGCCATGTTTGGAGGAAATATCATGCTGCACATCCTTATCATCCCCGCCCTTACCGATAACTACATCTACCTGTTACACGAACCAGTCAACGGCGAAACGGCAGCAGTCGATCCGGCGGAAGCCGGGCCGGTGCTGGATGCGCTGAAAAAAAACGGCTGGCGTCTGAATTACATCTTCAACACACATCACCACGGCGACCATGTCGGAGCCAATCTGCAACTCAAGCAGCAGACTCACTGCAAGATCGTCGGCTCGGCGGCAGACCGGGCACGCATTCCCGGGATCGATATTACGGTTAGCGACGGGGATGTTGTAAAACTCGGCAAACAGGCGTTTCGGGTCATCGATACGCCCGGCCATACCGTGGGACATATCGTTTATTACAACGCCGATAGCCAGACTTTGCTTTGTGGAGACACTTTGTTTTCGCTAGGCTGTGGCCGCTTATTCGAAGGCAGCGCGGAACAGATGTGGCATTCGTTGCAAAAACTGAAAACCTTGCCGGCCGAAACCCGCATCTACTGTGCGCACGAATATACCGCCGCTAATGGCCGTTTTGCGCTGACAGTTGACGCGGACAATCCGCAATTACGGCAACGGATTTCGGAAGTCGCCGAATTGCGGAGACAAAATCTCCCCACACTTCCCTCCACTATAGGCCAGGAATTGGCGAACAATCCTTTTTTCAGGGAAGACGATGCCAATATTCGCCGACATATTGATATGACGGAACAATCCGTCTTAGCTACGTTTGCCAAATTACGCCTTTTGAAAGACCAGTTTCAATAACCCTAAATCAGGTATCTGTAATATTTAATTCTGCTAGACTGTTTTCCACATTTCGGCACGTTTCCCCGCCAACCTTTGGATACTCATGAATAACACGCCCTCGATCAGCATCGTGCTCCCCGCTAAAAACGAATCGAAAAATCTACCGAATTTTTTACCAATGTTGTGCTTGCTCTACCCTGATGCCGAAATACTGCTGATAAATGACGGCTCCACGGACGATACAGCAGCCATCGCTCGCGCCGCCGGCGTAACGGTGATTGACCATCCTTACAGTATGGGCAACGGCGCGGCCATCAAAACTGGCACCCGTAACGCGAAAAACGAGATTTTGGTGTTTATGGATGCCGATGGACAGCATGATCCCGGCGATATCCCGGCCTTGCTCGCCAAACTAAACGACGGCTACGACATGGTAGTAGGCGCCCGAAACTCCGGTAGCCACGCCTCTTTATTCCGACGTGTGGCGAATAAGTTTTACAACAAGCTCGCATCGCTGATGACCGGCCACAAAATAGAGGATCTTACCTCCGGATTTCGTGCCACCAAGGCCAGCAAGTTCCGCAAATTTCTGTATCTGTTACCCAACGGTTTTTCTTATCCCACGACCAGCACGATGGCATTTTTTCGTTCCGGGTTTCCGGTCGCTTATGTACCGATTCACGCCGGTAAACGCAGCGGCAAAAGTCATATCAAACTAATGCATGACGGTCTTCGGTTCTTTATCATTATCTTGCGCATCGGTGTATTGTTTTCACCGATGCGTCTATTTCTGCCGATCAGTAGTGCGGTGTTCA
Organism: uncultured Methylomonas sp.; assembly: GCA_964529085.1. Taxonomy (GTDB): domain Bacteria; phylum Pseudomonadota; class Gammaproteobacteria; order Methylococcales; family Methylomonadaceae; genus Methylomonas. Next base: position 7,408 of record CAZGUM010000164.1, on the reverse strand, counting down.
GCTTGGGAGCAGGCTATTACGGCTACACCTATTTCACGGAGAACCGCTTTACCAATATGAGCGCGGTGCTGTTTTTGTCGTCTTTATTTATATTTCTAATTGGCATTGTGTCCGAACAGATTTCTTCGCTGCATTATAAAAACATCGAATAGCTCAGCACTTTAAGCAGCTGAAAATCACGAACTTGGCATTAGCCGTAACTTGTCGGCAATTGCCGAATAATTTCTTCAGGGCCAGATGATAGTTCAAATGGCGATTGCCGATTACCCTCAACTCGCCCCCCTTACGTAACACCTTGTGCGCCTGCTGGAACATCTGCCAGGCGATATGATCGCCTATCGTGTGCAGCTGGTGGAACGGCGGGTTACAGACTATGCAATCCGCGCTGTTCTCCGGATAATCACTTAAACAATCGACGACTAAATAATCCGCTTCCCGGCTATCGGCAAAAGCAGCCGCGAAATTTTCCCTAGCCGAGGCGATAGCCATAAACGATTCGTCAATAAAAACGATGCGCCCTTGGGAATTTTGCTTGGCAAGCATCACCCCGACAACGCCATTGCCGCATCCCAGATCGATAAAATCCCGATAAGTAGGATTCTGCGGCAGATGCTCCAATAAAAAGCGAGTGCCTATGTCCAGACTGTCGCGGGAAAAAACATTGGCATGATTGCAGATCGCAAGTTCGCTATTCTCCAGTTGATAGCGTGTGGGATAAGGATTTTCCGGCAACTGCAGATTTTGATCGACACTGGCAAAAATCAGTCTGGCTTTTTTAACCGCCAAGGATGGTTGCGTGGGCCCAATCAGACGCTCCAACAATTTCCAGGCACTTGGCGGCAAGGCCTTCACCATACCGGCGGCGATCACCTGACAATCGGCCTTTAACAACGGCTTAAGCCTGAGCAGCTGATACTCCAGCAAAGCTAGTGTTTTGGGGATTTTAATCAGCAGATAATCGATACCGGCTTCCGGTATCGACAAGCTATCCAACAAACGCACTTGCTCGCCAGCAATACCATTCAATGCCAAGTTGTTTCGCGTCGCCTGTTGCGATAGCCACGAATCGGAAATGGCTGTTGGCTGGTAAACGCTAAGCGAAACCGCCAACGCACCAAAGCTGTCGTTGAGTATCACGATATTGGCATGCGCCGAAATACCTGCGGCAGCCAAATGATTCAGAACATATTCGTCCGCTGCGTCCCAAGCCCGTAAAAATTCGTTTTTGCGAAACGGCAGGCGCTTGAGTTGAAAACAACCTAGCGGACTACTTAATTCCAGATCCATATTGTGAGAAAAATAATTGTGCTAGAACAGGCGATACCAAGAAGTTGACGATGCAATGACAGCATTTTAAAGAATCGGATTAAACACTAGGCTAGCGACAATTTGTCACGCGGCAATATGCCACATTTTCAGAACTGTTTAGCTTCAGTAGACTGCAGTCAACTCTTGTATGCGCCCCTTTGGGGAATGAGAGTTATACCCCACCTCTCTAAACGGCCGGTCTATCACTCAGACCCGGCCGTTTTTTTTTGCTGGCCTGACATAACCTATTCGCTGAAGACCCGGCAAACAAACGATAAAAATTTTCGGTCGATTGCTCGGCAATTGCTTCGACCGAAGTCTCGCGCAAATCGGCGATGTGTTCCGCTACATAGCGCACATAGGTCGGGTAGTTCGGTTTACCGCGATACGGTACTGGTGCCAGATAAGGTGAATCCGTTTCAATCAAAAAGCGGTCGGCAGGAATCTTACGAGCCACATCCTTGATTGCTTCCGCGTTCTTGAACGTCACTATGCCGGAAAAAGAGATATAAAAATTCAAGTCCAAAGCCTTTTCCGCATACGCCCAATCTTCGGTAAAGCAATGAATAATACCGCCAACCTGATCCGCCCCCTCTTCCCTCAGTACATCTAACGAATCCTGCCCGGCTTCGCGGGTATGAATAATTAAAGGTTTGTTGAGGATTTTGGCAGCGGCGATATGCGTTCGAAACCGCTGAAATTGCCATTCCAGATCGCCTTCGCTGCGAAAATAGTCCAGACCGGTCTCACCGATGGCGATCACTTTTTCGTTATCTGCCAATTGCAATAAGTCATCCAGCGTCGGCTCGCGGCCATCATGGACATTCGGGTGCACACCCACCGACAAGGAAATATCCGGATAAGGCATCACCTGTTCCAGCATTGCCGGATAGGCTTCCATATCGATGGCGATACACAGCATATGGCGGATTTTGGCAGCCCGCGCGGCATCGACAAAGGTGTTGAAATCGTTAGCATAAGGCGCCAGATCGATGCGATCGAGATGGCAGTGGGAATCGATGAACATGAGAATTGCGAAAAGTTAAAACGGGCGGAACAACCCCGCCCACAGGGAAATTTACATCGTATGCGTGGAACGATCCGATTCCAGAGCACCAGCCAGATAGGTTTCGATTTTGTTCCTCGCAGCACCGCCGTCCTGATCGCTGAACTGCACACCGATACCGGCGGCTCGATAGCCCTCCGCGCCGGAAGGCGTTTTCCAGATAATTTTGCCGGCAATCGGCAAACGCTCGGTTTCGTCCATTAAATTCAGTAACATGAACACCTCCTCGCCCATCTCGTATTCGCGCTTGGTCGGAATAAACAAACCGCCGTTTTTCACGAACGGCATGTACGCCGCATACAGCGCATTTTTATCCTTGATCGATAAGGACAAGATACCTTGTCTGGGTGCTGCTGATTCTGCCATACGCTTATTGTCTATTCAGTTGCGACCAACTAATCAATAGCTGCTCGACCATCAATTGTTTATTAAGTTGCGTGTTCAATTGCGACTTGGTGGTAAGCACATTATCGTAAAACCGATAGAGGCGTTTCAATTCTAGCCGCTCGGCAAGGGCTTGCAAGGCATTTTTCAGATCCGGATTGGCAATCGCCGGCGATTCCGCCCGGTACGCGTATTTGACTATGTCTGCAACCCAGCTTGCCATCCACAATAAAACAACCGTCAAATCGATTTTTTCCTGCTTTTGCCAGAGCTCGGCTACCGTCAATAAATTTTCCTTGCCTTGCGCGATCTGCAACCAGGCCTCGAAATACTGCTGTCTAAGCTGAACCATATTCTGTTCAGCATAGTGCTTCGCCAATAGAGGCGAACCTTGGGCCAGTGTCAATAACAACTCAGCCTGTTCTCCGACACCCTGCTGCTGTAACCAACTCATCGCCAGTTCATGCGCGGGCGTTGCGCAATCGATTTTCTGGCAACGGCTACGGATCGTCGCCGGCAATCGGCTAGGTTGCTCGCTGATCAACAACAAACAAGTGCGTTCGGTCGGCTCTTCCAGACACTTCAAAAACGCATTCGCCGAAGCAGTATTTAATGCGTCAGCCGGTTGAATAATCACCACTCGGTAGGCATCATCGTACTGCGGCTTCAACGCCAGTTTCACAATCAACTGCCTGATTTTATCGATCCCGATGGCCTTGCCGGCTTCGTCGGGCTCGATGGTCAGAAAATCGGGATGCGTATGCGCATCGAACAATTTACAGCCGACACAATGCCCGCATGCACTCGCATCGGCTAGCGGTGCATGGCACAATAGGGTTCGGGCGTAATATCCGGCCAAATGCCGTTTGCCCTGACCGGACGCGCCGGAGAATAGCAAGGCTTGCGGAATGCGTTGTTGCTGGATATAAGCGTGCAGTTGCCGCCAGTTATCCTGTTGCCAGGGATAAATCCCCATATAGGTAGACATCACAAGCCGGCCAGCTCGCTACGCAACTGCCGTTGCACCTCGTGCAGAGGCAAGCTGGCATCGATAATCTTGTAACGATGCAGATCCGTGGCGGCGCGTTGCAAATACGCTTGCCGGACTCTTTCGAAAAACGCCAACTGCTCGGTTTCGAAGCGATCCAACTCGCCCCTGTGCTTGGCGCGTTGTATACCGATTTCTATCGGCGCGTCAAAGACAAAGGTCAAATCCGGCCTTAATGAGCCTTGTACGGTGTTTTCCAGCCAGGCTATGGTGTGCATATCCATGTTACGGCCGCCACCCTGATACGCATAAGTAGCGTCAGTGAAACGGTCGCATACCACCCACTGTCCTTGCTGCAAAGCCGGCAAAATCACCTGTTGAATATGTTGGGCACGCGCCGCAAACACCAGCAACAACTCGGCTTGCTCGGTCAAACTTTCCTCTTGCCGCTCCAGCAAAATCCCGCGAATCTTCTCGGCGATACCGGTGCCGCCCGGCTCTCGGGTGAGCACAAACGGGATTTCCCGTTCCTCCAACAGTTGCTTGATAAATTGCAGATTGGTGGATTTGCCGACGCCCTCGCCGCCTTCCAGGGTGATAAATCTTCCGCGTATCATCGTTGATACTGATCGACGTATTTTTCGTGTTCCGCCAAGGTCGAGGAAAAAGCATGTCGGCCATTGCCGCGGGCGACAAAAAACAAGGCATCGCCATGGTCGGGATGCAAGGCCGCAACGATGGCCTGCTTGCCAGGCATCGCAATCGGTGTGGGCGGTAAACCTTCGATGATATAGGTATTGTAAGGCGTCGGCTCACGCAAATCCTTATGCCGAATATCGCCATGGTAATCGTCGCCCATGCCGTAGATTACGGTTGGGTCCGTTTGCAACAACATGCCTTTCTGCAAGCGGCGGGCAAACACACCGGCAATCTTTCTGCGTTCTTCGCCGACGCCGGTTTCTTTCTCGACAATCGAGGCGAGAATCAAAGCCTGATACGGGTTTTCCAAAGGCACGCCGTGGTCGCGCTTTTGCCACTCTTCATTCAGTACCGCTTGCATCCGGTCATGTGCGCGCTTCAATAAATCAACATCGGAGGTATTTTTTTCAAAGAAATACGTATCCGGAAAAAACAAACCCTCGGGATGATTTTTATCCGAGCCGATTTGCGCCATCAAATCTTCCAGTTGATTATCGGTCAGAGTATGTTGCAGATTGGGGTTACTTTTGATGGTTTGAAACATCTGTTTGAACGACCAGCCTTCCGGAAAGGTAATCGAATATTGCCGGGTTTTGCCATCGGTTAGTTGTTGCAGAATATCGGCGGCGGTGGAACCTTTTGCCAGTACATACTCGCCAACTTTCAATAAGTGATCCAGATTTTTCCGATAAGCAAACAGCCGGAACCATAAGCGATTCACTGTCACGTTCCGGGTGCTCAGATTTTTAACTACCGATTCCAGCGTATCGCCTTTTTTGATTTCAATGACAGTCTCGGTCAGCACCACCGGTTTCTTCAAGATCAGGTGATAATGCATGCCGGCCCAAATCGATACCAAGCACAGCACCATCATCAACGTGAACGCGATTATGCTTTTGAACACCGTTATACCTCCGCCATTCGGGCCGTATTGAACAGATCTTGCAGATGCCGGGTGATGACGCCAACGCTGAAATCCTGCGTTTCCAGCCGTTTGATCGGCCAGATACCGATCACCGAGTTACTGACGAATACTTCGTCAGCCTGCAAAACGGCGGCCTGCTCGATAGACTGTTCCACCAATGGTAGTTTGAGCCGTTGCGCGAATTCGATAATTAACTCCCGCACTATGCCCGCTACTCCGCATTGCAGTAAATGAGGAGTATACAGACTACCGGCCTTGACGATAAACAGATTGCTCATCGTACCCTCGACGACATTATCCTGGGTATCCAGCATCAAACCCTCTTGAATCGCCTGATCCTGCCATTCGGCTCTAGCCAAAATCTGTTCCAAGCGATTCATATGCTTGATACCGGCCAAACTCGGATTCATCGCCAAGCGCTGTCGGCAAAAACGCGCGGTAATGCCGTCAATTTGAAACTGCTGTGGGTAATCGGGATAAGGATGCAGACTGAATAGTCTGGTGGGGAGGATTAGGTCCGGCAGCCGATAACCGCGACCACCGCTGCCGCGCGTGACAATCAACTTTAGAACTGCCCGGTCCGCGGAGTGGGAAAGTTGCCGCGCCTCGGCTTCGAGTAGCGAACAGTCAGGCATCGGTATTAACAATCGCCGACACCCCGTGGCTAACCGTTTTAGATGCCGATCAAAAAATAATGGCTTACCCTGCAATACTTCAATGGTCTCGAACAAACCGTCGCCGTATTGAAAACCTCGATCAGAAACATCGACACAGTGTCTGTGCTCGCCGTTTAATAAAAACATAGCCAGACACTGTTGAAGCGAAAGCGCTTATTGGTAACGCTTGAAAACCAGCGAACCATTGGTGCCGCCAAATCCAAACGAGTTGGAAATCGCAACATCGATGCTCATGTTTCTGGCGGTGTTCGGCACATAATCCAAATCGCACTCCGGGTCCGGATTTTCCAAATTAATGGTCGGCGGTGCAATTTGGTGCTTGATGGCTAAGGCCGTCAACACCGCTTCGATACCCCCCGCAGCACCCAATAAATGACCGATCATCGATTTGGTGGAGCTAACTGCTACTTTATAAGCGGAATCGCCCAGCGCCAATTTCATCGCATGGGTTTCGCCAATATCACCGGCAGGCGTCGAGGTACCGTGGGCATTGATATATTGCACGTCTTGCGGGTTAACTTTAGCGTCACGCATCGCGTTGCGCATACAGCGCGCAGCACCTTCGCCGCCTTCGGATGGCGAGGTGATGTGGTAAGCATCGCCGCTCATACCGTAACCGACCAGCTCGGCATAAATTTTCGCCCCGCGCGCCTTGGCGTGCTCCAATTCTTCCAGCACCACTACGCCGGCACCGTCGCTGAGGACGAAGCCGTCGCGGTCGCGGTCCCAGGGCCGGCTGGCTGTGGTGGGGCTGTCATTACGCCGTGACAAGGCTTTTGCCGAAGCAAAACCGCCCATCGCGGTCGGCGAGGTGGTGCAACGTTCCGCACCGCCGGCCACCATCACGTCGGCATCACCGTATTTGATCAAACGCGCAGCGTCGCCAATGTTATGCGTACCGGTCGAACAGGCGGTGACGATTGCAAAGTTAGGGCCTTTCAAACCGTATTTGATCGACAGGTTACCGGATATCATGTTGATGATATTGCCGGGCACAAAGAACGGCGAAATCCGCCTTGGCCCACCGCCTACATAGGTGGCATAGCATTCTTCGATGCCGGTGATACCGCCGATACCGGCGCCGATCGCCACGCCGATACGCTCGGCATTTTCTTCGGTGACCTCAAAACCGGAATCTTCAATCGCCTGACAGCCCGCCGCAATACCATAATGCACGAAGCCGTCCATACGTTTGGCATCTTTCTCGGCTATGTAGTCACCGATATTAAAGTTTCTAATCACACCGCCGAACGTCGTTGCAAATGGGGATATGTCAAATGAATCGATCGGGCTAATGCCGCTCTTACCGTTGACAATGCCATCCCAGGTATCGGCAACATTATTGGCTAACGGCGTAATGG
>CAZGUM010000163.1:0-9316 GCA_964529085.1 uncultured Methylomonas sp. | reverse complement strand
ATCTCGCGTTGAAGTTGATGCAATCGGAGGGCATGGTTGAATTTGTATAAGCTATCCAAGTGATAGGAATGTAGGGTGGGCACACGCTTTTTGTGCCCACGCGGGGAAACCACAAACCCTGATTTAACCATCGAAAATTAACAACCGAAATGTCCCGTTATCGCCGCTCGCAAAATCCCGGAGCAACGTATTTTTTCACGGTGGTGACGTATCGGCGGCAGACGATTTTATGCGATGAACCGATACGGGAGGCTTTGCGCAAGGCGATTGCAAGCACTCGTGCGAAACGGCCGTTTACCATTGATGCTTGGGTTTTGTTGCCGGACCATTTGCATTGCATTTGGACATTGCCGGTTGGCGATGGAGATTTTGCAACTCGTTGGGGCATCATCAAACGGCAGGTGAGCGTGGCATGTGGTGACGTATATCGGCGGGCCGAATGGATCAATGCGTCCAAGAACAAACATCGGGAATCGACCTTATGGCAACGTCGGTATTGGGAGCATCAAATACGGGATGAAACCGATTTTGCCCGGCATATGGATTACATTCATTACAACCCGGTGAAGCATGGTTATTGCCAGCGGGTAAGCGAGTGGCCTTATTCGACGTTTCATCGTTATGTTAAGGATGGCGTTTATTCGATGGATTGGGGCGGTGATGGTGTTGATGATTTGGTTGCGGGGGAATGAAAGGATTATCCGCGTGGGCACAAAAAGCCGTGCCCACCCTACGCCTACGAATCGGGATGGTTTTCCTCCCGTTATTCCGCCCCGAGCATCGCAGCTTTTGGCGAGAACAGCCCGATAGGGGAGCGGCAGGGATGCAGCTCGTTTTCGGAGGGCCAAGGATGGCCCTTCCGAAAACCCTCGGCAAAAGCGAGAAGCGCAGGATTAAGGCGGAATTCCGGGTGGCCTTTTCTTTGGATACTTTCTTTTGGCCAAGCAAAAGAAAGTATCTCGGCTGTCGGGCCGAGACCCGACATACAAAACAGCCGTCGCGGTAGCGACACAACAAATGACAGCCATTCACCAAAACATCACCAAAATCCGCCGCGACTATAACGCCCTGGTCGCCAACGAAACCCTGGAAGACTATGCGCTTCGCTACGCGCCGCGCAGCTTTCGGAAATGGAGCGAATTCCAGGTCGCCAATACCGCGTTCGGCTCGACGTCGTTTCTGGTGTTGGAAGCGATCGGCGGTTTTCTGTCGATCAATTACGGCTTTACCAACGCCTGCTGGGCGATTTTGATCGTCGGCATCGTGATTTTTATCACCAGCTTGCCGATCAGTTATTACGCGGCCCGTTACCATATCGACATCGATTTGCTGACCCGCGCCGCCGGTTTCGGCTACATCGGCTCCACCGTCACTTCGCTGATTTACGCCTCGTTTACCTTCACGCTGTTTGCGCTGGAGGCTTCGATCATGTCGCTGGCGATAGAGCTGTATTTCCAGATTCCGCTGGCCGTCGCGCATGTGGTCAGCGCAGTGATCGTGGTGCCGCTGGTGACGTTCGGTATTACCACGATCAGCCGGATGCAGTTATGGACTCAACCGGTCTGGTTGGCGCTGTTGATTGCGCCTTACATTGCCGTGGCCCATGCCGAGCCGGAAGCGCTGATGACCTTAAAGACTTATTTCTGGATCGCCGGCAGCGGCCAGGGTTTCGATTGGCTGTTGTTCGGCACCGCCACCACCGTGGCATTTTCGATGGTGGCGCAAATCGGCGAGCAGGTGGATTTTCTGCGCTTTATGCCGGATAAAACCAGAGCGAATAAATTCAAATGGTGGGCAGCGATGCTGGCGGCCGGGCCGGGCTGGATCGTGTTTGGGGTGGTCCGGCAAATCGCCGGTGCCTTGCTGGCGCATCTGGCGATTCGGCATGGTATCAGTCCGCAGCATGCCCACGAGCCGACGCAAATGTATCTGGTGGCCTATAACGCGCTGTTCGAGAATCCGCAATGCGCCTTGGCGACCACCACCTTGTTCGTGGTGCTTAGTCAGATCAAGATTAACGTCACCAATGCATATGCCGGCTCGCTGGCTTGGTCGAATTTTTTCTCAAGGTTGACGCATAGTCATCCGGGCCGGGTAGTGTGGTTGTTGTTTAATGTACTCATCGCTTTGTTGTTGATGGAGTTTGGGGTATTCGGCGCGCTGGAAAAGGTGTTGGGTTTGTTTTCGAATATGTCGATTGCCTGGATCAGCGCGGTGGCGGCGGAATTGATGATCAACAAGCCGTTGGGACTCAGCCCGAAGGAAATCGAATTCAAGCGCGCCTATTTGTCCGACCTGAACCCGGTGGGGATGGTCGCCACGTTTGTGGCGTCGGTGGTGTCGATTCTGGCCTATGTGGGTTTGTTTGGCGAATGGCCGAAGGCTTTTTCGGCGTTTATCGCCTTGGGTTTAGCCTTTTTACTGGTGCCGATCATCGCGTATTGTTGCGGCGGTAAACATTATCTGGCGCGCGATCGGAAAAAGCACAATCGTAAATCGCACGATAAATGTTCGATTTGCGAGAATGAATTCGAGCACGATGACATGGCCTATTGTCCGGCCTATGCCGGCAGTATCTGTTCCTTGTGCTGTACGCTGGATGCTCGTTGCCTGGATGCCTGTAAGCCGGGTTTTCGCTTTGACGATTATTTGGAGAGCTTGGCTAAGGCGTTGATGCCGGATTTTATCGGCATCACTGCGCGTTTGCGCTTGTTGCGCTTTGGTCTGTTATTCGGTTTTTTGACCATCCTGACCGGGATTTTTATCAGTATCATTTATTACCAGGATTTATTGAGCGTCCAGCATAACCAGCCGGCCTTTGGCTTGTTGATCAACAACTTCCTGAAGATATATGCGTCCTTGCTGGTGTTCATCGGCCTGTGCACCTGGTGGTTGATTCTGAATGCCGAGAGCCGGCGGGTGGCGCATGAGGAAACCGCCAAGCAAACCCAATTGCTGCTGCAGGAAATCGAACAACATAAACAGACCGATCTGAAGTTGCAGCAGGCGCGGCGCATGGCAGATGCCGCGAATCAGGCCAAGAGCCGCTTCTTGAGCAATATGAGCCACGAGATTCGCTCACCGTTGAACAGCATCGTTGGCTACGCGCATATTTTGCATCAGGACCCGAATATCCCGGACAACCGCCGTCAGGCAGTGGACACCTTAAAGCGCAGCGGCGAGCATTTGAGTGCGCTGATCGAGGATATTCTGGACATTGCCCGGATCGAGGCGCGCAAATTCGACTTCAAATACCAGCCTATTGATTTTCCCGGCTTTATCGAACATTTGGTGCATGTCTACAAAGCGCAGGCCGAAGACAAGGGGTTGAGTTTCAATTGTCAATTGACTACGGTGTTGCCACAACGGATACGCGGCGATGAAAAGCGGGTGGGGCAAATATTGATGAATTTGCTCGGCAATGCCATCAAGTTCACCAGTCAGGGCGGCATCGTGTTTCGGATCGGTTACAGCAGTGGCGTGGCCAGCTTTCAAGTTTCGGACACCGGCAGCGGCATCGACGAGCAGCAATTGCAAAATATTTTTCAACCGTTCACTCGGCTGGACACGCCGACCGGCAACGCGGTGTCGGGCAGCGGCTTGGGGCTGACTATCAGCAAAATTCTGACCGAGGTGATGGGCGGCGAATTGACGGTGCAAAGCGGATTGGGCTTGGGTTCCACGTTTAGCGTGCGGCTGTTGTTACCGAGCCTGGGGGTAGAGAACGAGGCCGAACCGCATGCACCCATCATCGGCTATCAAGGTGCGCGCCGTCGTATCATGATTGTGGACGACCAGCGCGAGCATCGGGAGTTATTATTGTCCTTATTGGAGCCGTTGGGCTTTTATCTGGAAGAGGCCGATTCCGGGGAGGCTTGCTTGGATAAAGTGGTGGAACAGCACCCCGATCTGATTTTGTTGGATATTTCCATGAGCGGTATAGACGGCATAGAAACCGCGATGCGTCTGCGCGAACGCGGTTTACAGATGCCGATTGTGGTGCTGAGTGCCAACGCCTATCCAGGCGATCGGCTGGCGGTGTTGAATGCCGGTTGCAACGACTTTCTATCCAAGCCGATTCAGGTGCCGCAGTTGATGAGCAAGCTGAAGCTGTATTTGTCGCTGGCCTGGGTCTATCAAGACGATGCCGCGCAGGCGGTTTCCGAAAAACTTTCCGAACCGATGTTGGTGCCGCCGCCGGAATTATTGCAAGCTTGCGTGGAATGCGTACGAATCGGCGACTTGTTGGGCTTGAAGAAAGTTCTGGCGCAACTCGGTCAAACCGAACCGCGCTATAGTGCTTTCTTTGCCAAGCTGACGGTCTTGGCTAACCAATTTCGAGTGGGCGAGATCAGGAAATTGTTGAATATGCAAAAACAGGAGGTTTCCCGATGATGGATGTATCCGCCAGCAATGGCACCGTATTGATAGTCGACGATACGCCCGGCAATTTGGCCCTGTTATCCGATACGCTGTCCGAAGCCAATTACCGGGTATTGGTGGCTACCGACGGTTGTTCCGCGATAGAGCAGATTCAATACATCAAGCCCGATATTATTTTGCTCGACGTGATGATGCCGGGTATCGACGGTTTCGAGACCTGCAGCCGCTTGAAAGCCGATCCGGACACCGCGCCGATTCCGGTGTTGTTCATGACCGGCTTGAGCGAACTGGACGATTTGCTGCGTGGCTTTGGCGAAGGTGCCTTGGATTACATTGTCAAACCGATTCGGCCGGCCGAAGTGTTGGTGCGCATTGAAGTGCATTTGACGCAAACCCGGAATTTGCGGCGGGCGGAAAGTTTGTTGGATCACCACGAATTTGCTGCCGTGGCTGTCGACGCATCCGGGCAAATGGTTTGGTTAACGCCGGCTGCCGGCGAATGGTTGGCTGACTTTGCCGAATTGCAGGGCACGGCGCCGCCCGAGAATAGTAGGCTGCCGGAAACCCTGCACGGCTGGTTTCAGCGTTGGTTGCGGCAAAGTGGGCGGAATGATACAGCAGCGGAATCCGAAGCTCATCGCTTGGCGCCCGGCTTTGCGTTGCGAGTTAGTGCCTGTCAGAATCCGGACGAATATTTGTTGTTACTGCAACGGGAAGACGCACAATGGACGCCGGAAACCTTACGCGATAAATTGAAATTGACCTTCCGCGAAGCCGAGATTTTGATGTGGATCGCCCGCGGCAAGACCAATAAGGAAATCGGAATTATCCTGACCACTAGTCCCAGAACCGTGAACAAGCATTTGGAACATATTTTCGAGAAACTGGGCGTTTCGACGCGGGCCGCCGCAGTGGCGATGGTGTTGCAGCGCGGTTAATTCAAGTCGATAAAAAAGGCCGGCAACGCTTTGGTTGCCGGCCTTTTTGAAAGGTTACAGCCTTTAAGGCATGTACATGCCGCCGTTCACATGCAAGGTTTCGCCAGTTATATAGGATGCTTGTTCCGAAGCCAGGAAAGATACGGCATGAGCAATTTCTTCCGGCTGGCCCAAACGGCCCAGCGCAATCGAGCCAAGCAGTGCGTTTTTAATGTCTTCCGACAGTTCCTTGGTCATATCGGTATCGATAAAGCCGGGAGAGACGGTGTTGACGGTGATGCCGCGCGAGCCGACTTCTTTCGCCATCGATTTGGCAAAGCCGATCATGCCGGCCTTGGCTGCCGCGTAGTTGGCTTGGCCTGCGTTGCCGGTGGAACCCACTACCGAGGAAATATTGATGATGCGGCCGTAACGGACTTTCATCATGCCGCGCAACACGGCTTTGCTCATCCGGAAAATTGAGGTGAGATTGGTGCTGATGATGTCGGCCCATTCCTCGTCTTTCATTCGCATCAATAGGTTGTCGCGGGTGATGCCGGCATTGTTGACCAACACCGCCGGTGTGCCATAGGCGTCGCCGGTGGTTTTGATAAAGCTTTCGATGTCCGTGGCGTCGGCCACATTCAGTTTATAACCTTTGCCGTTGTCGCCCAGATACGCGGAAATGGCTTCGGCACCGCTGTCGGAGGTGGCGGTACCGACGACCCAAAAACCGTCGGCGACTAATTTTTCGGCTATGGCCCGGCCTATGCCGCGGCTGGCGCCGGTTACGATAGCAAGTTTTTTATCCACGGAGTTGCTCCACAGCATTGTTGATGGTATCGGTGTCGAATAAGGTCAGATGAGCCGCGTCCGGCGCGATGCGCTTGTTTAAGCCCATCAATACTTTGCCTGGTCCGCATTCGACAAAGGTGGTAACGCCTTGCTCGTGCATGAATTTGACACTTTCTACCCAGCGCACCGGCTTGAATAATTGTTCTTTCAATGCGTAACGAATCACTTCCGGCGAGCCGTGCGATTTAACGTCGGCGTTGTGGATCAGCGTGCTATTCGGCATCTCGACATTAATGCCTTGCAGTATTTCGTACAATTGGTTGGAAGCGGCTTCCATTAGCGCGCAGTGCGACGGGACGCTTACCGGTAATTTCAACGCGCGTTTCGCGCCCAATGCTTTCAGCGCTTCCATGGCCCGTTCTACCGCCGCAGTTTCGCCGGCGATGACGACCTGGCCCGGAGCGTTGAAATTGGCGGCGGCAACAATTTCGCCGTTGGCGACTTCGGCGCAAGTGTTAACCACTTGATGATCTTCCAGACCCAGTATTGCCGCCATCGCGCCTTTTTCGGCCGGTACGGCTTCCTGCATCAATCGGCCGCGTTCGGCCACCAGGCGAATGGCGTCTTCAAAGCCCAGCGCGCCGGAGCAGACCAGGGCAGTGTATTCGCCCAAGCTGTGGCCGGCCATCCATGCGGGTTTGATGTCGGTTTTTTCGCACCAGGCCCGCCATACTGCAACGCCGGCCGCCAGCATCGCCGGCTGGGTGTTATGGGTTTGGTTCAAATCGGTGTCCGGGCCGTTGGCGACCAGATTCCACAGATCGAATCCCAGCACGTCCGAAGCTTGTTCGAAAGTTTGCTTTACCAGGGGGTTGGCGGCAGCCAAGGTACCCAGCATGCCGACGGCTTGCGAGCCTTGCCCTGGAAATACGAACGCCAGATTGTAACTTTGTTCTATCGTAGTCATGTTTAGTACCTGATTAATGCGGAACCCCAGGTGAAGCCGGCTCCAAATGCTTCCATTAATACGGTTTGTCCGCGTTGAATACGGCCGTCGCGCACGCCCTCGTTAAATGCCAGCAACACAGAGGCGGATGAGGTGTTGCCTTGAGTTTCCAAGGTCAGTATCACTTGATCCATGGACATGCCCAGTTTCTTGGCGGTAGCGGCGATGATGCGGGTATTGGCTTGATGCGGTACCAGCCAATCGATGTCGCTTTGCTGCAAGCCGTTGGCTTCCAGGGTTTCGTCGACAATCCGTCCCAGCGTGTTGACCGCCACTTTAAACACTTCGTTGCCGCGCATGCTGATGTAAGCCGCTTCGTTTTGTTTGGCGGCCGCCGCGACTTGCGGATTGGGGCAGTACAGTAAATCTTCGTAGCCGCCGTCGGAATGAATATGCGTCGAAAGAATACCGGGTTGATCGCTCGCGGTCAGCAATATTGCGCCGGCGCCATCGCCGAACAGGATGCAAGTGCCGCGGTCGGTCCAATCGACAATCCGCGAACAGACTTCCGTGCCAACCACCAACACATTTTTGGCAAAACCGGTTTTGATATATTGATCGGCAATGCTCAGGCCGTAAACCGAGCCGGAGCAGGCGGCTTGAATATCGAAGCCCACGCATTGTTTGATGCCCAGGCGCTCCTGCAATAGGCAGGCGGTGCTGGGGTAGACCCGATCGGGGGTGCCGGTGGCGACGACTATCATGTCGATGTCTTCGGCGGCAATGCCGGCCATTTCGACGGCTTGTCTGGCGGCAATTTCCGCCATGCTGGACGCGGTTTCTTCCGGTCCGGCTATACGGCGGCTTTTGATGCCGGTTCTTTCGTAGATCCAGCTGTCGGACGTATCCACCATGGTGGATATGTCGTCATTGGTGCGTATGGTTTCAGGCAGGTAGCCGCCCGTACCGATAACATGAGTCCAGCGTGTCATTCCTCAACCTTTTGGGCCAGCGCGAGTTCTAATTTTTCGCTGATTTTACGAATAACGCCTTGCGCAACTTCGACTTCGGCCAAATGGATGGCGGTTTCGAAAGCCAGCGCGTCGGCGCCGCCGTGACTTTTGATAACCAGGCCGCGCAGGCCGATGAAACTGGCGCCGTTATAGAGGCGCGGATCGATGCTGTCCTTGAAGCGTTTCAGGACCGGATAAGCAATCAATCCAGCTAATTTGGTCAGCCAGTTCTGTGAAAAACTGTCTTTCAATTTGCCGCCTATCATTTTTGCAGCGCCTTCAATCGATTTTAGCGCCACGTTACCGACGAAACCGTCGGATACGATTAAATCGACTTTGACGTTGCCGGCGTTGATCGAGTTGCCTTCCACGTAACCGATATAGTTCAGCGATGAATTTTCCAGCAATTTGGCGGCGGCTTTGACTTGTTCGTTGCCTTTCATATCTTCTTCGCCGATGTTCAGCAAGCCGATGCGCGGGCGATCGATTTTTTCCACGGCCTTGACCACTTCCTCGCCCATCACCGCGAATTGGTAAAGATGTTCGGCGCTGGAGTCGACGTTGGCGCCCAAATCCAGCATGTGGGTATGGCCAAAAACCGATGGCAGGGTGGAAATGATCGCCGGGCGCTCGATGCCCGGAATCATTTTTAAGACAAAACGGGCTGTAGCCATTAAGGCACCGGTATTGCCGGCACTGACGCAGGCATCGGCCTTGCCTTCCTGGACCAAGTTAATCGCAACCCGCATTGACGAATCCTTTTTGTTCTTCAAGGCTTTTTGCGGTGCTTCGTCCATTTCGACGACCTGCGAGGCGTGTTGAATACTGATCCGACCTTTAAACTCGACCAGCGCTGGCGACAACAGCTTATTGAGAATTGCTTCATCGCCTACCATGATCAGATTTAAATCAGGATTTTTTCTTAAACAGGCCAGTGAGGCGGGAACGGTAACTTGAGGACCAAAATCCCCACCCATGGCGTCAATTGAGAGAGTTGAGCTCACGCTTAGGACTAACTCCAGTAGTTGAAAGGAGCCAAGCGCTGTCGAAACGCGTCGGCTTTACCCAGAGACTATAAATATCGAATATTACTGCTTGCAGTTATGACGCTTGCGGGGGAAGCGCGATACTTGCGGTCAGTATCCGAGGCTTACCCGACTCGTTCCTTAATAAGCAGCGAGCCAGGACCTACGGCAGTTTAAAACGGTTAATCTTCGTCGTTGCCGGCAATGATTTGACGGCCTTTGAAGAAACCGTCCGGC
>CAZGUM010000162.1:0-9396 GCA_964529085.1 uncultured Methylomonas sp. | reverse complement strand
CCAGCTCCAACTCGCAAATCAGCGTCTCATTCGGCAAAATGCCGTGAGATAGCGAGCCATTGGCACCGTGCATCAAATCCGGCGGCAGATACAAGCGCCACTTGGCGCCTTCCACCATCAAGGCCAAGGCTTCCTGCAAGCCCTTGGGTAGTTTGCCGACCACCGATTTGCGCAGGCTCAGGCCAGGCAAGGCGTCCTTAGCCAATTCGCTACCGTCGATGCGGGTCAGCCGATACATAATCTGCACACTGTCTTCGAGCTTGGGCGAGCGCTTGCCGGCGCCCGCCGCTTCGATTTGATACTGCAAACCGCTGTCCAGGGTTTTCACCTCGGGCCGGGTTTTGTTTTGCGCCAGAAATTGCCGACCTTGCTTCAACGCCAACTCGCGGGCCGCGTCCAAATTGAATTGCACCAGCGACTGGCCGATACCGACGTGCTCGGCCTCACTGACCGCCAAGCGCGGCTGGCGCTCCAGCAAGGCGTCGTACCAGCCCTGGCTGAAAGCATCCTTGTCGAACGGATTGTTGGCGGCCAGCAGCGTCTTGGCATGTTGATAGCCCGCCGCATACGCCAGCTTTTGCTTGGCGTCGGCGCCATCCAGATCGCGGCTCAGTGCCGCCGGAATTTGCGGATCGCGCGGCGCGGCACAGCCGGCCAGAGTTGCCAGCACGGCCACGGTTAAAACGGTTTTTGTCATCGTACTTTTCTCCCGTTAAACGATTAACAGCTTTTACAGAATCGGCGTAGGTCGGGTTTGCCCCCATCAAAACCCGTAACTCCAGGTAAAGGTCAGGGCGTGATCGCGGTCGAGCTGGTAGCCGTTGACGTTGGTATACAAGGGTTGCTGCCATTCGAAGGCCAGGCGGTGTCCGGCGAAGGCGCCGTTGGGGATCGTGACCGCCACGCCTAGGCCCAGGTCCAAGTAGTGGCCGCCGTAGTTGCGGGGGTAGTCTTGGGAACTCATGTGGTCCGTCGCGTCGTTAGCGCGTTTTTGGTCCTCGATATTTGCCTGACACGCTGTGTACTCGTCCGGATGGAAATATGGATCGCCAATAGGTTCTCCGGTATCGGGGTCTAAATCGGAATAGGTGAAATCGACTTGGTTACAGCTACCTAGTTGAGAGTCAAATCGGGTGCTACGCGGAAAACGGCCCTTGATGGGACCTTGCCAGGTGTAGGCCAGGCGCACGCTCGAGGATAGCCAATCGGTCCAGTCGTAACCACCCCAGACGCTGGTCTCGAAGATATCACCCAGTTTGTAGGCAGATGCATTTCGCGAAGCGGCGCGCCAGGTACCGCCCAGTTGCCCCCCCCAGTGCCAGGCCTCGGCCTTGCCGGTATAGGTCAAGCTGGGTTTCAAGTCCCAGGTGCCGCTGCCGAGCTGCATGCTGTAGTCCATAAAAGTCGCATCCCTGCGCAGACCGTCCTTTCGTATCTGTGCCACGTCACCGGTCGGCGCGGAGCCGCCGACGCCGGCATGGAGGTGGTGGTTAGGGGTGTCGAACAGTGTGACCAGGGCATAGAAGCCGGTGTCGCCGAGACCACCGGATTGGTGAGTGCTATCATCCATCTCGTCTCCGTGCGAAAGGTTTTTCATAGCTAACGCAGGCATAGACATTGGCATCTGCATGTCCATGAATTGCGGCATCAGCATTAGAGTCAGCCAGTCGGTTGGCGCGTACATCAGCTCCAGCATATGCATGCTTTGGGTCATCTCGGTCGGCAACATCGGGCACAGGCCGTCATAGTGATTCAATCCGTCGGCATCGACGCGTAAAGCGCCGGGGCAACCACCGATTGCCGCCTCATCCTGGCTGACCTCGCGGCCACCATGCAGAAATCCGCCGGCCTGGCGGCTGTGTTGGTAACGGTAGCCGACCATCACATCGCCGGCCTTGTTTAGCGTGTGGGCGAACATCAAGCCGGCCGGCACGTTGGCGTGCTCGGCGTGACGACCGTGCTCGTCGCCGGCCCCGCCGCCGTCGAAGGCCCGGCCGATGGCGGACAGCTTGACCTTGAGCGCGGCATTGGCCACCCAATAATCGAAGTCGGCAAAGGCTTGCTCGCCGCCGCCGCCCAATTTCAAGTTACCGCGATGACTGTAATACTCGAAGCCGGTCTCGAAGCTGACGCCCTTGGCGAATTGCTTGGCCAACACCACGCCGCCGCTGAGCGCACCGAAGCTGGATAGGCGCTGGTCGCTGGAAAAGTTGTTGGGCAAATCGTAATGTAAGGTTGCATTGTCATAGCCGACCACAAAGTAGGGTTGGTAAAAATTGGCCGCCGATTGCGAGTAATAACGCACGCGCGGGGTCAAGCTCCAGCCATCGCCTAATGGTTGTACCCAGTCGACATCGAAGGTGTGGGCATTCACGTCCCAATCGTCGTGGGAGAACTGGTAATTGAAATGGAGGGCAGCCTCCAGCGGTTGCACATATTGGGTCCAGCCCAGGTTGCCGCTCCATTGGTTGCGGGCGTCCGGACGGCGTTCGAAAAACGCCTGACCATGGGTTTGATAAAAACCGTCGATCAGCGCCTCGCTGGGGTCGATGCCGCCGATCCAGGTAGCCTTGTAGGGGTTTTCCAGGAGACCGGTGTTGCGGCCATAAGCTATTCCCAGATTCACGACTGCGTCTTGACTGATGACCTGGGTCAGACCTAAGTGGCTGGTCCAATCTTGGCGGTTACCAAACAACCCCTTGTCCGTGGCTTTGGGGTGTAGGACCACAAACCCTCTACCCCCAAGATTGGTCGCTTTGACATCACTACTGGTATAGCTTTGGCTGAAATCCAAGATGGTGCGCTTGTGATTGAGGTCCAAACGCCCGCTGAGGTTGACGAAGCGCGAATCGAAGTCGTTTTCGGTGGAAACGCCGCCGCCGAGACCGACCTGAGCGTTGTCCCAGTCGTAACTCAGCTTAAAATCGCCCTGCTTGCGTATTTCCGGCGAGGCGTAGCCCATAACGTGTGCCATGCGGTCTTGGACGTAGGAAGTGGCATTTCCGGTATTCGGATCGAAACCACTCGGCGTAAAAAAATGCCCCTTACCGTCAGTGAGGCTTTCACCACCCGACGCCAAAGGCGAGGCGGTGGTCAACACATAGTCGCCGTCGGCATTGACAAAGTCGGTGATATGCTTGGTGCCGTATGCGTGAGAGTTCTCTGGCGCGCTGCCATAGGGCGTGGCGCCCGACCAAATGTCCTCTATGTAATTAAAGCCAAACTTGATGCGGTCCGTCAGGCTAACCCGAGCACTGCCTCGAATAGTGTCGGCTTCGATCGGCGCAGCGGGCTTGGGTAGCGCATAGTTTTTGTAAACCCCGGACACGGCGTTGTAAAGCAACAGGCTATTGCCGCTGCGCTGGCCTTCTTGATAATGGCTGTAACTGAAATCCACCTCGTCGTCCTCAGCCATCGTAGGCGGCGCTGCCAATAGGCCGGGCAAGGCCAATGCAGCGGCGGTCAGGGCTTGCAGCGAGGTTTGGGCCAAGCCGAGTTTGTTGTTCTGTTTATTCGAGGCGGTCATGGAGAAAAGTCCGTTTAGTGTCAAGGTAGGCTTCAAAAGCGTCGTACTGTTTATTTTTAAACACAAAATGCCGCGCCCGTCTGGGCGCGGCCAAGCACGAGACGCTTAGTGGTTGATCGTCAGATTGACGTCGGTGTTGGTATCGTTAGCCGCACTGCTGCTACCGCTTACGGCATCCAAGCCATCGGTCAGGCCGGTGCCGGCTACCGACAACGGGCCACCTTGTTCCCAGACACCGGAGGCAGGTTGCAATTCTGTGCCAGTACCATTGGCGCCAGTCATGCAATGGAACTCGATACCGTAGGTCGCTGCGGCAGTGGTGCTTTTAGAAGCCACCAGCGTATAAACGCCAGGGCCACCATTTATGGAGATAGGCCCAACTGTACCGGCGGATAAAATCTCCCAAGTAAAACCTCCGGGGCCGACGGCAGTCGTACAGGTAGCTGCGGCACTGGCCGTTGTGTCTGTCGTCGAAGCAAACGTGAATCCGCCTTTTCCGATTTGATATGCCAGTTGAGTACCTGATATCAGACTCGCTTTGCCTACCACACTAGCCGTACCTGTTGGGCAAACAAAGTTATAAACGTCTTGTTGAAACGCGCTCGGATTGGCGGTGGCGATGGACTGAGTCAAACAATGCGCTTGCGCCTGCATCGCAAAGCCGGAAGCGGCCAGCAGAGCGGTTGCGGAAAAAGCCAGTTTTATTGCATTGAATTTCATATAATTTCCTTGGGCGTTAAGCCCGGTTAAATGACTACAACACTAAAATGCGCCGAGTCTTGCGACTTGCCGGCGTTTGGCCCCGGAAACTGCCATTTCCGGAGCCGCTTGCCTAGGGCCTTTCGGCCCTGGGCCAATGCCGTCCGTGGCGTTGATTCCCTTGCGCCGCCGCCCGTTAGGCGCGCGGCTTTTTTGTTGGGTTAACCTCACGCCCTCACCCCAACCCTCTCCCAGAGAGAGGGAGCGTATGTTTTGATGATGCTGGGTTACGCTGTGCTTTTATGCCCTTGGGTAAACCCAGCCAACTTTGCTGACAATTAGCCCTTCATTTATCGCGCCTGCTTATTGGTTTTGCCGGGCGGCGATGCGCTCCAATTGGTTCAAACGGCTTTGCGCCAAACCTCTAACGGCTGGATCTTTGTCGCGCAGGGCTTGTTGCAGCAGGCCGTTGTCGTTGGTGGCGCCGATGGCGGCCATGCGCACCCCGGCGTCGGCGTCTTGCAGGGCCAGGCCTAGTTGTTCCAGCATGTCGTCGCTGCCGCGCATCGCCATCGCGGCCACGGCTTGGGAACGGACGTTGGCGTCCTTGTCTTTCAGGGCGTCGCGCAAGGCTTGATCGATGGCCGGGTCTCGATTGCCGGGGTCGGCCAGATTGCCAAGGGCGGAGAAGCGCTCGTCGGGATTTTTGGACTTGGCCTGCTTGAGCATGGCCTGGGTGTGTTCTTGTTGGGCCTGGTCGGCTTCAGCTTGTTGTTCCGGCGTGGGTGGGGCGATGGGGGCCGGCGCTTCCGGGGCCTTGGCGGTCGTGGCCGGACAGCCGCCCATGCTGGAGCCGAGCAGCCAGACTTGTTCTTGCGGGCTGCCTTCCGGTTTTTGGCTGACGACGCCGATTTGCTTGCCGACCAGACATTCCAATAGCTGTTGGACTTTGTCGGCGACGCAGGTGGCGGTGACCGGGGTTGCCGGCAGCACGGAGTAATGGATATCTACTTTGGTTTTGGCGGCGACTTCTTTAATTATGTCCGCCAACAGGGCTTGTTTGACGTTGAGTTGTAATTCCGCACCCGGAGTTTTACTTTGGCTGAATTGGATAGTGGCTTGGGCGGCGGCAACCGTGGCTGGCACTGCGGCTGTTGTTGCCGCCCAAGCGGTGGCCGGCAGCAACGGCCACAGCAGCGCCAGCATTATCCGGGCGGTGGATACGCGGCGCACGGCTTGTTGGCGGTTGCGGGTGCGGCAAAAGGCGGAGGGCCAATACGGTGTGTGCATATTAAGTTCCTGGGTTTGCGGGGCGATGGGTTAGCGATGCCGGAAATGGCTTGGTTTCGATTACAGCGGCGGGCCGGGCACAAACGAGAATATGGGCGCGCGGGTCTGTTGAAGCTGCCGGTTTTTTATGGGCATGAGCGCGTAACCTATCCTATGTTAAATGACGGTTGCCGTTACCGGTTTGGGTAACAGCGCCGGTATTGAACAGATTCCGTGGTACCGAACGCCTTTCCGGCCTGGGTATTGACCTGGACGGTTTTTATCGACGAAAGTCCACTCAGTGTTTCCGGAGGTTTAGCAATGCATGTGCCAAGCTTAAGTTATTACCAAAAGCGAAGCAGGATGCCGACGGGGCCAGTCAACGGGTGCCAACACAGTGACGAATTGGCGGTAAGCAATTGATTTATTGAAGAAAGGTGAAAACAAGCGATTTTGCTGAGTGCGAGGATCAAGCGCCTGGAAATCGGTTGGGAATTGTCCTTAAGTACAACGAATGCGGGAAATCGCGGATTTCAGCACATTCACTCTAACACCCAACTTATTGATACTACGCATCAAAGCGATAACAGCCCGGCAAATAGCACACTACATGCGGGATATGGCGCAATTTATCGAAACGCTATAAAGTCGGGAATTTAGCGGTTATGCGGCATCGGAAATACCGTTAGGTTAAATGGATGATAGCGAACCCGGCCGCATCATGTCCGACTTACCCACACAGGCATGCAAAGCCAAGCCGGCTGCCGGAGCGGCGGAGTCGAAGACAGACGGCTTAGCTTTCGGGCCGTTCAGCCGGTAAAGTTGAATATGTTGCGATTATTGCCGAGATAACGCCCCTGCCCCGTTAAAAACCTGCAAGAGGCGAGTCTAAGCCGAATTGGCACCTGCGGCTAATACCGTATTTCAGCCATCCAGGGCGTCGGAAGGCATGGGCGGAACGTCGGCATTTTGCACCGTATTGATCGCGTTCAGCAATTTTTCCCGCCGCGAACCCAGCAGCTGAAAACCGTGCATCAGCATGGTGATTTCATCCTGCAGATTTTGTTGATCGATCCCCATCGCCTGCAAGGCTTCGACGGTAGAGGCCAGAGCAACCTCACACCGGCTTTGATAGGGCCGATGGAAGCGGGCTTGAAAGCCGTTTCGCAATTTTTGCAACAACTCTTCGAAATGCTGTTCCGTAAAATCCTCGGCTTGCATGCGCTCCAACAAGACCTGCTCGGCATCGAACACCTCTTCGTGAAAAGCCTGCCGGTAGGCCGCGCATAACTGCTCGACCAAGTCGCGATGCTGTTGTTGCCGGCCTTGCAATTGCGCCACCAAACGCGCCGCATTTTCTTCCAGGCTAAACATCGGCCGTTGATAACGCATGGCGTGCAAGGCTTCCAAGGTCGCGGCCAACTCGACCAAGCGCGACTCCGCGTAATTTTCGGTTTCCAACCAACGATAAAACAGCTGTTTAAATGCACTGGGAAAACGCCCGAAATGCTCACAATATGACTCTACAAATTCGCCGGTAAAACGTTCCAGTTCCGGCTGATCCAGTAATTGATTTTTCATCGCCGACAGCAGGCGCCGACTCAACTCGCCGATGCCAGGCTCCGTCTTATCGGCCGCAATCGGCGAATTCGCCCTCGGTAAAGCTTGGTTATCGCCATCGGCCGCCGCCGCATGATGCGCGGATTCGGCGTTTAACAAAGTTTGCCAATATTCCAACAGCCCGCCACCAGCCGTATCGCTACCGATATGCTTGATAATGTTATCGGCCAACGCAAACAAACAACGGCTGGCCGGAGAGTTGGCGGCTAAATCCACCACCGTCATTTGCAAGGCCACGGCTTTGGGCAAAGTCTCGTCGCGAATCACAAAACCGCCGTATTCCACTTTCAATTTCAAGCATTTTTCCGCCACGGCGGCAAAGCGCCGATAGGTGTCGGTCGCCGCCGGATAATCGACCGCCTGATTCACAACCACGCGCAGATTGCCGGCATACTGCCGGGCATTTAAGGCCTTCAGCAAGGCAAAGGCATCGGTGAGCGCCGCAGGGTCGCCGCTCACCACTACAAACGCGGACCGGGCGAATTCGATATAGCGCAACACGCTAGGGGTCAGCGTCGCGGCCGTGTCGATCAGAAAATAATCGTATTGTGCCTCCAGTTCGCTCAACGCTTCCGTCAGCCGGGACAATTGCTCGCCGGACGGCAACTCGGTGCCGATTCCGTAAGCGGCCGGCAACACTGCCACACCGTCGCTGGTTTTCAGCAACAGTTCCGCCAGGGATTTTTCGCCGCTTAGCAACTGATCGAAGCGATATGCCGGCCGCAAGCCGAGCAAAGCGTTGATATTGGACAGGCCGGTATCGACATCAACGACGCAAACCCGCTTGCCGCGCAAAGCCAGGGCCGCCGCGACATTGGCGACCACACTGGTTTTACCGACGCCGTTCTTGGCTCCGGCAAACGCAATGACCTGCGGTTTTTTCTCGGTTTGGGCGGGGTTAGGCATTAAAGAATTTAGACTGTCCATGACGGCAAGGAAAGAGGTAGTTTAGTCGGCATCCAAGGCATTAATTGTAAGTCCAAACTTACAAATTCATCTATCGCGCGACAGCAGAAATGCGGGATGAACGGCCTGCATGCTAACCTCTGGTCGCGGGATAGTCGATAGCACCTGTGTTCACGTATAATGCGACGTCCACAAAACGACTACACCTGCCATGACCACGCCGCGTCTCGCCTGGGCTATTACCGGCTCCGGACACTATATAGAAGAATGTCTCGAATTCATGTTGACGCTGGACAATGTCGATCTGTACTTGAGTCAGGCCGGCGAGGAAGTGTTGAAAATGTATGGGATTCGCCTGGACGATGTCAGAGCAAAAATGCCGGTCTACCGCGACAAGGCCGCTTCGGCGCCGCCGGTCGGCTTGTTCTACAAGGGCTATTACCATACCTTTGTGATGGCCCCGACCACCTCCAATACCATCGCCAAATGCGTGCTGGGAATTGCCGATTCATTGGTGACCAATCTGTACTCCCAGGCCGGCAAATGCCGCGTGCCCAGTATCGTCTACCCTTGCGACACCATGCCGGAGATCGAAACCACCGCACCCGGCAAGAAAAAATTCATGGTCTATCCGCGCCCCATCGATCTGGAAGCCACCGACAAAATCCGCAGTTTTCCTTATACCCAAGTAGTCGAAGATGTCGAGCAACTGATCGTTGCAGTCAATGCCAGGCTGGCTAGTCTATGACCGAGCGCATCCTGTTTATCACCGGCCGGCTGGCGGAAAAGCAAGTCCGGCAGGTATTGGAAAAAATGCAGCCGGACTTTCAGTACAAAGTGTATGTGATGGGCGTGACGGTAGCCGCATTGATTACCAGCGATATGATTATCCGCCGCATGCCCGATGCGCAAGGCGCCGGCCGGGTGATTTTGCCGGGCCGCTGCCGGGGCGACCTAGATGCCCTGGCCCGACATTTTGGCGTACCATTCGAACGCGGCCCGGAAGAAATCAAAGATTTACCGCAGTACTTCGGCATGGCCGCCCAGCATTACGACCTCAGCCAATACCAAACCAAGATTTTCGCGGAAATCACCGACGCACCGAACATCAGCGTCGAGGCGGTGATCGAGCGCGCTTACTACTATAAAGCCAACGGCGCGGATGTGATCGACATCGGTTGCCTGCCCGGCACACCGTTTCCGCATCTGGCCGAGTGCATCCGCACCTTGAAACAGGAAGGCTTCACCGTCAGCATCGACTCCTTGGAGGACGCCGACTTGCTGGCCGGCGGCCAAGCCGGCGCCGACTACATGCTCAGCCTGACCACCAAAAGCCTGTGGATTGCCGACGAAGTGGCGACCACGCCGATTCTGAT
>CAZGUM010000161.1:0-9401 GCA_964529085.1 uncultured Methylomonas sp. | reverse complement strand
TCAGAACAATGGATATTAGAAAAATAAAAAAACTGATTGATCTTATCGAGGAATCGGATATTGCTGAAATAGAGATTCGCGAAGGCGAAGAGTCTGTAAAAATCAGCCGATATTCAGCGGCGGCTCCCGTGCAATATGCTGCGCCTGTTGCCGCTCCCGTTGCGGCTGCGGCAGTGGTCGCGGCGGCTCCGGTTGAAGAAAAAGTCAGCGGCCATGTGGTTAAGTCGCCGATGGTTGGTACTTTTTACCGCTCGGCTTCGCCCGGCTCGGCAGCGTTTGTCGAGATAGGTCAGTCGGTTAGCAACGGTCAAACTTTGTGCATTATCGAGGCGATGAAAATTCTCAACCAGATCGAAGCCGATAAAAGCGGCAAAATCAAACAAATCCTGGTTGAAAACGGCCATCCGGTCGAATACGGCCAACCTTTGTTTATCATCGAATAACCGACAAAGGGGCTCGACTATGTTTGAGAAAATTGTTATCGCCAATCGCGGCGAGATTGCATTGCGCATTTTGCGGGCGTGCCGTGAGTTGGGTATTAAGACCGTGGCCGTCTATTCAGAAGCGGACCGCGACTTAAAACACGTACGATTGGCCGACGAAGCGGTTTGTATCGGGCCTGCCGCATCTGCCGGCAGTTATTTAAATATCCCGGCGATTATCAGTGCGGCCGAAGTCACGGACGCCGAGGCGATCCATCCCGGTTACGGCTTTTTATCCGAAAACGCCGATTTCTCCGAAAAAGTCAGTCAAAGCGGTTTCGTGTTTATCGGGCCGAGACCCGAAACAATCCGCATGATGGGCGATAAAATCGCCGCAAAAAAAGCCATGCAGGCGGCAGGTATCCCTTGCGTGCCGGGTAATGGCGACCCGTTGGGTGAAGATGAAGAAACCAACCTGAAAATGGCGCGGGAAATTGGTTATCCGGTCATTATCAAGGCTGCCGGCGGTGGCGGCGGTCGTGGTATGCGCACCGTACATACCGAAAGTGCCTTGCTGAATGCGATTGCAATGACCAAGGCCGAGGCCGGTACCGCGTTCGGCAATAGCACTGTCTACATGGAAAAGTTTCTGGAAGATCCGCGGCATATCGAGTTTCAGGTATTGGCCGACTCACACGGCAACGCGATACATCTGGGGGAACGCGATTGCTCCATGCAGCGCCGTCATCAAAAAGTCGTCGAAGAAGCGCCTGCGCCGGGTATTACCGAAGAACAGCGTAAACAGATGGGAGAGCGTTGCGCGCTGGCTTGCCGGGAAATCGGTTATCTAGGCGCGGGGACCTTTGAATTTTTGTATGAGAAAGGTCACTTTTATTTCATTGAAATGAATACGCGGGTGCAGGTTGAGCATCCGGTGACCGAGATGATTACAGGTTTTGATATAGTAAAGGAACAGCTGCGCATTGCTGCCGGCGAGCCTTTATCGATCACGCAAGAACAGGTGAAGTTTACCGGCCATGCGATCGAATGCAGGTTGAATGCCGAGGATCCGAAAACCTTTATGCCTAGCCCAGGCGTTATCGATCAATTCCATATGCCGGGCGGTCCGGGTATCCGTTGCGAAACCCATATTTACAACGGCTATAAAGTGCCGCCGTACTACGATTCCATGATAGGTAAACTCATTGCGCACGGTGACGATAGGGCCAGCGCGATAGCCCGGATGAAAACTGCGCTAAGCGAAATGGTGATAGACGGGATTAAAACCAATATACCGTTGCAGCAAAGCATCATGGCTGACGCGGCATTCGCTCAGGGTGGGCAAAATATCCATTATCTGGAAAAGAAATTGGGCATTCATTAAACAGCTTGGGAAGTATTGGTTCGAACGTGGCATCAGTCCTTCCCAACTAGCATTCTTTGATCAATATGGCTTGGCATCAGCTTTCCGTCATCACCGACGAATCCACCGCTCCCGATGTGTCCGAATTTTTTAGCGAACTGGGCGCGGTTTCGGTGACTTACAGCGATGCCGAAGATGAGCCGGTTTATGAGCCGGCTATCGATCAAACCAAAATCTGGACCCGTACCCGGGTTACCGCCTTATTTGAACTCGATACCGATCCCGATATCGTGCATACCTTGCTATTTAATGAATTCGTCGGTCAGCCTTTACAGGAATGGTCGGCCGAAGTTTTGCAGGATCAGGCTTGGGAGCGGGCGTGGATGGAGCATTTTCAGGCAATGAAATTTGCCGATCGCCTGTGGATTTGTCCCAGTGGTCAGGAGCGGCACGAACCCAATACGGTTTGTATGACCTTGGATCCGGGATTGGCGTTCGGCACCGGTACCCATCCAACCACGGCGTTGTGTTTGGAATGGTTGGCTGGCAACGATATTCAGGATAAGGTAGTAATCGATTACGGCTGCGGTTCGGGTATTCTTGCCGTGGCAGCGCTGCTGTTGGGAGCTAAGTACGCACACGCAGTTGATATTGATCCGCAAGCGTTGACTGCCAGCCAATATAATGCCGAAAAAAATCAAGTTCAAGAACGGATAAGTTACTATTTACCGGAGATATTTTCGGCTTTTCCGGCCGACGTGGTGGTTGCCAATATTCTCGCCAAACCGCTGATCGAGCTGGCAGCGAATATTTCGGCCTTGGTGAGGCCGGGCGGAAGACTGATTTTGTCAGGGATTTTGAATGAACAGGCTGAGTCGGTAGCCGCCGCCTATCGGGCTCGGGGATTAGCGGTAGCCGCGCCGGTCAGTCAGGAGGACTGGTGCCGATTGGATGCTTATAAACCTGGTTGAATGGATGTACAGCCGTTGTCCGCATTGCGATAAACAACACAGACTTACCGTCAAGCAATTACGGCAGCAACGCGGATTGTTAATTTGTTCGGCATGCGGTGAATACTTCGATGGCTTGCGTTTTCTTAGCGATCACAAAGGCAAATTAGCCGAAGATAGCACCGCTCATTTCCTGGAAAAGGGAACAACGCGGCAACAGACTTCGGCGGTTTGGCTGAGCGCAAGCGTGGTGATGTTGTCGCTATTGGCGGCACAAGTTATCTATTTCGAGGGTTACCGTTTATGCATGCAGCCGCAGCTTAGAACGGCGCTGGAAAAACTATGTGCGGCGGTGGCTTGTCAATTACCCATTTATAAAAAGCTGGATGATTTGACCGTTACGCACGGCGCCTTGCAGCTCCAGGCAAATCGCAGTTATTTGTTTACGGCGGCACTAAGTAACCAGTCCCCATTTTCTCAGGCAGCACCGAATTTGAAGCTGACGTTGTTGAACTTTAATGGGCAACCGATAGCTGAGCGCGTGTTTTCAGCCCCCCAATTTCTAGTGGGATCGGCCACATTGGCTGCCGAACAGACAGTCGAAATTGGTCTGAATTTTGTGGCGCCCAACTTAGCTGTTGGCGGCTATACCCTTACCTTACTTTAAAACATCATGAGCTACCCGGAACTCTTTCTGAAAAAAAACGAAGACAAACGTCTGCGGCAGGGACATTTGTGGGTGTTCAGTAACGAGGTGGATATTCAACGCAGTCCGTTGGAGCAATTCACGGCCGGTGACGTAGTCGTTGTCCATGAAGCAGGTGGTAAAGCCTTGGGTATAGCCTATCTGAATCCGCATGCCTTGATTTGCGCTCGGATGCTGACGCGCAAAACCAATGTCAAAATCGGCGAAAGTTTTTTTAAATCGCGTTTGAGTCAAGCTTTGAGTTTGCGCGAGCGCTTGTTCGACAAGCCTTATTATCGTCTGGTGTTTGGCGAGAGCGATGGTCTGCCGGGATTGGTGATAGACCGCTTCGGCTCGGTGCTTTCCGTACAAATCACCACGGCCGGGATAGAAAAATACAAGGAAGTGCTGGTTAAGGTGTTATTGGAACTCATGGCACCTAGCGCTATTTTGTTGAAAAACGACAACAGCCAGCGCCAGTTGGAAAATCTGTCCTTGGAACCTGAGCTGGTTTACGGCGCGTTGCCCGAGCAGTTGCTGATCGAAGAAAACAATGTGCGTTTTTTGGTGAATGTCGCCGAGGGTCAGAAAACCGGCTGGTTTTACGATCATCGCAACAGCAGGGCCCAATATGCCCAATATGCCCGTGGCTTAAAAGTGCTGGATTTATTCAGCTATGCCGGTGCTTGGGGTATTCCGGCGGCAGCGGCCGGGGCTGTGGAAGTTTGCTGCGTGGATAGCTCGGAAAGTGCATTGGCTCTGGCGGCGGCCAGTGCCGAACTGAATCGGGTGCAAGATAAAATGCAATTTGTGCGTAGCGATGTCTTCGAATTTTTGAAACTGGCGCGTGAACAGCAACAACATTACGATATGATTGTACTCGATCCGCCCGCCCTGATTAAACGCAAGAAAGATTTTAAGGCCGGATATGAAGCGTATCGGCGTCTGAATCATTTGGCGCTGCAAGTTTTGTCCAACAATGGGATTTTGGTGTCGGCGTCTTGCTCGCATCATCTAAGCAGAGATAATCTGCATGAGATTTTGCGTTCGTCCGCGCGCCACATCGATCGGCATGTGGTGTTTTTCGGCAGTGGCGGGCAAGGGCCTGATCATCCGATTCATCCTGCCTTACCCGAAACCGACTATCTGAAAACCTATTTTTGTGCCGTATCCAGCCGGTTATAGGAATCATGGCGGATTCCAAGCCTAAGTGCGGTCTGTGTAGTCAACCGGTATTGATTAAGGGATTTGAGCTCAATACCCTGCTGGGTCAAAAAAAATTCTGTTGCGAAGGTTGTCGCAGCATTTTTCAATTGCTTAATAGTGAGCAAATAATAATAACTACTCCAGAGGAGAAACAAACATGAAAGCCTGCGAATCTTGTGCAGACCGCGTCAATATCGGTTGTCACCATAAACAGATGCCAGTGTTATCGAGAGCTATCGGATTGCTGTTTATCTATTTGCCGATTTTGACTTTGCCTTTCGTGATTACCAGCGCCTATTTGACGTATTTCAGTTTGAAATTGGTCGGCGCCGAAAATGTTAAAAAATGGAGCGATTTTTTACCTGCCAGAGCAAGTCATCGATATGATTTGAAAAACCAGATTACGATGGACGGTTCGTTTAAATTCAGCATGGCGCAATCAAAATTGTTCTGGATTTTGAATTGCACCTGGTACTGCCCGGTGAGTGTCGGATTGTTCGAATGGCATGCTTATTTGGTAAAAGTGGTGGAAAACTGGTGGTGTCCGTTCACTCATGACCGTAAAAATAGCTATACCGACGGCGCGATTGACCAATCCTTTTGGCACATTTATCCGGAAGAAAAGGCCAAGCTGAATGAAGAAGATAAAAACAATCCGATTTTCACGGTCGATCCTGACGCTTAGCAACGTCAGCACCTTATGTCACTCGTCTTTAATATAGTCCGGTGATAATGGTGTAATAAGCTGGGGTTGCCCATTTAGTAAGAAAAACTGCTCCTATCGGCTGGTATAGAAGTACGCAAGTCAAGCAAAGCGAAGTAGTAGTAAAGAGTTACAAGTCCTGCTGTTATGGGATGAGTTTTACATATCAATTCTTATTTTCGACACGGAATGAATACAGAGAATACGAACGCGAATGGCATCTGGTCATTATGGGGTATAGCTTTTTTAGTGCTATGCGTGGTATTTCGGGACAGTCTCTTGGAAATGGCGACGACCTGGATGGACAAGGAGGAATACAGCCACGGTTTTTTTATACCGCTTATTACGGTTTATTTGTTATGGATGCGCCGGGGTGAACTGGCGTTAATACAAGGTTTTAAAGCCTCGCTTCCCGGTTTGGCCATTATCGGCGTAGGGCTGATACTGTTTATTCTCGGGGGGCTGGCAACTATAAAAACCCTGGAGCAATATGCGTTTCTGATCGTTTTGACCGGTCTGTTCGCCAGTGCGTTTGGTTTACATGGCCTGCGGATTGGGGCTGTGCCTTTGTTGTTTCTGATTTTCATGGTGCCGTTCCCAAACTTTATTCTGAATAATCTTTCCTCCAAATTGCAATTGATCTCCTCCTGGTTAGGTGTCGAATTCATTCGCGCTTGCGACATCATGGTGTATTTGGAAGGCAATGTTATTGATTTGGGCAGTTATAAGTTGCAGGTAGTCGATGCCTGTAGCGGTTTGCGGTATCTTTTTCCATTGGCGAGTCTGGCTTTTCTTTGCGCTTATCTGTTTAAGGGTCCGTTCTGGCAAAAACTGCTGATTTTCTTGTCATCCATGCCGCTGACTATTTTTATGAATAGTTTTCGGATAGGCGTTATCGGTGTGTTGGTCGATAACTGGGGCACCGAGATGGCGGAGGGTTTTCTGCACGATTTCGAAGGCTGGGCGGTGTTTTTGCTGTGCATGGTGCTGCTGTTTATCGAAATGTGGATTTTTAGTCGAATCAGTGGCAGAAAATTGGCGATGGGCGAATTGGTGCAAATTCCGGAAGAATGGGGGCATTCGGTTTCGCGTGTTGCCCCTGCTGTCGTATTGAACAAATCCGTATTCGCCGCCTTGCTTTTGCTGGGGATTGGCGCGGCTGCTTCCGAGATTTTTAAGGGGCGCGACGATATTGTGCCGGAACGCAAAGCGTTTCTAAATTTTCCGACTACGTTGGGAAGTTGGCAGGGCCGTAACGATTACCTTACTCAGTTCTACCTAAATGAATTGAAATTAACTGACTATGTCATTATCAACTTCATACAATCTGAAACCCGCAGCAGTGTTAATTTTTACAGTGCTTATTACCAGTCGCAACGTAAGGGTGCCGTTGTGCATTCACCGCGCAGCTGTATTCCCGGTGACGGCTGGCAAATCAGCAGTTTCGAGCAGCGGGAGATTCCGGATCTCCAAGTGGATGACCAGGCATTGCAAGTTAATCGAGCTATTATTCAAAAAGGCGAAAGCCGGCAATTAGTGTATTTTTGGTTTCACCAGCGTGGCCGGATGATAACCAACGAGTACATGGTGAAATGGTATTTGTTTTATGATGCCATTACGATGAACCGTACCGATGGTGCTTTGATCAGGTTGGTGACCCCCGTTGATAAGGTTGAGGATATAGCTGTCGCTGATCAACGTTTACATCAGTTTTTAAAAGATTTGTTGCCGGAATTGCCGGCATATTTGCCGGGTAAAACTATTGTGCCGGTCGGATATTCGGCTACGCCGGGCAAGTAAATGTATGTTGGTAGTTTAGCTACCTGACGACCTTGAAACGGTCTATGTCGAATTTGACTCATATGTAAAGGAGCTGTAAATGAGTAGAAAAAATGCGTTGATTACGGGTATTACCGGTCAAGATGGATCCTATCTCGCGGAGTTTCTGTTGGAGAAGGGCTATGAGGTTCATGGCATTAAACGGCGTTCATCTTTATTTAATACAGAGCGTGTCGATCATATTTATCAAGATCCACACATTACGGATCCGCAGTTTTTTCTGCATTATGGCGACTTAACCGATAGTTCTAACCTGACGCGGATTCTCAGTGAAATCCGCCCGGATGAAGTCTATAACTTGGGCGCGATGAGCCATGTTGCGGTATCGTTTGAGTCTCCCGAATATACTGCGGACGTTGATGCTATTGGTACTCTGCGGTTGTTGGAAGCGATTCGATTTCTGGGAATGGAGAAATCCACGCGTTTTTATCAGGCTTCAACGTCCGAGCTTTACGGCTTGGTACAAGAAATTCCGCAAAAAGAGACTACGCCGTTTTACCCACGCTCTCCTTACGCGGTTGCCAAGCTTTATGCCTATTGGATCACCGTAAATTATCGTGAAGCGTATGGCATGTATGCATGTAACGGTATTTTGTTCAATCATGAGTCGCCGCGTCGAGGCGAAACTTTCGTGACGCGTAAAATCACTCGTGGACTCAGCAATATCGCTATCGGTTTGGATAAGTGTCTTTACATGGGCAATATGGATTCGCTAAGGGATTGGGGGCATGCTAAGGATTATGTGCGGATGCAATGGATGATGTTGCAACAGGAAAAGCCCGAAGATTTTGTGATCGCTACAGGCGTGCAGTATTCGGTAAGAGAATTTATCGAACTGTCGGCCAAAGAACTTGGCGTGAGTATTCGCTGGGAAGGCACTGGCGTAGAGGAAAAAGGATATGTGGACGCGATAGAGGGCGATAAGGCGCCGGGGATTGTTGTCGGTCAAAATATTGTTGCCATAGATTCACGCTATTTCAGACCGGCTGAGGTTGAAACCCTGCTGGGGGATCCAAGTAATGCCAAAAACAAATTAGGTTGGGTGCCGCAGATTACTTTGCAGGAAATGGTGGCCGAGATGGTTGCGCACGACCTTGAGCAAGCGCAGAAGCATGCTTTGCTAAAAAAACAGGGGTACAACGTGGCAGTCAGTAGGGAGTAACAGTATGGTTGATAAGCAAGCGAAAATTTATCTGGCTGGTCACCGTGGCATGGTCGGATCCGCAATTTATCGGCAGTTAGCTGATGCCGGTTATGAAAACATAGTGGTTCGTACTCACACCGAACTGGATCTGACCGATCAAGTATCGGTGAAGCGATTCATGGAACAGGAGAGGCCGAATCAGGTTATTCTGGCGGCTGCTAAAGTTGGCGGAATTCATGCCAACAATGAATATCCTGCCGAGTTTATCTACCAAAATTTAATGATGGAGGCCAATGTGGTTCATCAGGCTTGGCAGGTAGGCTGCAAAAGTCTGTTGTTTTTGGGTAGTTCTTGTATTTATCCAAAATTTGCAGAGCAGCCTATGCAGGAAAGTGCACTGTTAACCGGGATATTAGAGTCAACTAATGAACCCTATGCAATTGCCAAAATTGCCGGAATCAAGTTGTGCGAGTCTTATAATCGGCAATACGGTGTCGATTATCGTTCGGTTATGCCGACTAATTTGTATGGTGAGAACGATAACTTCCATTTAGAAAATAGTCATGTAATTCCTGCGTTGATTAGGAAGTTTCATGACGCCAAGGCTAACAATTCGCCAACTGTCAGCGTTTGGGGGACGGGTAGAGCAATGCGCGAGTTTTTGCATGTAGAGGACATGGCTGCGGCTTGTCTGCATGTGATGGCTTTGAATAAAGCACAATATCAGTCATGCACTGAGCCTATGTTGTCGCATCTAAATGTTGGAACCGGTGAAGACGTAACGGTTCGTGAGTTGGCCGAAACAATCCAAGATGTAATTGGTTATACAGGGCAAATTAGCTGGGATAGTGCCAAGCCGGATGGTACGCCACGAAAATTGATGGATATTTCAAAGCTTAAATCTTTGGGGTGGCAGCCGAAAATAGGATTGAAAGAGGGGCTTGATCGCACTTATCAATGGTTTCTCGAAAACCAAGGTCAGTTTAAAGCTCAATAGTATTTGCAGTATCGGCGCTCGCTCAAGGCGCAAAGCTTGTGGTCGAAAGTGGAAAATTTGCGCGGATAGAAATAATTTCTTGACGAGTAGTG
>CAZGUM010000160.1:0-9408 GCA_964529085.1 uncultured Methylomonas sp. | reverse complement strand
TAGGATGTGCTGAACGAAGTAAAGCGCATCGGTCGCGTAATCGTACGCATGGTGTTGAATTGCCAAGCCGCGTAGGGTAGGCACGGTTTCTGTGCCCACGCGACTAAACTACCCCGATAAAACCACAGGCTAGAATAATTGTAAGTGTTTCCGGCTTTAGTTTGCTACCCGGCATTGCTCCGGTCTGCCGTCTTTGAAGGACGGTGAAATGCTGATCGGTTCGGTCAAACCTTTCATCAGCAATAGGTAAGCTTGCTGGTCGATACACACTTTATTGAGTTTCCAGGTCCGAAGCTGGCCTTGAAGATCGATGTGTTCGATACTGATTTTTTCCAGCAGCAGGGAGCGGGCTTCGGGAGGCATGGCGTGGCTAAGCTGGGTGATGGCGGCTAGCAATGTACCGGAAATGAATTTTCGCATGAGCGGACTCCCAAGGTTAAGAACTGCGTTGAGTTTTGTGCTGCTTCATTTACATTACGCTTTTGGACCTTACTCAGGCAAATCAAACCGGGTGGGTACGGTTTTTACGAGCGCGGTGATTAAATGTTCGGGCGTCTCGATGTCCGGTTTTAGCCGCTTGGTTGTTCGAATTCGTCCCGTCAGAATCCATGCCTGGCTATCCCCGCGGTCTTATGAAACCGTCGAGCTTTTTTCTCGAACATTCTCGCTGGGCGCTCGAGCGTTGGCGTAATTTTGTGCAATGGCCGAGTTCCGAACGAGAATCGCCGACAAATTTTGTAGAACGATGTAGTTCGCCGGTAAAACGGCCGAGCTATTTTCTCGATCATTCTCCAAAATAACTCGGGCATTCTCGCGGCGAGCTCGAGCGTTGGAGTAATTTTGGGCAATAGCCGGGCTTCGAACGAGAACGGCCGACCAATTTTGTAGAATGCTGCGGTTCGCTGGTAAAACAGCCAGGCTTTTTTCTCGGCTGTTCTCCGAAATTACTCGGGCATTTTCGCGGCAAGCTTGAGCGTTAGCGTTATTTTGTGCATCAGCCAAGTTTCGAAAGTAGACGCCGGTGAAAATTTCTGTTTTCAACGCAAGAAGGGTTATAAGGTCGGTCGGAATCGGCGCGAACGATTACGGCATTCGAATTTGCGATGATTCGAGTCGCGGGCACACCAAGGTTAACGCGTTAAATAGGCTGCTTGAGTGACGATTGGGGGCTTAAAACGATATTGGCGAAGTTGTCGTACATAAAAAAGGGCTAAGTAACACTTAGCCCTTGCCAAAACTTGAGAGGTATTTAGTGCTTACTTCAGACGCGTTTGCGGCCGCTAGCTTTAACCAAACCCAGTAAGCCCGCACCCATCATGTAAAAAGCGGCCGGCAGTGGAACGGCAGCAGGAGTGCCATGCAACTGAATAGAGTCGATTTCTTCCCAAGCGTTCGGATCGTGATCGGTGTTGGTATAGATTTTCAAGCCCTTCACCGCGAAGGCAGTTTCGGCCCATGTGGCGAGAAAGTCCACGGGAGATCCGGGTTGGCTGCTATCGGTACCGGTCCAAACCGTGATCAAATTGTTTAGGGTATCCAATGCGTCGATTTGATAGACGAATCCGTTACCGTAGGTTTCCCGTATCGTGGCACCGCTTGCATAAACAGCCGTATCAAATCCCACGGTGATGAACTCCAGCGACCCGTTTTTCGGCCCTGGCGCCCATGAAGTTCCAATATCACCATAAGTGGCTGTGTCAGGTTCTCCTAAAACTTGAGTTGCGGCCCAACCATTAGGGCTCCACTGGGAGCTAAAATCCAGAACGCTTGAAGCATATTGATCGATCGAACTCGATGCGTGCGCAGTTTGCATTCCCAATGATAAAACCAGCAACGCAGCGTGCTTTTTTGAAAACATAATTGCCTCCGAATAAATGAAAAAATGATTTGGCCATTCTTTGTGCCGGCAAATTACGCCGACAAGCGCAAATTTGAAACGAACTATATCGATAAAGCATTAATCAAGCCCATATGAATTTAATGATTAAAATCAATGCTATGTGTGATTTGTTAGCGTTCTTATATCGGCGGGTGTAAAAAAATTAGACAATATTTCCGGCGGCGTGAGGCATGGCATTTGTGTTTGTACGGTCGGGATTGCGGGTTTGATGTCACCCGCCGGCATATCGGCTGTTCGAGTACAGGCCTATCTGAGCCATCCTGGTGCATTTCAGACAAATTCCGGTTGCATCTGGTGC
Organism: uncultured Methylomonas sp.; assembly: GCA_964529085.1. Taxonomy (GTDB): domain Bacteria; phylum Pseudomonadota; class Gammaproteobacteria; order Methylococcales; family Methylomonadaceae; genus Methylomonas. The sequence goes on along the minus strand of CAZGUM010000160.1, from coordinate 7,210 downwards.
AAATCTCCCGGTGTTTCATTGGCCGTAAATACCACAAATCCAGCAAAATCAAGGTGTCCGCCGTTTGGCATCAACTTTGCTTTATTCAAAATGTGTTGTTACTCCTACCTGTTCTCATGTGTGGACGTGGCGCTCTGGTTGGTCGAAGTTCTTCGAGCGGTCAGGGCGCATTTTTTTGTCCGCGATAAATCAATCCAGGCCAGATTAGTCAGTTAAAACTTGCATTTCAAATGATATTTCTGCACCCGGTAGCGCAGGGTTTCCCGGGTGGTGCCGAGCATGCGCGCCGCGCCGGTGACATTGGCATCGTTGCGGTTCAGGGCTTCCTGAATAATAAATTTTTCCATTTCGTGCAGGCTGATACTGCCGTCCAGCGGAATGAACACGCCTTCCTGATTGACCTTGGCGTTGTGAGTGGCGGGAGCTTGCGGCGCTTGTAACTGCAGCCATTCCACCGGTAAATTATGGTCGTTGGACAGCAACACGCAACGCTCCAACACATTGTGCAACTCGCGGATATTGCCGGGCCAATCGTAATTTTTCAGCGCCTGCCAGGCTTGCTCCGGAATATGGCTGACGGCCTTGGCCGATTTGCGATTGCATTCGCCGATGAATTGCGGCACCAGTTGTTCCAGGTCTTGTTTGTGTTCGCGCAAGGCCGGCATGCGGATATTGATCACGTTCAAACGATGATAGAGATCGCGGCGGAACGCGCCTTCGGCGACTTTTTCCACCAAGTCCAAATTGGTGGCGGCGATGATTTGCACGTCTATGCTGATCTCGGCTTCTCCGCCCACCCGGCGGATGCGTAAATCTTCCACGGCTTTCAGCAGTTTGCTCTGCAAATCCAGATCCATTTCGCCGATTTCATCGAGAAACAGCGTGCCGGTATGCGCCTGTTCGAACAGGCCGCGATGGCGCTTTTTCGCGCCGGTAAAGGCGCCGGCTTCGTAGCCGAATAATTCGGCCTCCAGCAGCTCGCGCGGTAGCGCGGCGCAGTTGATTTCGACCAGCGGCGCGGCGGCGCGGCTGCCCGAATAATGCAGAATGCGGGCGATCATGCCCTTGCCGGTGCCGGTTTCGCCGCTGACGATCAGACTGGAGAAGGGCACATTGGCAATTTGTTTCAGCATGGCTCGCAGCTGGCCCATGGCGGGGCTGGAGCCGATCAAACTGTCGATGCTGTATTGATGATTTTGCGAGGCGGTTTGCTGTTCCAGCCGGCGCTGGGCACGGGCGCTGCGGGCGGCGCCTTCCACCAATAAATTCAGGCGGTCCAGCGAGCAGGGCTTTTCGATAAAGTCGTAAGCGCCTAGCCTTACGGCCCGCACCGAATCGGTGACGCTGCCGTAGCCGGTCAAAAACACCCATTCGCTGCTGCCGATCTCCGGTTTGAGTTTTTCCAGTAAATCCAGCGCGTTGCCGTCCGGCAAATTCATATCGGACAATACCACCAGGGGGTCCAGGGTCTGTCCGCACAGATATTGTTCGGCTTGTTGCAGCGTATGAGCGATGCTGACTTCCCAGCCGCCCTTGCCGAAATAGCGGGCCAGCTCCGAGGCTAACAAGGTTTCGTCTTCGATAATTAACAGGGTATTGGGCATCATGGTCGGGGTCGTTTCAGTTAGTTGCGGCGTTGTTTAAATTGCCAGGCCGAGCAATACTCGGCCTGGCAGCCTTTATCTTCGCTATTTTCGGTTTGGGTTTTCACAGGCCTAAGCCAGCGGTAAAGTCAGGGTTACCCGGCCGTGGCCGGTGGCTGCATCGTTGTCCAACTTGAGTTGACCGCTAAGATCCTTGGCAAAACGTTGCACCATCACCAGACCCAGGCCGCTGCCTTTTTCCTTCAGGCTGACGAAAGGCCGGATGCCTTGCCGTAAAAATGCCTCGCTGAAACCATCGCCGCTGTCGCTCACACTGACCGATAACTGTTGAGCGGTTTGCGCAATATCCACTTCCACGCTGCCGTTGCGGGTGCCGATGGCTTGCACCGCGTTTTGCAACAGATTCAACAGCGCTTGCCGGAATTCGATTTCCGGCAGCATGACAGCGGTATCGGCTTTGCCATGTACCGCAAAGCGGATGTTATCGGTCGCCTGATATTTGAATAGCGTGATCAAGTCGTTGACGACGGCGTTGACGTCGGTCGGTTGGGCAATTTTGCTGCTATGGCGCGCGGAACTGAGCAGATCGTTCAGATGATTGGTCAGTCTCTGTACTTCGCTATGCAGCAGCCCGATACGTTGGCGCAGGTCGGGGTCGCTCGATTCCGACAACAAGTTTTCCAATGCGACTTGAATAATAGCCAGCGGATTGCGCAATTCGTGCGCGGTGCTCGCCGCCATTTCGGTCAAGGCCGCCAAGCGTTCTGCTTTGGCCAGACGTTGGCTTTGTTCCAGCAGGGCGTGGCTGGTTTGCCGTACCTGTTGTTCCAGGCGATTGGTGTAATGCAGATGTTCCTGTTCCAGTTCGATCAAATGCTCGACCAAGTTGTTATAGCGGTCGAACAGGTCGCGCAATATCGGATCGGCGGTTTCGCGGGTGATGGGTTGCTTGACGCCTTCCGCCAGACCGGACAGTAAGTCGCGCAAGGCATCTAACGGCTCCAGCACGTTATTGCGGAAGAAGTAATGGCCTATCCAGAACAGCAGCAAGGGCAGAACCACGGCCAGCTGCAACTCCAATCGGCTATCGTCTTCAACATTGATCAACATTTTTTCCTCTTCGTTGGTCTGTCTATCCAACACCTGCCGGATCATATTCACCGAATCGATCAGCGCTTGCGGATCGCCGTTGCTGGCGGCGGCAAATTTGGTTTGCAAGGTGTTCAGATCGACCGCAACCGCGAATTCGGCGCTTTTATTATGGGTCTGTAGCAGATCCAGCAGCCGGTCTTGAATTTCGTTGATTTGCTCGGCGGCCAGGCTGGAATTGCTGCGGTGCAAGGCCAATTGCGATTGCAGTTCCAATAATTCGAAAATCGTTTCTTCCAGGTGATGGCCCTTGCCGATGTCGGTTTCTATGGTTTGGATGCGCTCATGGTTACGCCAAGTTAGGCGGCCGATGGCCAGCAGTTCGCCAATCACCAGAATGCTCATCACTATCGTGACGAATATCACCGGACGTAACAGAAGTTTCAGCATGCTTTCTTTCTCGTATTGGTTGCTGCCGGATATGTAATGTTTATCGTAGCGCTGCGGCGGTTAGGACCCGGCCGGCAAAATTTTACGCCGGCTCAACGGATGATTATCGAATACCTTGCGCACATGCCGCCAATGTTCCAGAACCTGCTCGATATGGTTGCCGTCGCTGGGCTTAAGTTGGGTAAAGCACTCGCTGCGGCGGACGAAGGCCGACAAAAAGTCGCCCATGATGCGTTGCTGGGTTTTGTACTCGGCCAGGGCCGTCCGCTTTAAGTTGATTTGCTCGGGCGACAGAGCCACGCAAACCCGGCTGTGGCCGCGTAGCGGCAAGTCGGCGGGTAACGGCAGCGATTGGTCGCTCCAGTCTTGCGCCATGCCCCAATTGGAGCCGGGCGGCCAGCCGTTTTGCCAATGAATCAAATAGGCTAGTAATTTCGGTTGCGGGCGGTGGGCCGGGTTTTGCGATAGCCAGTTATGCACGGCAAGCAATGTAAACATACCCAGTCCTGCGTGGTCGGAGTCGTTTTCCATCACATCGGGAAACGCGATGATCGTGGGTTGGGTGTCTTGCAGAATGGCGACCAGTTCGTTAAGCAAGTCCTGGCCGTCCTGGGCAAAACCGCGATCTTCCGCTTCCCGGTAGGGCACGTGGTCAAAGCCGGTGTAGTCGGAGCGCATCGGGTTGTTATGCCGCCAATGCGAAACCAGCGCCGAATAAATACTGCCGTCCGAAAATCCCAATAGATCCAGATGTACAAAGCCCTTGCCTAAAATGTTGGCGGCGCGGCGCGATTCTTCCAAACGCTTTTCGCCGAAATCCAGATAATCGGCCGCCGACGGGTTACGTTTGCCGGTATCCAGCATCACCGCGCCGACGTAAGCATCGCCGGATGTAACTACCGTAGAGCGCACGCTGCCGCCGTTTTGCAGGACTTGCTGGATCAGGCCGGCCGAACTCAGACTTTCGTCATCGGGATGCGGGGCCAGCACCAGCAGGCGCTCGCCCTTGCCGATTTCCAAGGTCTGCTCCGCCACGGCAAACACGGGGCTTGCCAGCAATAGCAGGCAAACGGTTAAACACTTATAAGCTCGTTGCATGGATACTCCGGGAATTTTCGGTTGTTGAGAGCAATCTCTTCGCCCTCCGGGAGAAGGATGGGAAGAGGGGAAGGATGCTTTTCAGCTGAAGCATCTTGTAAATCAGCTTATCTGTTGCACCGCGCCAATACTTGTTGTCCGGCGATGTTTAAAACTCAAAATGCGCTCTAAGCCCGTAAACATCGACCGGTCCGCGATCCGCGTTGTAGGCGGGATTGGCTATGTGCTGGTAATCCAGCGTCATCCAGGCGGAAGGGATCAATCTCAGCTTGTAATAAATATCGACCACCTGTTCGGGCCGATAACGCAGATTGCCGTCGCCGATAAAACCGTCCACGCCGCCAAGGCGTAAATACTCGGCGTGCCCGGCTGAAATCCAGCTGCTGGCATAAGCCACTCCCAGCGCATCGTAATGCCTGCCCCAACTGTCGCCGCCGATTAATGTGCCGAACGACAGCGAACGATCCGCCGAGGTATAGGAATACACCTCGGTCTTACCGTCGCTGTACATGCCGCGAAAAAACACGCCCACGCCGTCGGATAGCTGCTGTTCCAGATTGATGCCTATGCCTGTTTTGACGTTGGCTTTGCGCACCCAGCACAGATCGGGCGCGCCGCTATTGGCCGAGTCGTAATTGAAGGCGGTGCAATTCGCCGCGTTTTGCGCCGGATTGGCTTGGTAGGCGGCGATGGCGTCGTCCCAGCGTCCCATCCGTTCCCGGTTTCGGTAGGCCAACAGCCTGACGGCGCCCGGCTGCTTGAATAGTTCATGGCGATGCTCCAGCTCCGCTTGATCGCCGTAATATTTGAACATGCGGAAATCCAGCGGCAAGTCGTTGGGGTTTTGCGGCGTGGCGAAGCGGCCCAGGCGAAAGCTCCAATCGTCGAAATAATATTCGGCTGCTAGGCCGACGCTGTAGCCTCGGGCATCGGCGGCAAAATCGTAAGCGGCGTTGGTTAGAAATGCCATGTTCAGAAACTGCTGGCGTAAATCGGCGGCATAGCTGTTCTTATCGAAAATATCCAGGATGCTGAGATTGCCGCCGGTAATCACCAAGCGATGGCTATTAAAACTACCGGCCAATTGCATGGGGCCGGAGCTCACCGAACGGCTGTCGCCGCCCAGATTAAAGGTTTGCTTTAGATAAAAACGCGATTTGTACCAAGTCGCGCTCACCGATCCCGATTTTTGCAATTCGAAGTTTTGGATGCTGCCGCCCAGACCCTTTAAATCGGATAAGGGCAGTTCGGAAATCATTTCCGGCGCCAAATAAATTTCTCCGCCTTGCCAGGCCTTCAAGCCAAAATAGGCGGTGACTGTGCCGGTGAAGGAGCGCTCGGCATTCGGCAGCAGCGAGTGCGGCGTGCCGTTGAGATTGGTGTATTGGGCGGGGAAGGCCGGTTTCCAGCTGGAAATATAGGTGGCCTGACCGTAAGCATTCCAGCGCTCGTCGGCCATATCGTGCAGACCTTGATCGGCCAACAGCTGCATGAACGAAAAATTGCCGTCCGCGGCGGCGGACTGTTGTTCCTCGGCTTTGACGCTGGCGACACACAGCATCAATGCCAGCATTGCGCCGCAGGAAATTGCCTCGAGCGGTAGATTGAGCATGACGGTTACCCTAAATCCTTATCCCGCTCGCCGCTGCTGATGCGGCCGCCTTCGTGGGCGTCGATGATGTAAACCTTGCCGTCGCCATGATGCCCGCTGCGGGCCGTGCGCATGATGGTTTCGAAAATAACCTCGACCAGCTCGTCCGGCGCGAAAATTTCCAGGCGCTTGCGGGCCAGAAACGGTTTGTAATCCTGCACGTGTTCCGTCCGTTCGCGGCCGAAACCTTCGCAATCGACTATCGACATACCCGGAAAACCCGGTATCTCCATCAAGGCCATCGTGATCTGGCTCAGCTTGTGCGGTTGTACATAAGCGCGAATTTCTTTCATGGTAATCCTCTAAGGTTCGTCAGGTTCGGCGAAATAGCGATACAACGCGGGTAGCAGGGTCAAGGTCAAAATGGTGGCGGTGATCAGGCCGCCGATAATGACGATGGCAAACGGCTTGGCGGTTTCCGAGCCGACGCTGGTCGATAGCGCGGCGGGAAACAAACCCAGCATGGCCATCAATGCCGTCATCACCACCGGCCGCAAGCGGCTCACAGAGCCGTTGACGATAGCATCGTGCAGCGAATGTCCTTCGCGGCGCAGCTTGTTTAATTGCGACACCAGAATCACGCCATTTTGTACGGCAATCCCGAACAGGGCAATGAAGCCGACCGCCGCCGACACGCTCAGGTTAATGCCGGTGGCCAATAGAATCAGTAAGCCGCCTATCATCGCGAACGGCACGTTCATCACGATCAGCAAGGCGTTTTTAATCGACATGAAGGCCCAAAACAACAATACAAAAATCAGGCCCAAGCTGATCGGCACGATGACGGCCAGACGCTTCATCGCCCGTTGCTGGTTCTCGAACTGGCCGCTCCAGACGATGTTATAGCCGGGCGGCAAATCGACCTGCGCCGCGACTTTTTGCTGGGCTTCGGCGACGAAACTGCCCTGGTCGCGGTCGATCAGGTTACATTTAATGGCAATCCGCCGCATATTGTCTTCGCGGCTGATGCGGGAAGCGCCCTGATTGATTTTGATGGTGGCCAGCTCGGATAGCGGGATGCGTTGGCCGGCTGGGGTTTGCACCGTCAAGTTTTCCAGATCGGCCACCGAATCGCGGGCGTTATCCTGGTAACGCAGGGTGATGTCGAAACGGCGTTCGCCTTCCAGAAACTGCGAAGCCGCCTTGCCGCCCATGCCGATTTCCATCACCCGTTCCACGTCGGCGACATTGATGCCGTAGCGCGACACCTTGGCCCGGTCGATATCGACGATGACTTGCGCCAGGCCGGCTTGCTGTTCGGCGGCGACATCGGTGGCGCCTTGAATGCCGGCCAGGATATGCGTGACTTGATCGGCTC
>CAZGUM010000159.1:0-9412 GCA_964529085.1 uncultured Methylomonas sp. | reverse complement strand
AAAAACTTCAGACTGGACTTAACGCTGGGGTCTTTAGCAAAGCAATTGATGTCGATGCGGCCGGCCAATTCCGCCCAGCCGTATTTTTCCACCAGAAAAATCAACAGCGCTTCCAGCGTGATGCCGTGCAGCGGATCTTGTCTGCCGGGTTCAGTCATCGGCAGCTTCGCCCGGGTTGGTTTCGGCCTTTTTCACGCGAATGCGATTGCCGTCCATGTCCAAACCGTTCAGGGTTTTGATGGCGGCCTTGGCTTCGCCGGCTTTGGGCATCTCTACAAAGCCAAAGCCTTTGGAGCTGTTGGTGTCTTTGTCCATCACCAGCGAACAGGATTGCACGCTGCCGTGTTCCGCGAACATGGCCCGCAGTTCGGTTTCGGTGGTGGTGCGGGGAAGATTGCGGATCAATAGTTTCATAGGCTTGCTTGGGTATCGATGTTGAAGGTTTGCAACTATACAACTTATCGGATGAGCGCTTTTTGTTAAATAGGCACCGTGCTGCAATCGGTTTAGGTTTTGTCGGATAAGCGACAATCCAATCTCGACCGCTCGGGCGTAAATACAGCGTAAATCTGCATAGACCCTACAATTTGCCGATTCGGGTTACTTTGCTAATGGCCGGCTAGCGTGGTGCGATTATTGCTGTAATCTAATTTTCCATCACCGGATCGGTACTATGCGCTACGAACCTTACCAAGAAGAATATGATGCGGCTCAATCGATGAGCGATGAAGAGCTGTTGGAGTATTTCATGTATCGCATCATTGAAATGGACGAAGTCTGGGGTTTGAAAGAGAGCCGGCAATGGATTTTTCGGCAGGTGGACGGTCATGAAACCTTGCCGGTCTGGCCTTACCGGCGTTACGCCGACGAGGCGGCGGTCGGCGAGTGGGAAAACATGATAGGCGTGGCGGAGACGCTGGACTTTTTTATGTATCAGGTTCTGAACAAGCTGACGGCGCAGGGCGTGCTGGTAGAAATCATGCCCAGAAAAGCGGCGGCCGGCTGTTTGATTGCTCCGCAACGGTTGTTTAATTTTCTGGAAGGCATGCGCGACTCGCGCGATTTTGTGGTTGACGATTAATACGGGGTGATCCGGAGCACCGCCCGGTGTTATTAGATTGTCAATCGTCATCGTTAGCCGCAAGTATCGGACCCGGTAAAAATGTTAGAGTAAATGCCTTCTAATCGTTAATCAGAGGTGTTATGCACTATTGGGATTTCTCCCGCAGCCGAAGTCCGGCGGCTTGGCTGTTACTGGCAATTTTGGTTTCCGGGGTCACGCAGGCAGACGTTTATCGTTTGGCAATTTCGGAACAGTCCATCAATCTGATCGGCGAAGCCCAGCAGGCTGTAGTGGCGGACGGAGCCTTGCCGGCCCCTACCATACATTGGCGGGAGGGCGAGGACGTCACCCTGCAAGTCAGCAATCAGCTTAAAACGCAAACCTCGATACACTGGCACGGCATTATTCTGCCGTACCGAATGGACGGCGTGCCGGGCATCAGTTTCGACGGCATAGAACCCGGTCAGACCTTTACCTATCAATTCAAAGTCAAGCAAAGCGGCACCTATTGGTATCACGGCCATTCCGGCATGCAGGAGCAGCAGGGCTTGTTCGGCGCGCTAATCATAGCGCCGCAAAACGAGCAGCAAACGGTAGATCGAGATTATGTGGTCATGCTATCGGACTGGGCACGCGCCGATCCGGAACGAACCATGGCGCGCTTGAAAAAGCAAAGCGACTATTACAATTTTCAAAAGCGCACGGTCGGCGATTTTTTTGCCGATATTCAACGCCTGGGTTTTTGGGAAACCATTAGCGACCGCCTGGTCTGGGGTGAGATGCGTATGGAGCCCACCGATCTGGCTGACGTAACCGGCGCCAATTATCGTTTTTTGATCAACGGTCAAACCGCTGAATCCAACCTGCTTTACCTGTTCAAGCCCGGCGAAAAAATACGTTTACGTTTCATTAATGCTTCGGCAATGACGCATTTTGACGTGCGTTTGCCGGGTCTGAAAATGACGGTGATTGCCGCCGACGGGCAGCCCGTTGAGCCGGTCGATGTGGATGAGTTTCGCATTGCGGTGGCGGAAACCTACGATGTCTTGGTTCAGCCGCAAACCGAGCAGGCTTACAGCATTTTTGCGGAAGCGATGGATCGCAGCGGTTACGTAAACGCGACCCTGACGCCGCGCGCCGATCTGCCGGCCGAGCCGCCGGCGATGCGGCCCATGACTCTGCTGACCTTGGCGGAGATGGGCGGCGCACATGCCGGCCATCAAGCATTGGCCGATGCGACTGCCGACAAGGCGCTTAGTCATGCGCATACCGAACATTCCGCTATGCCCGAACAGACCATGACGGAACACGCCGCTCATCAGCATGCGGCAGCCGAGGTGCCGGTAAGTGCGCACGCCGGACACATAATGTCTGACGCCGATAGCGGCGACAGAACAAAGCCATTGAGTTATAGCCAGTTAATCGCCACGCAACCCAATCATTCGCTGATGGGGCCGCCGGATCGGGAAATCACGTTGCGGCTAACCGGCAATATGCAACGCTACATCTGGTCGTTCGACGATATCAAATACGCCGATGCCGATCCGATCCGGGTCAAATTCGGCGAGCGGATTCGTTTTACTTATGTCAACGAAACCATGATGAATCATCCGATCCATTTGCATGGCTTATGGCAATATCTGGACAACGGTAACGGCATGTATAACCCGCAAAAACATGTGATCAACGTCAAGCCCGGCCAAACTGTCAGCGTCGATGTGCCGGCCGACGCGGAAGGCGAGTGGGCCTTTCATTGTCATTTGCTGTATCACATGGACAGCGGCATGTTTCGTAGATTGATCGTGGAAAGGGCGGAACATGTGCATCCGTAAGGTTTTGTTTAGCCCCCGAAATGTTTGGTTTTGTCTGACTTTGTTTTGTTCCGCCGCAGCGGCGCACGACAGCGCTATGGTATTTAACCATTTCAAGGCCGACAGGCTGGAATACGAAGGTAATCAAGGCTTGCATCTGTTCAAATGGGATGTGCAGAACTGGACCGGCACCGACGAAAACAAACTCTGGCTGAAATCAGAGGGGGACTATTCCGCCGATCAGAATATCTTCGGCCGAGCCGATTTGCAGGTGTTGTACAGCCGTAATATCGACACTTTTTGGGATTTTCAAATCGGCGCCCGGCGGGCAATTGAACCGGAGCGTACCTTTGACGCAGTAATCGGTTTTCAAGGGCTGGCGCCGTATTTCATCGAAGTGGATAGCGCGATGTTCATTAACGAAAAAGGCAACGTATTGGGGCGTTTGACGCTGGGTTATGAAATGCTGTTGACCCAGCGGCTGATTTTTCAGCCGCGTGTGGAAGTGAACGTGGCGGCGCAGGACATACAAAATCGTGGCGTGAAATCCGGGGTTACCGAATTTGAAGCGGGCTTTCGCTTGCGTTACGAGATCGAACGCGAGTTTGCGCCATACGTGGGTATGGATTATGTCGAGGAAGCTTCGCTACGCGAACACCAACATAGTTTACGCGGTGTGGTGGGGGTGAGGGTTTGGTATTGATTGCCGCAACGCCTATTTTTAACTGTACCTGATTATGAACCGTATCCAATAAAGCTTTGTCAAAGCCAATGATCGAATAACTAGATAAAAATAAGTCATTAGCTTTAACTAAACGAGGAGAACGGATATGAACAGATTTACAGTCGCAGTAGCCGGATTGTTAATTTTTTCCGCAAGCGCCCTGGCAGTGGACCACGCCAGCCCGAAACCGAGCAATGTGCCGGTATTGCCTTATCCGGCAGAGCAAACCGTACAAACTTTTAGTAAGACCGTGCATGGCGGTGTCCAGCATGTCGTGGCTAAGGCCGCCGCCGACAATGTGCAGGTCGTTAAAGCCATCCAATCGCATCTCTTCAAAATTGCCGGTGATTTTAGAAAAGGCGATTTTTCGGTGACCGAACGTCTACACGGCGCGAATATGCCGGGTCTCGCACAATTGAAAAAGGCGGAGCAGGGCGATATTCGCTATGACTACAAATCCCTGGATAATGGCGGACAAATCCATTACTCCAGCGAATATCCGCAGTATGTGCAAGCCTTGCATGAATGGTTCGACGCGCAGGCCAGCGAACACGGCGCCGCTGTGGTACCCGGACATAATCAACATCATCTGACTCCCGCGGAATAAACCGGACGCCACGTATCCGCCGGCAACGGTTGCGTGGCGTTTGTTCGGCAGGGCCGGCCAAGTGCTAGTGAGCGCGGCAGCCAGCTGAATATGGCAGAATGACGTTCGTCAATTGCTACGTTGATGGTAGGCGTTGTTAAATTGGTTTAGAGCAATAACTCATGCCTGCACCACTAATACCAATCATCCAGGCCCTTGTTGCTGGAAGGATAGCTGTTGCATGGGAATTAAAAAGTAATTTCCCTGGCCTAAAATAATATTGTAATCACGAGGAAAAGTTTTTTGAAGCAATCTTTTTACGACCTAAATTATTCTGATTTAGAAGCGATTATAAATCAGAATAATTTAAACTGCTCTGCAGCGGCAGTGCTGTTTAATTGGCATTATAAGAAAAAAGAAACGGCGCAGTGCTATGACAATATTGCCAAAAGCTCATTGGCCTTTATTGAAAAGAATTTCGACTTTTCTCTGCCCGAAATCGATTTGGTTCATGAGTCGACAAAAGATCGAACTGTAAAATTTCTTTTTAAGCTTAAAGACCAGCATAAAGTCGAAACTGTCCTTATTCCGTTCAATAATAAGTATTCTATTTGCCTTTCGTCGCAGGTGGGCTGCGCAATGAATTGTTCTTTTTGCTTTACCGGGGAACAAGGGCTGAAAAGAAATTTGATTACCAGCGAAATTGTTGGCCAGTTTCTACAGGCTTGGCGTTGGTTGGCACACAATAGGCCGGGAGAAGAGCGGATTTTAAATATCGTTTTTATGGGGCAAGGCGAACCTTTACATAATTTTGATGCCGTTAAAAAAGCCTGTGAAATTTTTTTATCGCAACACGGCACGTCAATTGGCGTGCAAAAAATTACGATTTCAACGGCGGGTTATATTCCTGGGCTTAAGAGATGGAGCGAAGAAATTCCTGGTGTGAACCTGGCGCTATCGCTGCATTCGCCGTTTGCGGAAAAGAGGAATGAACTAATTCCGATTAATAAAAAATATCCGTTGGATGAGGTGTTGACGTATATCGACAAGATACCTTTAAATAAAAAGCAGTTTATTACTTATGAATATATTCTGATAAAGGATTTTAACGACTCAGCGGATGATGCGGAAAAATTGGGAACGATACTGGCTGGTAAAAGTGCGTATATAAACTTAATTCCGTTTAACGCATTTCCCGGATCGCGTTACGAGAGTCCGGATTTGGCTAAAATTGAAAAATTTAAAGAAGTTTTAGATACGTTTAAAATCCCGACTTTGATAAGAATCGCGAAAGGCGACGATGTATTGGCGGCATGTGGCCAGCTCAATTCGAATAATTAAATGGCCATCAAGTGCCGGTGCATGGGAGCGGAGAAAATCGATCGGATCGGGTCTGCGCACTACCGATTATGGATTCAGTTTCGATGTTTTCATGGGCTCTTTCATCGTTAGAGCCACGCTCAAAGATAAGGCGGCGCAGGCGCTGACGTAATAAGCAAACCACTCAGGATGCCCCTGGCTTTTCATCCATAAGGCCAGATATTCGGCGGTGCCGCCGAACAAAGCCACCGTCAGGGCGTAAGGAAAACCCACCCCCAGCGCCCGGATATGCACCGGAAATAATTCGGCTTTGACTATGGCATTGACTGACGAATATCCCGAGACGATCAGCAAGGCGCAGATATACCAAAACAACGCGGATTCGATACTTTGCGGCTGAGACAGCAAGGCCAGGATGGGCACCGTGAAAACCGTCGCGCAAGCGCCGAATGCGATCAACATAAAGCGGCGGCCGACAAAGTCCGAAATCAAGCCAAAGATCGGTTGTATCAGCATAAACGCGATCAGGGCTATGGTGCAGATCAGCGTGGCGTCGTCCTTACTGAAGCCGGTGGTGTTGACCAGAAACTTCTGCATGTAAACCGTAAAGGTATAGTAGGACAAGGTACCGCCGGCGGTCAGCGCCACGACGGTGAAAATCTGCTTAGGGTATTTAAGTAATTCCCGCAAATTGGCATGCCGGCTGGAATAGGTGTGCTGCTCCACAAAGGCGGCTGTTTCCGCCATATTGCCGCGCAAACCCATGGCGACGACCGCGAGCAGGCCGCCGACGATAAACCCAATCCGCCAGCCCCAATCATGCAGCTCTTCGCTGGTCAAAAGACACTTTTGCAACAGCATCAACAACGCTAATGCCAAGATTTGGCCCAAAACGATGGTGACGTACTGAAAGCTGGAGTAATAGCCGCGGCGATTTGCCGTGGCCATTTCGCTGAGGTAGGTTGCCGAGCTGCCATACTCGCCGCCGATGCTAAAACCCTGCAACATGCGGGCGAACAATAGCAAGGCCGGCGCCCAGCCTCCGATCACCGCATAACCCGGCGTACAGGCGATGATTAAGGAGCCCAAACACATCAGGCTGACCGACAAGATCAGTGCACTCTTGCGGCCTTTGCGGTCCGCCAGACTGCCCAGCAACCAGCCGCCCAAGGGGCGAAAGATAAAGCCCACGGCAAATATCGCCGCGTTATTCAGCAATTGCGCGGTCTGGTCGCTTTCCGGGAAAAAGGCGGGGGCAAAATACAAGGCAAATGCGGCATAGATTGCCCAGTCGAAGTATTCCACCAGGTTGCCGACCGAACCGCTAAAGATATTCAGCAAGCGTTTTCTGTGGGAAATATCAATAGTTTGCTGCTCAGGACGATTAGGCATATTTAAGAGATAGGCAGGTTTGCGGCAACGGGGGATTCGACATGCTAAGAGGCAAGCCTGGGCGTTTCTTTATGTCCACGCTCGACAAATTTGCCGATGACCGGTAGGAACCGATTGAAATGATTGTCGGCGGGTTTTGCGATTACCAGGATGTTATTCATAAAGCCGGTTCATGGTGGTTATGCCGTTTGTCGTTACGCATCATTACCTCTCTTGGCAGGCAGCGCATTTCCGTTGCGCCGTGCTAGCCCATTGGCCTAATGGTCTCAGGTTTCTTTAGTTATCGCAAAGCGAACCGGCTTGCACTTTCCACTGCCGTTTGCCTGTGTGTGATGATAGCTTATCAGCCGGTTGCTCGTGCTAGACTCTGAGTAGACCTTCGGTATTTCGTCAGGATAGCAAAATGACAGCTGCGCGAACCAGCCATACACACCCTCTTCAGATCGCGGAAGTACGTGCGAGCCCGTCGCATGGACGGATAGGAATCACCTTTTGTCCCGGCAAGCACGACCATTTTGCTTACACCGGTGCCTGGGAGCGCGACCTCGGCATTGATTTAGACGCCATCGCTGCCTGGGGGGCAAAGCTGGTGCTGACGCTGGTCGAACCCGCTGAACTCAAAGCCCTCAAGGTGCCGCAGCTTGGCCATGAAATACGCAGACGCGGCATAGCCTGGCTACATCTGCCGATTGCCGACTTTTCCGTGCCTACCCAGGCATTCGAACAGCAGTGGGCCACGCAAGGCCATGAGATCCGCCAACTATTACGCAATGGCGACGATGTGCTGGTGCATTGCAAGGGTGGTTTGGGGCGGGCGGGCATGATCGCCGCGCGGCTAATGGCGGAATTGGGCATGGACCCCGACGAAGCCATCCACGCCGTTCGTCGCGTGCGTAAGGGCGCCATCGAAACGCCGGCGCAATTGGCTGTGGTGCGGCGAACCAAGCCGACTTCCTGAGCCGGAGCAGAACGATGAACGCAGACACGCCAATGATCGACACCACCGCCATGCAGCGGATTGGCGGGCAATTGGGCACTAACCCGGCGGGTATTTTTCAGGACGGCAACGGACGGCGCTACTACGTGAAGACGCTGGAGTCTCCGGCGCATGCACGTAATGAACTGATTGCGGCCAAACTCTATCATTTGGCCGGCGCGCCGACTTTGAGCTATGTACTCACAACGGCGCCGGAGCAGATCGCGACCGAGTGGGTAGAACTCGACAAGAAATGCATTGCACATCTCAGCGAAAGCGAGCGCAAGCAGGCGCAGCAGTGGTTTGCTGTGCATGCCTGGACCGCCAACTGGGACGCCGCCGGCTTCAATGGCGACAATCAGGGCGTCGTCAACGGCAAAGTACTGACGCTTGATGTAGGCGGAGCGCTGGCATTCCGGGCTCAGGGCGATCCCAAAGGCAAAGCCTTCGGCACCCGCGTGGACGAAATCGACGTGCTGCGCAGCGACGACGGCAACCCGCACGCCATTAAGCTGTTCGCTGACATGAATGCTGACGACATCAAACAGGCCATCATGGTAGTGGTACAAATTCCCGATGAAAAAATGCGTAGGGTCATTATTGATAACGGTGGCAGTCACGCGCTGGCCGAGAAGATGATTGCACGTAAAGCGGATATGGCTGGTAGGTAGTTAGTTTTCTCATAAGAACTGCGGTCGGCCGCCTCCAGCCAAAACCGCCGGAAGAAGCAAGGCTATGTGCCTTGATAACTGAGGCTTTTGGAGTTTTTCACCGGCCTGTTAGACACGGCTTGTAGAAGTATATATTTTACAAATATAGAGCGGCGTTAGGCAGGCGGTTTGGCGTAAGCATCCAACGGCTCCACCTATTTAAATTCGTCGAAATTGTCGATGCTCAGCCTTTTTGATGAGGCAAAGCAATGGTAATCCCCCCTGAAAAAAGCAGCACTTAAAAGTAGAATTTTCTCGTAACAGACGAAGGAAGTTTTACATGAAGACCTCACGATTTAGTGACAGCCAGATTCTGGCGATTTTGAAACAAGCGGAAGCCGGCACGCCAGTACCGGAGATTTGCCGCGAATACGGCATCAGTTCCGCGACGTTTTACAAATGGCGCTCCAAATATGGCGGCATGGATGCGTCCTTGATGGCGCGCCTGAAAGAGCTGGAAGACGAAAACCGGCGGCTGAAGAAAATGTATGCCGAAGAACGGCTGAAAGCCGAAATCATCAAGGAAGCCTTGGAAAAAAAGGCCTAACGCCATCTTGCCGACGCGAGATGGCGCAACTCATGATTCAGGCCAAACGGGCCAGTCTGGTGGTTATGGATGTGCAATCATGAACGGCCCAACATGGCCATCGGTGGTATCACTCCCAAACAAAAATTGGCAAATGCCGCTTAACCTCTACTTTTAGATTCTGCTGATAATGGGGGGATTACCTCCGGCGCAGATTTGGTTAGCGGTGGCACCGGCCGACATGAGACGCGGACTCGACGGTTTGTCGGCCATCGTGCAACTGGCTATAAAATAAGGGTTCTGT
>CAZGUM010000158.1:0-9423 GCA_964529085.1 uncultured Methylomonas sp. | reverse complement strand
TCGGCTTTACCGTGGACAATGTCGTCGCTAATGTGGAAGCCGTTCTTTAATTTTGGTAAACAGTAGGTGGGGCTTTGGTTTTTGATTGGTCAATTATTAAAGTCTCACGTTTCTAACAGCATAGGTGATAGACGTGAAAATAAATGAATTAACGAAAGGTGTTATGGCAGCGCTGCTGCTGACCAGTTCCTTGGCGATGGCAGAAGAATATCCTGCGGCCGATTATCAACCAAAGGTGCTTTATACCAATCCAGACTATAATGGGGAAGCCAGCAACTCTTCAGCGGCAAAGCCAGCTGCTAAAGCTAAGGAAGTTGAGGTTGTAGAGCAAGATGCAAATTACCCGGCGGCTAATTATCAGCCAAAGGTTTTGTTCACTGACCCGGCATACAAGCATGACAAGTCTGCGCCGCAAGCTGCTTCGGGAAGTAGCGTTGCGTCGTCGGTTGCTAGCAGCGAATCAGAGTCGGTCGGTTCTACGCCATCTGAAGAAAAAGGTTCTACCAATAGCTTGTTAGGTTTAGCTGTATTGGCCGCTGCCGGTGTTTTCTTATATAGCAAGAAATCCGGTTCTAAATCTGGTGCTGCTGCTGGCTCTAGTGCTAGTTATGTAGACGCAGGCGGCGCTACAGGCGTAGAAAAATACCTAGATAAAATTGGCGCCAATAAAACTGGCGTAGCCAAATACTTGGAAAAACAAGACTCTAATCCCGCGACTGGTGTTGCTAAATACATGGCAAAGCAAATCGTGAAAGACAGAGAGGCTGCTGCCGCGAAAGCGACAGGCGTAGAAAAGTATTTGCGCGATAGAGGGTAAGGCATCAGCAAGTTTTTGATACTGATGGCCGGTGCGTTAGGATAAAAAGTTAAAAAATCACCGGTAGCTTTAAAAAGAATCGCCACTTCGTATGTTTTAAACTGCAGTACGCTGCTTTAAAACATACGAAGTGGCGATTCAGTATTGTCAAATCTAAAAATTACAGGGTTTCTTCACCAGGGACTCTTATGAAATCAATCTCCTGCAAGAATTGCTGAACGTCTTTTATTGGTAAGGCTCAGTTCAAACTAGGGGGACAAATTAATAACAATTCGAGGACATTCCTATGGCAAAAAATTTACTTGAACAACTACGTGAAGTAACTGTCGTCGTTGCCGACACTGGCGACATTCAAGCGATCGAAACATTCAAACCGCGCGATGCGACCACCAATCCATCTTTGATTACTGCGGCTGCCCAAATGCCGCAATATCAAGGTATTGTTGACGATACCTTGAAAGGTGCGCGCGCAACTTTAGGTGCGGCTGCCTCGGCTGCCGACGTTGTAACGCTGGCGTTTGATCGTTTAGCGGTATCTTTCGGTTTGAAAATTCTGGAAATCATCGAAGGCCGCGTATCGACTGAAGTCGATGCGCGCCTGTCTTACGATACCGAAGGCACTATTGCTAAAGGCCGTGATTTGATCAAGCAATATGAAGCCGCTGGTATTTCCAAAGAACGCGTGCTGATCAAAATTGCTGCAACATGGGAAGGTATCCAAGCTGCCGCCGTATTGGAAAAAGAAGGCATTCACACCAACCTGACATTGTTGTTCGGTTTGCATCAAGCGATTGCCTGCGCGGAAAATGGCATTACGCTGATTTCTCCATTTGTTGGCCGTATTCTGGATTGGTACAAAAAAGACACTGGCCGCGATTCTTACGCGCCTACAGAAGATCCAGGTGTATTGTCAGTAACTGAAATCTACAACTATTACAAAAAATTCGGCTACAAAACCGAAGTAATGGGTGCAAGTTTCAGAAACATCGGGGAAATCACCGAGTTGGCCGGTAGTGATCTGTTAACTATTGCGCCATCCTTACTGGCTGAATTGCAATCCGTTGAAGGCGAGCTGCCGCGTAAATTGGATCCGGCTAATGCGGCGAATGCTACGATCGAAAAAATCACTGTCGACAAAGCGACTTTCGATCGTATGCACGAAGAAAACCGCATGGCAAAAGAAAAATTGGCGGAAGGTATAGACGGTTTCGCCAAAGCTTTGGAAGCTTTGGAAAAATTGTTGTCAGAGCGTTTGGCTAGCTTGGAAGCTTAACAAAGATAGCTGGCAGCGAGTTATTCTCGTTGCCAGCGTTCCATTACGATTTATCTCGGATTGTCTGTTTATTCGGCAATCCGATTCCTAAGCAGGATTTATGGCATGTCACAGAAAATATTAGATGTTGTTAAGCCCGGTGTCGTTACCGGTGAAGATGTTCAAAAAATCTTTGCAATATGCAAAGAAAACAAATTTGCTTTACCTGCCGTGAATGTGATCAGCACCGATACCATTAACTCGGTGTTGGAGGCTGCGGCGAAAGTAAAATCACCAGTGGTCATCCAATTTTCAAACGGTGGCGCCGCGTTTGTTGCCGGTAAAGGCTTAAAATTGGAAGGGCAAGGCAATTCAATTGTCGGTGCGATTTCAGGTGCTCACCACGTTCATGCGTTGGCTGAACATTATGGTGTTCCCGTAATTCTACACACCGACCACGCAGCAAAAAAACTGCTGCCTTGGATTGATGGTTTGTTAGATGCCGGTGAAAAACATTTTGCGGCAACTGGTAAACCGTTATTTAGCTCGCACATGCTGGATTTGTCGGAAGAAAGTCTCGCGGAAAATATTGAAATTTGCGCTAAATATTTGGAGCGTATGTCGAAATTGGGCATGACGTTGGAAATCGAGTTGGGTGTTACCGGCGGCGAAGAAGACGGTGTCGATAACAGTGGCGTGGATCATTCATCCTTGTACACCCAACCTGAAGATGTTGCCTATGCTTACGAGCATTTGAGCAAAGTCAGCCACCGTTTTACTATCGCGGCGTCGTTCGGTAACGTGCATGGAGTGTATTCGCCTGGCAATGTTAAATTGACACCAAAAATTTTGGATAACTCACAAAAATACGTTTCCGAAAAATTCGGTTTGCCGCATAACACCTTGAATTTTGTGTTCCACGGTGGTTCTGGATCATCGCCGGAAGAAATCAAAGAATCGATTAGTTACGGCGTTGTGAAAATGAACATCGACACTGATACCCAGTGGGCAAGCTGGGAAGGTGTGATGAATTATTACAAGAAAAACGAAGCTTATTTGCAAGGTCAAATCGGTAACCCTGATGGCGCCGATAAACCAAACAAAAAATACTACGATCCACGGGTTTGGCAACGTGCCGGTCAAGTTGGTATGGTGACTCGTTTAGAGCAAGCTTTCCAGGAATTAAACGCAGTTAATTCTTTGTAATATGTGATAAAGCTGCAAAGACCGGACGGTCTTTGCAGCCCTTTCTTTAAGATATTCGCAATTTAAGTCAAAAATTTGACTTAAGGGCTACAATCTTTTCAGGTGTTTTTCAAAATACCTAAATCCCGCATCATTGCCTAACTGCTTTCCAGTGACGGCTATACTATTATTCTACAACGATGTTTTTTCTTGTATGATCGAATCCGGATGGCTTTGTAAATAAGCTATGGGGTTGGGTGTGAATATTTTGGCGCAAATTGTGCTTTAAAAATTTATAGGTGGAAAATGGCAGAGGCCCAAGGGAAAGACGAAGGCAAGAAGTCTTCCAAAAAAATGATAGTAATAATTGCAGTAGCCGTATTGGTTTTAGCGGGTGCTGGTGGCGGTGCGTACTTTTATATGAATAAGCAAGCGAGTGCAGAGCATAAGGAAGAAGGCGATGGCAAACAAGGCAAGGAAGAACACAAGGTGGACGCTGCTAAAGAAGAGGATGCCGAGCATGAAAAAGTCGCTGAACCCGATATTTATTACGATTTGCCTACGCCGTTGCTGGTCAATTTTCCGGCCGGTTCGGGCGCAAAAGTTATCCGAATCTCGTTAACCATACTCACAAAAGGCGAGGCGAGTGTGGATGCGATGAAAAAACACGAGCCAATGATACGCAATAATTTATTGATGGCTATCAGTGCTTTAGGTGCCGAGAAAGCGAAAACCTTGGCAGGAAAACAAGAGCTGAAAGAGATGATGCAGGTGGAAATCGGCAAGGTACTGGAAAAAATGGCCGGTAAAAATACCGTTAAAGATGTGTATTTCACTGAATTTGTAATGCAATAAATGTCAACCGCAGACTTATTATCACAAGACGAAATTGATGCGCTACTGCATGGTGTGGACGACGGCGACGTCGATACCGGTGCTGACGATGATGAATATAGCCGGGGTACGGCTAGAGTCTATGATTTTAATAGTCAGGAGCGTATTGTCCGCGGACGTATGCCAACCTTGGAAATGGTTAACGAGCGTTTTGCTAGGCATTTTCGGATCGCGCTATTTAATTTTTTACGCCGTGCCGCGGAGATTTCGGTTTCCGGGATTCAGGTGCAGAAATTCTCGGAATTTATTCAGGGTCTGTTCGTACCGACTAACTTAAACGTGATACGGATGTCGCCTTTACGCGGACGGGCGCTAATTGTGATGGAGCCGCGTTTGGTGTTTACAGCAGTAGATAATTTTTTCGGTGGCGGCGGACAGTTTTATAACAAGGTCGAAGGCCGGGAGTTTACACCGACCGAAATGCGCATCATCCGCCTGATTATTGACATGATATTCAAGGACTTGGCCGAGGCGTGGAAGCCGGTGATGGACATCGAGTTCGAATACATCAACTCAGAAGTGAATCCGCAATTTGCCAACATCGTCAGCCCTTCGGAAATAGTAGTGATTTCCACTATTCATGTGGAATTGGAGGGCGGCGGCGGCGACATCAATATCGCGATGCCGTACTCCATGATAGAACCCATTAGAGAGCTGCTGGATGCAGTGACGAGCGATCGCGGTGAGGTCGATGGCCGTTGGCAAGACTCACTAAGAGTCGAAATTATGCGTAGCGAAGTGGTGGTTAACAGTAAGCTGATAGAAAAGGAAATGTCTATCAGCGAAGTGATTGAACTTAAAAAAGGCGATGTGATTCCAATCGAAATGCCGGAAACCGTGCTGCTGGAAGTAGAAGATGTGCCGGTTTTTCGCGGCAAACTAGGGCTTTCGGATGGCAACTACGCCATCGAAATTATAGAAAAAATGACGCTGGATAATATTTAACAGCAGGGAAGGTAAGTATGAGTGAAAACGACGATATTGGCGATGACTGGGCGGCGGCGATGAACGAACAGGCCGAGGCTGAGGCGGATTGGGGCGAGGCATTGAAAGAGCAAGCCGGCGCTGCTAAAAATAGTGCTCAAGGTTTTGCCACGGCGGAATTTCCGGAATTTGCCGAACAAAAGTCCAAAAATAATGGGCCCAGCAGCGATGAGGTTAAGTTGGATGTGATTCTCGATGTGCCGGTCACGGTGTCATTAGAGATCGGTCGGACCAAAATTAATATTAGAAATTTATTGCAACTCAACCAGGGGTCGGTAGTGGAGCTGGATCGTTTTGCCGGTGAACCCATGGACGTGTTGGTAAACGGAACCTTGGTGGCGCACGGCGAAGTGGTGGTGGTCAACGACAAGTTCGGTATTCGGTTAACGGACATCATTAGCCCGTCGGAACGGGTTAGAAAGCTGGGCTGATGTCTGCGCGAACCTTGGTTATTCTGGCGGTTGCCACGCTGTTCTCGCCCCGAGCCTGGGCCGAAGAGGTTACAGCGGTTCCCAGGCAAACCGCAAAAGTAGTTTCTTCCGGGGATGTTGCGCAATGGCTTTTGGCGTTGTTACTGGTCTTGGCCGTATTTTTTCTGTCGGTATGGTTATTGCGCAAAAGCGGCAGTTTGGCCTTTGTCGGTAAAGGACAATTGACCATATTGGCTGGATTATCCCTGGGGATGCGTGAAAAGCTGGTGTTGGTCAAAGTCGGTGAGAAACAACTATTGCTGGGTGTTAGCAGCGGACGCATCGACAAACTACTTGAGCTCGAAGGCGATCAGCGTTTATTTATGAATGGTCCGGAGAGCCAAGAAAGCAGCGCATTTGCCAAAAAGTTGCTGCAAGTTATGCAGGGTAAGCAAAATGATTAAGTTGATCTCTTCTTGTTTGATCCTGATCGGTTTGATGCTGCTGCCAGCAACGGTTTCGGCGGCGGTCGGTATAGATGCGATCACCGTCACCAGCAACCCTACAGGTGGCGAAACCTATACGGTTACCATTCAGATTTTAGCCTTGATGACCATGCTGACTTTATTGCCGGCATTGTTGTTATCGATGACTTCGTTCACGCGGATTATGATCGTGCTGGGCTTGCTGCGGCAAGCTATCGGCGCAGCTCAAGCGCCAAGCAATCAAGTGTTATTGGGTTTGTCCTTGTTTTTAACCATTTTTATCATGATGCCGGTGCTGGAAAAGGTTAACGAAACCGCTGTGCAGCCGTATATGGAAGAAAAAATCGACGCGGTGACCGCGTTGCAGAGAGCCTCGGAGCCGTTCAAACAGTTCATGCTCAAGCAAACCCGCGAGGCCGATTTGGATACTTTTGTGCGCATTTCCGGCCGCGAACAAATCGACAAACCGGAGGATGTGCCGTTTTCCTTGTTGGTACCGGCCTATGTGACCAGTGAATTAAAAACGGCTTTTCAGATCGGTTTTCTGATTTTTCTGCCATTTTTGGTGATTGATCTGGTGGTAGCCAGCGTGCTGATGTCTATGGGTATGATGATGCTATCGCCGATGATCGTGTCGTTGCCGTTCAAGATCATGTTGTTTGTGTTGGCGGACGGTTGGACCATGGTACTTGAAATGCTGGCCGCCAGCTTTTACGTATAGGTCAATACCATGATGACACCGGAGACTATCTCGGTAATTGCGCAAGACACCGTATTGATTTCCTTGAAATTAATGGGGCCTATCCTGATCTCGTCCTTGATTGTCGGCTTGTTGGTGTCGATGTTTCAGGCGGCGACGTCGATTCAGGAGCAGACCTTGACATTTATCCCTAAGCTGGCGACGGTTATTGCGGTACTGATGATAGCCGGTCCCGGTATGCTGCAAATGCTCATCGATTATTTTCAGGATTTGATGCGCGATATTCCTACGTTAATAGGATGAACTTTAGCGAAGAGGAATTGCTGCAGTATCTTGCTTCGTTTGTCTGGCCATTCTTTCGCATCAGCTCCATGTTTATTAGCGTGCCGGTGTTTAGCGTTAGAGCGTTACCGGCGAAAGTTAGAGTCATGCTTAGCGCGTTGATTACGTTCGTCATCATGCCGACCTTGCCGGCAATGCCCAATATCCAAGTCTTTGGTTATCAAGGCGTAATGGTTACTCTGCAGCAAGTGGTCTTGGGCCTGACCTCCGGGTTTATCCTACAGATGGTGTTTTCAATTATGTTATTCGCCGGACAGACTATTGCTTACAGCATGGGTTTGGGCTTTGCATCCATGGTCGATCCGGCGACCGGCGTACAAGTGCCGGTAATTGCCCAATTATTCGTGATCGGCGGTAGCTTGTTGTTTTTAGCTGTGGACGGTCATTTATTGCTGATCGAGATGTTAGCGCAAAGTTTTCATACCTTGCCGGTGGGTGCGATAGGTATGGACAAGACTGATTTATGGCGAGTGATTAGTTGGAGCAGCCTGATTTTTGCCGACGGTTTATTGTTATCGATGCCGGTGATGGCGACGTTGCTGTTCGTTAATATCAGTTTTGGCGTGGCCTCCAAAGCGGCGCCGCAATTACAGATTTTTGGTGTCGGCTTTCCGATTACTATCATGCTGGGCATGGTCTTAATCTGGATTGGCTTGCCGACCATGCTGGAAGGCTTCAGCGATATGCTGCACAGCGGCTTCGCGTTGATTGGCGAGCTGCTGAGGTTGAATTAAATGGCTGAAGATTCCGGTCAAGACAAAACCGAAGACCCCACTGGTAAGCGACTTTCCGATTCGCGAAAAAAAGGTCAGGTACCCCGCTCCAAGGAGCTTAATACCTTTGTGACCTTGATTACCAGTTCTGCGCTGTTTTTTTATTCCGGTCAAGGTATGTGGCGCAGTATGCTGGAGATGATGAAACATCCCTTGCAATTGACGCGGGAGGCCGTGTTTGATCCGGCCACACCTTTGATTTACCTTAAAGCGGCGTTTGCCGACGGCCTATGGGCGATTCTGCCTTTTCTGGTGGTGTTGGTGATAGCCGATTTGGCGGCGGCATTAATGTTCGGCGGTTGGAACTTTGCCAGCGAAGCCTTCGAAATCAAGTTTTCCAAGCTGAATCCGTTGACCGGGGTGAAAAAAATCATCGGGATTCAAGGAATCGTCGAACTGATCAAGGCTATCCTCAAAGTCATCTTGGTCTCGATCGTCTCCTGGAATTTGTTCAAGCTGTATTTCGACGATTTCATGGGCTTGAGCCGTTTGCCTATCGATCAAGCTATTCACCATGCCGGCGCTATTATTTCGTTCTGTTTACTGATTCTGAGTGCCACCTTTTTGCTTTTGGTGATGCTGGATGCGCCTTATCAATTGTGGAATCATCAGCGGCAGTTGAAAATGACCAAGCAGGAGGTGCGTGACGAAAACAAGGATCAGGAGGGAAATCCCGAAGTTAAGGGCAAAATCCGCCGGATGCAGATGGAGGCGGCGCAACGACGGATGATGGATGCGGTGCCGAGTGCCGATGTCATCGTCACCAATCCCACCCATTTCGCGGTAGCCTTAAAATACGACCAAAACGGTAATGCCGCTCCCTTGCTGGTTGCCAAAGGTACCGATTTGGTTGCCGCGAAGATACGGCAGTTGGCAATGGCCTCACAAGTGCCTTTGGTCGCGGCGCCTTCGCTGGCGCGAGCCTTGTATTATTCCACCGACCTGAATCAGGAAATACCACGGGGTTTATTTTTGGCCGTGGCCCAGGTCTTGGCCTACGTTTTTCAATTGCGGGCTTCGACGCAGTATGGCTGGAACAAACCGGTTCCGCCCGCCGATGTAGAAGTGCCCGACGACTTTAAGCAATAGCAAGGTATCGAGCTAAATTATGGATTTTACGAAAATACTCAACGCGCTGAAAGCACTGAATGGGCTAGGTTTGGGTGCGCCGCTGTTGATTATCATGTTGCTGGCATTACTCATTTTGCCGTTGCCGCCGTTCGTATTGGATCTGTTTTTTACCTTCAATATCGCATTTTCGTTAATCATATTATTAGTGGTGATATACACGCTTAAGCCCTTGGAATTTGCCTCGTTTCCTACCGTGATTTTAGTCGCTACCTTGTTGCGGCTATCTTTGAACGTCGCTTCCACCAGGGTAGTGTTGATACGTGGTCATGAAGGTGGCGATGCCGCCGGTAAAGTCATCGAAGCTTTCGGTTCATTCGTAATCGGCGGCAATTTTGCAGTGGGTATCGTGGTGTTTGCGATTTTGGTAGTCATCAACTTTATGGTGGTTACCAAGGGTGCCGGTAGGGTGGCGGAAGTGAGCGCCCGTTTTACCTTGGATGCGATGCCCGG
>CAZGUM010000157.1:0-9482 GCA_964529085.1 uncultured Methylomonas sp. | reverse complement strand
CTAGCTTTTTTTCGTCGATGTTGGCCAAAATTTGATCGAGTTGTTGGTCCGCATCGGAGTCGAATACCTGTAACTTATCGATCAAAATGGCTAGCCGCTGCCGGATTTCCAGCGGCGACAAACGCGATTGGCCGATAACGATACGTTCGCTGTCTGCTAAGGTGCTGTTTATGCTGTTAACCACCTTAGTCATTTCTAATGTGGTTGCGGCTATATTGCTATCGATATGCGGTACGTTGGCAATATTGGGGCGATAGCCAATTAGTGACTCTTCCAGCCGCACTAAGTGGCTTTGTAATTGGAGCGCACCAAGCGAACCGGCCAAGCCTTTTAAAGTATGGACTAATTGGTAAGCTTTGTCGTATTCGTTGCCAATAAAAGCTTGCGCGATGTCGTTCATCGTTTCGGTGTGGTTTTCGGCGAATTTCAAGAGCACTTTTCGATAGACTGCCCGACTGCCTGCGGTATGTTGCAAGCCCGTAGCGCTGTCTATACCGTAAAGATAGGGAATCTGGAGATTTTCCTGCTCGCCGTCGCTAGATGAGAAGAAACCCTGACCGCTATAGCGCGGTAATATCCACTTGCCAGTGTCGTATATAGAGTTTCCGGCAATATCGGTTTACTGATGAAGTCGTCCATGTCGGCCTGTAAGCATTTGTTGCGGTCATTGCTCATCGCATTTGCGGTCATCGCTATCACTGGGAGCGTTTGACAGCCGGGGATCATGCGTAAATGTTTTGTGGTCTGGTACCCGTCCATCACCGGCATTTGCACGTCCATCAAAACGCAGTCGTAAACGGTTTGTCGCAATTTGTGCAAAGCAATTTCCCCATTCTCGGCAACTTCGATATTTAAATGCGCTTGCTCCAGCAATTCTATCGCCACAATGCGATTTACTTCGTTATCTTCGACCAACAGAATGCGAGCGCCGCTGATGTGCTGAAGTTTGCCGGTGTCCACCGGGTTTTTTTGTTGATATTGAGCGTGGCGTATCGAGGCCAGGCTGGTAATCCCCAACTTGACGCTAAATGTAAATGTCGATCCCACGCCCTCTCTGCTAGTAACGCCGATGGTGCCGCCCATTTGTTCCACTAGTTGTTTTGAAATGATTAGTCCCAGTCCGGTACCGCCGTAATTGCGGGTGACGCTGCTGTCACCTTGGCTAAACGCTTGAAATAATTTGGCCTGTTTTTCCGCATCCATGCCGATGCCGGTATCGCTGATACTGAACTGCAAACAGGTATGTTGGGCGGATCGGCTCAGTTCGGCTAGCGTAACTCTCACTTCGCCTTGTTCGGTGAATTTGATGGCGTTGCCCAGCAAATTGATAAAAATTTGCCGTAGCCGCTGCGGATCGCCGACGACGGTATGAAAAGTGTGATCGGCCGGCGGCCTGATCAATGCCAAGCCTTTGCGGGCACAGAGTTCGGCCATCGTGGAAAATACGTTATCCAGCATTTCCTCCAGTAAAAAAGGCACCGATTCTAGGTGCATCTTGCCGGCTTCCATTTTGGAAAAGTCCAGAATATCGTCAATGATAGTCATGAGCGAGCGCGATGCGGTTTCCACCCGCTCCAAATAATCGCGCTGTTTGGCGGTTATGTTGCTGTTCAGGCAGAGTTCGACCAAGCCGATGATCGCATTCATCGGCGTCCTGATTTCATGGCTCATATTCGCCAAAAACTCTGATTTGACTCGGGTTGCCTGCTCTGCTTGCCGTTTTGCTTCCAGCAGGCGTTGTTCGGTTTGCAGGCGGTCGGTAATGTCCTGCATGGTACCCTGGATGCCGGAGGTTTTATTGTTCGCGTCGCGGATTGCCTTGCCGCGTTGATGCACATGGCGAATTGTCTGGTTGTGGAGGATTATTCTGTGTCTGAAATCGATAATTCCGCTATCAACGCCATTTTGCATGGCGGTCTTAAAAAAGCTCTTGTCATCGGGATGGACGAGCGTGCCGAGAAAGCTGGCGAAATTCGGGGTAAAACTCGCTCTATCGGTCGCGGTGATACGGTACATTTCATCCGACCAACTGAAGTGATTGTCGGGCAAATGCCAGTGCCAATCGCCGATATGCGAGATGCTTTGCGCGGCCAACAGACGTTGCTTTTGGTCTTGGAGGGCATCTATTGCTCGGCTACGCTCCAATTCGGCGGTAATTTGTAATGCAAATAGTTTCAAGGTGTCGTTGGCAAAAGTCGTGTCCGGAATGGGTCGGCAATACGACACGGAAATAAAGCCGAAGCTGTTTTGTTGTTTATCCAGTAACGGAATGCCCAGATAACCCTCTATCTGCTTGCGCCTTAGCCAGTCGGCGGCGGGAAATTGTGTCGCAACGTCATGTTCGTGGCAGCAAATATTGCCACTGGCCACATCTTGGCACGGTGAATCCTGCAGGCTGAATTCGCGATTGGCGACGATTTTGCCGTTTGCGCACAGCGACAGACTGCGCGCTCGATTATCGTCCAACACTTCGGCGATCATCGCGTAGTCGGCGCCCAAGGTTTCCGCAGTCAATAAGGTCAGGTTATCCAATAAGGACGTGGCATTTTGCGGCAGGTTGCTGGAAACGATATTGCGGATCACGCTGCTTTGCTGGCGCTGCTGGGTGATGTCGGTAACCAGACCTTGGTAATCGATAATTTTGCCTTGTTCGTTGCGGACGACCATCTTCCGGTCCTGAACCCATTTAATACTGCCGTTGTGGGTAACGATACGATAGGGTTGATGCAGAATCTCCGAGCAATCGAGATCGTCGTGACATCTATTGATCTCGTCCAGGAAGGCGCCCGCGTCATCGGGATGGACAAAGTTTAAATAAAACACATGGCCGGTGATCAGTTGCTCGACGCTGTAGCCGAAAAGCTGACGAGCATTCTCAGTGGCGAACTCGATCGGGAGGCCTTGCGAATTGTTCCATTTCAACACCACCGCAGCACTCTGGCTGATGATTTGATAGGCACGTTGCAGATTATTTTCCGACTGTTTCCGCGCGCTAATGTCTTGGTGGGTACCGCATAGCCGGCTGGGGCCGCCGCTAATCGGGTCATAAGCGACAACCGCCCCGGAACCTTGTATCCAAACCCAGTGGCCAAGCTTATGCCGCATACGAAATTCCACGACATAAGGGCGGCCGGATACTATATGTTCGGCCAGAAGTTTCTGCACCCGGTTCCTATCGTCAGGATGCAGACGTTTATCCCAGTCGCTGACATAATTATCCAATTCGTTTGGCGTTAGGCCCAGCATGTCCAGCCAGCGCTGGTTGACGATGTGTTTGCCGTTTAGATAATTCCAATCCCAATAGCCTAGCTCAGCACCGTCGATTACCAGTGCAAGTTGTTCTTCAAGCAGTTTGCGCGGGGTGATGTCGATGTGAAACTGGATTAACTTACTGTTATTGTGTGTTGAAAGACGGGTAAGTGAAATTTGTTGCCAAGTTTGGTTTGGGAAGGCGAAGTCTGCCGCTGGCATGGCCTTACCGGCTCTGATGTGCTGACATAAAGGACATTCGGTTTCTTGATGATTGGGCGGATGGAACCAGGCATGGATAGTTTGCCCGACTAAAGCCGAAGCATCTGCGCCGGCCATCGACGCTGCGGCTGTATTGGCTTTGCGTATGATACCTAGGCTATCGACCAGGACGGTGGCTTGATCGAGATGATCGTAGCAGTCGTCTGTTCGGGGCGATTGCAACGGGAGTTGCCGACGATTGGACAACAAAGTACCAAAAATCAATAACACGGCCAATGCTGGCAATACTATCTTTAATATTTGTGAGGGTTGTCCGCTGCCGTTAATATTTTGATACAGTGCGACCGCGACGTCGCCGGCTAACAGTAAACACGCTGCGACCATCACGATGGGGGGTATCTGATTGGCAGGAGGGTCGTGTTTATCTGTCATAGTTGGTTGGTGTCGGGAACGAAACCTTGCGGGTTTGGAAAAATCTTAGCTTGGGTAGCGAGAAATGTGAATTGATGTTGGCGGAAAAGTGTCCCGTGCTTAGCAAATTAGGATTTTATTAGCCGCTCCCGCCTGCTCTTTAACTAATTTCGGGACCAGATAGCCCGGCAGGTGTCGTTGCATATGTTCAAGTAGCTGTTTGGCAGCAGTTTCGGGTATTTCAAAATGGCCGGTGCCGCTGGCGCGGTCCAGTAAATGCAGATAGTAAGGTAACACACCGAATTCAAATAGTTTCTCGCTTAGTTCGCAGAGTGTATTGCCTGCATCGTTCACACCCCGCAGCAGTACGCTTTGGTTTAACAAAGTGATGCCTTGCCGGCGCAGTTCGCGGCAAGCGATTCCAACGGCAGGACTCAGTTCGTTGGCGTGATTGGCGTGAAACACCATGACAATTTGCTGCGGTAGGCCGGATAGCATTTCGAGCAGTTGTTCAGTGATTCGCATTGGCAGCACGATGGGTATGCGGCTGTGAATGCGGATACGGCGGATGTGTTCGATTTCACCCAGACGTTGTAATAACTGACCAAGTTTATCGTCATTCAGCAGCAAGGGGTCGCCGCCGCTCAGGATCACTTCGCTGACTTCCGGACGATTGGCGACATAGTTAACGGCTTGCTCAAGCTTTTGCGTCGATAGCTGCTGCTCGGCGTACGGAAAATTACGGCGAAAACAATAACGGCAATTTACCGCGCAAGCGCCGGTGCTAATTAACAGTACTCGGCCGTGATACTTATGAATGATGCCGGTTGCAGCAACGGCATCGAGGTCGCCCACCGGGTCGTGGCTATAGCCGGGATAGTCGATCAGTTCGTCTTGAATCGGCAGTACTTGTTTCAGCAGTGGGTCGTTCGGGTCGCCAGGGCGCATGCAATCGGCAAAGCCGCGCGGGACCCGGAGCGGAAAGGCTTTGAAATTGGATAATAGGGCTACGTTGTCCAGCGGAATTTTCAGATGCTCGCAGAGGGCTTCGACGCTGGTGAATGCATCGGCAAGCGCCTGTTGCCAAGCGGCGGTTTGGGTATTCAATGTTGCTCCGGTTTCCGATTAAAAATCTTATCCATTATAATCGCCCGACTATTATTTGTTTCACGAGGAAAAAATGGCGACTTTTAGCACCAACGAGTTCAAGGGCGGTTTGAAAATCATGCTGGACAACGACCCTTGTTCGATTATCGAAAACGAATTTGTGAAGCCGGGCAAGGGGCAGGCGTTCAATCGGGTCAGGATCAGAAATCTGAAAACCGGGCGGGTGATCGAACGCACTTTCAAATCCGGCGATACCGTGGAGGGTGCGGATGTCGTCGATAAGGAAATGCAATATTTGTATAGCGACGGCGAATTCTGGCATTTCATGGTGCCGGATACCTTTGAGCAGTATCAAGCCGATAAAAACGCGGTTTCCGATGCCATTAAATGGTTGAAAGAACAAGATGTTTGCACCATGACTCTTTGGAACGACTCGCCACTGTCCGTAACACCGCCTAACTTCGTGGAATTAGCGATTACTGAAACCGATCCGGGCCTGAAGGGCGATACCTCCGGCGGCGGCGGTAAACCGGCGACCTTGGAGTCCGGTGCGGTGGTGCGGGTGCCGTTGTTTGTGCAAATCGGCGAAGTGATTAAAGTCGATACCCGTACCGGCGAATACGTTTCCCGCGTCAAAGAGTGACGGTACGCTGGCAACCGAGTTGCCCAATCCAGCATTTACGCGTTCGCGCGCAAATGCTGGCGGCGATACGGCGTTTTTTCGACACACAGGAAGTGCTGGAAGTCGAAACACCGCTACTGTGCCGGGCCACCGGCACGGATCCACAGCTGGATTTTTTCAGCAGTCAATTTAATTTTCCACCCAATCAACAAACCCTGTATTTGCAAACTTCCCCGGAATTTGCGATGAAGCGGCTGTTGGCCGCTGGCAGCGGCAGTATTTACCAAGTCTGCAAGGCATTTAGAAACGGCGAAGCCGGGCGTTATCACAATCCTGAGTTTACTATTTTGGAGTGGTATCGGGTCGGCTACGATTTACAACAATTAATGGCGGAAGTCGCCGAATTATTGCAGCAGGTTTTAGCGCCGTTCCATGCGGTATTGCCAGTCAATCAGACTAGCTATCGGCAACTGTTTCTAGCGTCCACCGGCTTGGATCCCTTGCGTTTTTCCGTGAACGAATACCATGCATATGCTGTTGCCAATGCATTTCCAGAAGCAATTGATCTATGCGGCGATGATCATGCTTTATGGCTGGATTTCATTTTTAGCCACCGCGTTCAGAGCATGATGGACAGGGGGGCGATTTATCTCCTGCACGGATACCCGGCGATCCAGTCCTCGCTGGCTCGTCTCAGTGTCGGCGATCCGCGGATCAGCGAGCGCTTTGAGCTGTTTGTCAACGGGGTGGAGTTGGGAAACGGTTTTTTTGAACTGGCCGATCCCTTGGAGCAAGAGGCTCGTTTCGACCGGGAAATTGCCTATCGGCTTGATCGGGGCTTGCCCGCGGTGAGCAAGGATGAGGCATTTCTGGCGGCATTGAAATCCGGCTTGCCCGACTGTAGCGGTGTGGCGATCGGTTTGGATAGGTTATTGATGATTGCGCTCGATAGTGCGTCGATCGACGAGGTACTGACATTTCCGGTTGGCCTAGCTTAATGGCCGAGTCCGTATCGACATTGAAAAACTCCCCCTTCGCCGAAGGGGGAAAAGTAGGTAGGATTTCCCTAAAAACGATTAATCGGTTTGCTTAATAAGGCCAGCTAAGTGAGCTTTTTTGTTGGTCCGGATGATCCGCTGCATCCAGTGCGTTTTGAATGTCGTCCATAAAAAAACGTCTGAGGCCACGGCCAAGGCGTTGCGCCAGCATCGGTAGAGCTTGATCTTTATCCAGGTAAGTCACGGGTTCGCGACCGTTACGGTAATTGCTCAGAGCCCGTCTGACTGCGGAACACAGATAGCACTCAGTGCCTTCCGGGACTGTGGCGTTTAAATCGCGAAGTAGATGTGGAGTTATTTTATTCATAGCATCCCCCTCCTCATTCGGAGTGTTGGGCGGTAATCCTTATGCCATGCGAAGATCCGCGACCGGGATCTGTTATTTAATAAAAATAACGTGATTAAGTTATCAATATGGCAAAAAAAGTCAACGAGAATTTGCGGTGATTTATTGATGTATATCAATGCCAGTATTGAACTGTTGTGCGGACGGTTGGTGCGGCGCGAGAGGGATAACAAGTAAGGCAGTCATGGAAAAGAGCGGGCAAATTTGCCCGCTCTTAAGCGTGGGTTAATCCTGCTTTTCGGTTTTGCCGGCAGGGTTACGCAATCTGATGCCTAGTTCCTTCAGTTGCTCTTCGCTGACCAATGCCGGGGCATTAAACAGCGGGCAAGCAGCGGTTTGAGTTTTCGGGAACGCAATTACGTCGCGGATCGAGCTGGCACCGGTCATCAACATCACCAAACGGTCCAAACCAAACGCGATACCGCCGTGGGGCGGCGCGCCGTATTTCAAGGCATCCAACAGGAAGCCGAATTTTTCGCGGGCTTCTTCGTGGCCGATGCCAAGAATGTCGAATACGGTTTGTTGCATCGCGGTGCGGTTGATCCGGATTGAGCCGCCACCCACTTCGGTGCCGTTCAATACCAAGTCGTAAGCGCGTGATAAGGCGGTGCCGGGGTTGGCGACCAGCTCTTCGACAGAGCAGCTCGGCGCGGTAAACGGATGGTGGATCGCGGTGAAGCGTTGGGCTTTTTCGTCCCAGGCAAACATCGGGAAATCCACGACCCATAACGGTTTCCAGGGGCCGGTCAACAGATTGCGATCCAAGCCCAATTTAACTCGCAACGCGCCCATGGCTTCGTTGACTATGCCGGTTTTATCGGCACCGAAGAAAATCAAATCGCCGTTCTGCGCGCCGACTTTCTCCATTACTCTGGCCCAAACCTCTGCGGGAGCGAATTTGACGATGGGCGATTGCAAGCCTTCGACGCCGGCGGCCAAGTCGTTAACTTTGATATAAGCCAAACCTTTCGCGCCGTAAATGCCGACAAATTTGGTCAACTCATCGATTACGCTGCGGCTCAAATCGCCGCCTTCGGGCAGTCGCATCGCGACTACGCGGCCGTTAGGATCGTTGGCTGGTCCGGAGAAGACTTTGAAATCGACGTCTTTCATTTCCTCGGCAATATCCACCAATTCCAGCGGGATGCGCAGGTCCGGACGGTCGGAGCCGTAACGGCGCATCGCTTCCGAGTAACTGATTACCGGAAATTGATCGCCCAAATCGACGTCAATAATTTCCTTGAACAAGCGGCGGATCATTTCTTCCATAATCGCCATGATTTCTTGTTCGTTCATGAACGAAGTTTCGATATCCAGCTGGGTAAATTCCGGCTGGCGATCAGCCCGCAAGTCTTCGTCGCGGAAGCAACGTACCACTTGATAGTAGCGGTCCATGCCGGCAATCATCAGCAGCTGTTTGTATAGCTGCGGCGACTGCGGCAAGGCGAAGAACGAGTTTTGGTGAGTCCGGCTGGGCACGATGTAATCGCGTGCACCTTCCGGCGTAGCCTTGGTCAGGTAGGGGGTTTCGATTTCGAAAAACTCGTGATCGTCCAGATATTGCCGCAAGTTACGGGTCACATCGCGGCGTACCTTCATTTTTTGCTGCATCGCGGTGCGGCGCAGATCAATGTAACGGAAGCGCAAACGGGTTTCTTCGTTGACTTCTATATCGCTTTCCAAGGGGAACGGTGGCGTTTCCGATTCGTTCAGTACTTCGATGTGTTTGCCCAGCACTTCGATTTGGCCGGTGGACATATTCGGGTTATGCGTACCCTCCGGGCGGTCGCGCACGACGCCTTCGATGCGCAGCACATATTCGCTACGCACGTGTTCGGCAATCGCAAAGCTTTCAGCCATATCGGGATCGAACACCACTTGCACCAGGCCGGCGCGGTCTCTCAGGTCGATAAAAATAACGCCGCCGTGATCACGGCGGCGGTGTACCCAGCCGCATAGGGCAACGGTTTGACCTAAATGTTGGGTGTTTAATTCTCCACACTTGTGGCTACGCATAGTTGTTCTCAGGTTAATCAAAATCGGGGGTGGGTAAAAATAGGAAAGGCTCGTTTTTGGAAAGACGAGGCATGGGTTTCCTAGTGGTTATGGTTGGGACAGCCGCTGCAACTGCTGGCTTTTTCCGGTGCTTTGCTTTCGCCGGCGACGTTTTTCTTGTTGCCGCTTTTAAAATCGGTTTCGTACCAGCCGCCGCCTTTCAGACGAAATCCCGCCGCGGATATTTTCTTTTTTAACTCCGCTTCGTTGCAGGCGGGGCAAACGACTAAGGGTTCGGCACCCAGTTTTTGCAGGGCTTCGTGTTCATGTCCGCAAGCATTGCATTGGTATTCGTAAATAGGCATCTGCTTCTCCAGTTAAAAGTGTCTAAATCGGCTTACTAAGGGCGGGGTTTTAAATTTTCAAGGCCCTTAATGTTAGAATAACTAGCTATTTTAAATGAAAACGCCCG
>CAZGUM010000156.1:0-9536 GCA_964529085.1 uncultured Methylomonas sp. | reverse complement strand
GCCGGCGCGTTGCGTCACGCTAACCGCAAGTGCGGCATTAACCCAAAAAACCGTACAGATAAAACCCAATCGTATGAAGTTCATGGCTCACTCTCCCCAGTTGAATGTCAACTGAGCCTAGAACGTGAGTGCTTGCTCTGTCAATCTCTTAAATATTGAGGTAATTGGGCTGTTTTATCTAACGTTGAATTTTTACCGGCAAAGCCGGTGCTGGAATGTTATCCGGAGTCGTCGGCATTGCGCCGACTTAGGGTTAATATTCGCCGCCAAGCATTTATTCTTGCTATCCGCAGCGGATTCCGGGTTTAAATGGCCGGATAAATTTGGTTTACTACGTTAAAACCCAATGTGCCCAGGTGAGAATGTCATGGATGTAAAGCTACTCTTAGATGCCAAGCTTGCAATGACAATCGAGAAGTCGGTTGGCGCCCTGCCTGAGCTGAAACTCAATCAAGTGCTGGACGCCAAAGTCGTCACCAATCAAGCCATATTGAATGCGCTGACCGTCAGTCTCGGCGACAAGACCGTGACTTTGCAAAGCCCTAAAGCGCTGGCTTTTCAACCGGGGCAAACCCTGCAGTTGCAAGTCGTGAAACTACTGCCGACGCTAGAATTTAAAATCGTCGGCGCTACGCAACCGGCGCTATCGAACGCGATACCCGCTCAAGCAGCGGAAGCGACGTTATTGAAGTTATTACCGGCTACTGTCGCTACCGCCGCTGCAACGCCTCCCCTACCCGGCAATCTCCCGGCGGCGTTGGCTAGCGGCGAACGCGTGCAGGCGCAAGTGATCCAGGTCGGGAAACAAACCCTGACCATACAATTGACTCCGGCATCGCCTGGCGCCAGTCAAGGCGCGCAAACGGCGTCTTCGACCGGCGATATCAGGATAAGCTTGGACAGCAAGCAACTGTTGTGGAACGATCCGCAGGCTAAACAAGCCTTGATGCCAGGCAGCCGGATAGACTTAATGCTGGTAAAAAATGCCGACAAACCGGTATTTAATGTGGCGCTGGCCGTGCCGTCCGTCGAGGAGCAGATCACGTCTGCCTTTAAACAGCTATTACCCATACAAGTTTCGCCCGCCGAGTTGCTTACCCAGCTCGGTCCCCTGTTAAAACCCGCTGACAGCGATAAAACCACCGGCGAAATACTCAAACAACTGGCCCGGGAAATATTGCTGCAGATACCGGACAAGTCGAAGTTATTCGAGCCGGGCGCGTTAAAACAAGCCATTGCGCAATCGGGTTTGTTTATGGAGCATGAGTTAGTCAACGCGGAGACGGCAAACTCGCCTCCCTTGCATCTGCAAGACGATTTCAAATTTAAACTCAGCAAACTCATCGCCCAGCTGAATTTTCAGCTTGCCGGGCCGGCAGATACGGAATCGGCGCAAAAGCTTGATAGCGACTTACTGAAGGAAACCTTGCAGAAAGCCGAAGGTAATCTCGCCAGACTAACCCTGGATCAGCTCAACTCCCTACCGCGCGACGACTCGCCGAAACAAGTCTGGATTTTGGAATTGCCGTTCTTCAATAAGACCTCGCCTGAAACCCTGCAACTGATCGTTGAGCAAGATAAACAGGCCGC
Source organism: uncultured Methylomonas sp. (assembly GCA_964529085.1). Classification (GTDB taxonomy): domain Bacteria; phylum Pseudomonadota; class Gammaproteobacteria; order Methylococcales; family Methylomonadaceae; genus Methylomonas. Next base: position 7,946 of record CAZGUM010000156.1, on the reverse strand, counting down.
CGGCGAGAGCGGTCAAAAAAACTGGGTAGTGAGCATTACCATTACCCCCCCCGAACTTGCTACAATACACTGCAAGATCTCTTGTTACGACGGTAGCGTAAATACCCGTTTCTGGAGCGAATCGGCCGATACTGTCGATAAAATCAATGCTCGTCTGGATTATCTGCGAGAGCAATTCGAACAAAAAGGATTAAAACCTGGATTTATGGATGTTCAACAAGGCAAACCCGCGCAACCAAACCCGCAAACTCTGCCACCGCAAAATCTGTTAAGTGAAAAAGTCTGAAACCGGAAACCAACGCCATTGAATCGCCGATGGATAAGCAAATTCGCGATAAACAGGCAAAACCCTGAGTTGCTAACGCCCCCTTTATTACATGAGTCCGTCACATTAGACGCCTACTTTGTCCGACAAAGTTACTCATTACCCAAAAGCCGATGCCACGGAGATTTAACGCATGACCAAGCAAGTCACCTTAACCCAGTTCATTATCGAACAGCAGCGAGGTTTGCCGGACGCATCCGGTACATTCACCCTGTTACTGAATAATATCGTGACGGCCTGTAAACAGATCTCGCACCGCGTCAACTGCGGGGCGTTGATTGGGGTATTGGGCAGTGCCGAATCGGAAAACGTGCAGGGCGAAGTACAGAAAAAGCTGGACATCATCACCAACGACATTATGGTGAATGCATTGGATTGGAGCGGTTCCTTGGGCGGAATGGCTTCCGAGGAAATCATCGATCCGATCAAAATTCCGAATCAATATCCGAAGGGCAAATATCTGGTGTTGTTCGACCCGTTAGACGGCTCGTCCAATATCGACATTAATTTAACGGTAGGGACAATTTTCTCGATTTTGCGTTGCCGCGAGGGTGTGGAGCCGGAAACCGAGGATTTTCTGCGCAAAGGCACCGAGCAAGTGTGCGCCGGTTTTGTGCTGTACGGCCCGTCCACGATGCTGGTATTAACCACCGGCAACGGCGTTAACGGCTTTACGCTGGATCAGGATGTCGGCGAATTCATCCTTACCCACTGCAATATGAAAATCCCCGAGGAAAGCAGCGAGTTTGCGATCAATATGTCCAATCAACGCTTCTGGGAGCCGCCGGTCAAGCGTTATATAGACGAATGCGTGGCCGGCGTGGACGGCCCTCGCGGCAAAGACTTTAATATGCGCTGGGTGGCGTCGCTGGTCGCCGAAGTTTATCGTATCTTGAATCGCGGCGGCGTCTTCCTGTATCCGCATGATTTACGCGATCCGTCCAAACCGGGCAAGCTGCGGTTAATGTACGAAGCCAATCCGATGGCTTTTATTATCGAACAAGCCGGCGGTATGTGTTCGACAGGACGCGAACGGATTTTGGATATTAAGCCCGGCAGTATTCATCAGCGCGTCCCGCTGATTTTGGGCTCCAAAACCGAAGTGGAGCGGATTATTAGCTACCACCAGCAAGATTAAACGCGGTAAGCCGCAGCCTGCTGAATCAACCTAATTCTTACATCGAAATCTCAATCCAACGTGTCGATCAAAAACCAAGTCAATTGCGTGAATTGCAGCCTGGATAATATTTGTTTACCGCGCGGCCTATCTCAAGCGGAGATCAATAACATCAGCCAAGTGGTGAAGGCCCGTAAAACCTTGCAACGCGGCGATTTCATTTATCGCGAGGGCGATAATTTTCGCGGCATCCTGGCGATAAAATCCGGTAGCGCCAAATTGGTGGCTAACGATAGCCACGGTAACGAACACATCTTGAATATTCTGTTGCCGGGCGAATTGCTGGGTTTCGACGGTCTATCCGCCGAAAAACACGGCTGCGCGGCCATTGCGTTAGAAACCATGAGCTTCTGCATCCTGCCTGCCGACAATATGGAAGATCTATTCCGTAATATGCCTAGTCTGACGCGCGAATTGTTCCGGCATACCGGCGAAAAAATGATAGAGGACAAAAATCAGCTGGTTCTCAGCAAACGACCGGCCGAAGAACGCCTGGCTTATTTTTTGATCAGTTTGTCGGAGCGCTTGAAAAGACGCGGATTTTCATCTTCGGAGTTCAAGCTGTCGCTGACTCGGCAGGAGATCGGCAATCATTTGGGGTTGGCGCTGGAAACCGTCAGCCGTTTGCTGAAGAAATTTCAGGACGAAAATTTGATTGCGGTGCAGAACCGTTTTATCGCGATCAAGGATCTAAGCGCCCTAAGAAATATGCTGCTGCCCTTGGAATAAAAATCAGTTTTTAATGCCGATACCCTTGTGTAACAGCAGTAAGCTAAGCGCCGTTAAAAACACAATAAACCCGGCCGTCATCGCAAAAGCCAGTTCGATTTCCACATCGCTTACCCCGATCATGCCGTAACGAAAGGCGTTGATCATGTACAAAATCGGATTGGCCTGGGCTATTTTTTGCCAAATGCCCGGTAGCATTTCCACCGAATAGAATACACCGCCCAAGTAGCTCAAAGGCGTCAATACAAAGTTGGGGATGATGGAAATATCGTCGAAACTATCGGCAAATACCGCGTTGATGAATCCCGCGAGCGCAAATAAAGTCGCGGTTAGCACAAACACCGCCAACGAGATTCCCCAATGCAAAATCGTGGTATGAGTAAACATCAGCGAAATACCCGCCACCACGATACCGACCAATACCCCGCGCGCGATGCCGCCGCAGACATAGCCGGCCAAAATCACGTAATTCGGCACCGGTGCTACCAGCAATTCTTCGATATGGCGCTGAAATTTGGTGGAATAAAACGAGGACACAACGTTGGAATAGGAATGGCTGATCACCGACATCAGAATAATGCCGGGTACGATGTAATCCATGTAGCTGACCCCGTGCACCAGACCGATACGGTCACCTATCAGCTTGCCGAAGATCAGAAAATAAAGTGCCGTGGTAATGGCCGGCGGCAACAGGGTTTGCGGCCAAATCCGGGTAAATCGGCGGATTTCTTTGATTAAAATCGTAAAAAAAGCGACTGAATAGTTCATTGCACCAGATCCAAAAATAATTGTTCAAGCCGATTGGACTTGTTGCGCAAGCTAAGCACCTCGATATGCAGCGCGGATAGCTCTTGAAACAATTTATTCAGACCCAGGCTTTTCGGGACGGCGACATCCAATACGGTATCGGCGCTCAGCGTGATGCCGTAACCCTCGATCACGGGCGCGGCCGGCAGCGGCCGCGCAATATCCATCACAAAATGATCGGTATGCAAACGGCTCAATAAACTATTCATGGCCGACTTCTCAATAATCTGGCCGTTGTTAATAATCGCGATGTTGCGGCATAAGCTTTCGGCTTCTTCCAGATAATGCGTGGTCAGAATGATGGTGGTGCCCTGCTGGTTAACTTCCCGCATCATTTCCCACATCGAACGACGAATCTCGATATCCACGCCGGCGGTAGGTTCGTCAAGAATCAGCAGGCGCGGCGAATGCACCATGGCCCGCGCTATCATCAAGCGGCGCTTCATGCCGCCGGACAAGCGGCGCGACACCGTATTGCGCTTATCCCACAGCTCCATCTGCCGCAAACAAAGCTCTGTCCGCTGTAAAGCCTGTTTGTGCGGAATACCGTAATACCCGGCCTGGTTCATCACTACGCTCATGCCGGTTTCGAACTGATTAAAGTTCACTTCCTGCGGCACTACGCCGATACAGGTTTTCGCCGCAACATTGTCTTTATCCAGGTCGTGGCCGAAGATGCTGACCGTGCCGCTGGTTTTGTTGACCAGCGAGCTGATAATGCCGATCAAGGTCGATTTGCCGGCGCCATTGGGACCCAATAACGCAAAAAAGTCGCCGCGCTGCACGTCGAGATCGACGCCTTTCAAGGCTTCAAAGCCGTTGTTATAGGTTTTTTTTAGGTTTTGGATGGATAAAGCCGTCATGCTCTAATGTTATAATCTCTGGCAATGGAATTGGCGTAATCCGAAATAAAACCGCCAATTAAGCCTTCCGATTCTATCAGAATTCATAAATTCTCAGCAGCCTGAAAGGAATAGACTCTTGCCTCAACAAATACCGACCAGTGTTGCTGCCGTGGATCTTGGCTCCAATAGTTTTCATATGATTATTTGCAGTCTCCACAACGGCAAATTGCAAACTATCGACCGTTTGAAAGAAATGGTGCGGCTGGCCGCCGGATTGGATCAGCACAAAAATCTCGACCAGCCCACGCAAGAGCGAGCCCTAGCCTGCCTGGAACGTTTCGGCCAACGCATTCGGAATTTTGCCCCCAATAGCGTGGCTATCGTCGGTACCAATACCCTGCGCATCGCCAGAAATTCGCAGCAATTCATTAACAAGGCGGAAAAAGCACTAGGACATCCTATCCATATTATTTCCGGTATCGAGGAAGCCCGCTTGATTTACCAGGGCGTCGCTCACAGCTTGGGCAGCAATGCGAACAACCGCTTTGTAATGGATATTGGCGGCAGCAGCACGGAATACATTATCGGCCGCGACGATGTTGCGCATACCAAGGAAAGTCTTAACATGGGCTGCGTCACCGTGAGCCAATATTTTTTCAAAAAAGGCGAACTGTCCAAAAAAGCCTTCCGTAATGCGATGTTGTTTGCCGAGCAACATCTGGAACCGTTTCAGAGTACCTTTAACGCTAAAAATTGGGACGAAGCCATTGGTGCCTCCGGTAGCCTGAAGGCCATCAGCAACGTGTTGCAGACCATGGGATGGAGCAATAACGGCATTACCAACGAAGGTCTGGAACAGCTGGTGGCGCACTTGTTGAAGCTGAATCGTATCGAGGACATCTGCTTTCCGGCCTTGAGTATCGAAAGGCGGCCGGTGTTTATCGGCGCGGTCGCTATCGTTTATGCCACGTTTAAAACCTTAAATATCCGCCAAATGACGGTGTCCGACGGCGCATTGCGCGAAGGTTTGGTGCAGGATCTTCTGGGAAGAATATACGACGACGACATTCGCTCGCAAACCAGTCAAACCATAGCAGCACGTTACCATACGGATATCGCGCATAGCGGACAACTCAAGGACACCTTACGGTATATCACGCGGCAATTGGATAGCCATCCTTGTTTTAAAGACAACCCCGAGTGCTTGCAGTTTTTGGAATGGGCCGCGGAGCTTCACGAGATCGGCATTGAGATCGCGCATAGCCAGTATCACAAGCATAGCGCTTATATTATCGAAAACGGCGATCTGGCGGGATTTTCCAAACAGGATCAATTACTGATTTCCAAACTGGTGCGTAGCCACCGCAAAAAATTGAGTCTGAATCGCTTCGAAGACTTACCCTCGCCTTGGCGGCAAAGAGCGCCAATTATGGCTATCGTATTTCGGCTGGCGTCGCTGCTGCATCGAAATCGGCACAGTCAACGTCCGGACTTTAAAATCTCGATAGATCAAAACGACATAAAAATCGACTTTCCGGAACATTGGCTGGAACAAGCACCATTGACCCATGCCGATCTCAAACAAGAAATGCAATATTTGAAGGAGGCTCGTTTCAATCTGATCTTCGATCAATGCTAAGATTTTTGCTGTACACTTTTTTTACGACAGCGATTTTGCTGGCGATACTATTATTCTTTGCGATAGACGATTCGCCGCTGTTAAAAATTCATCAAGGCCTGAACCGCGAAGATATTCAGCGCGCCAAGCAGTTGTTGCATGTTGCTCCCGAGGAGCGGAATCAGCTTAAAACAGTTAGTCTCGATCAAAAGGATTTGAATATCGCGGTGAGTTATCTGCTGAATCACTTTGTGGAAAATACCACACAAATTCAAATTGCTAACGACAGATTACTTGTCCAGATTGCGATATTCGTACCCAAAAGCCTTTGGGGCAGATATTTGGATTTTAGCTTTAGCCTGCGTCAAGTGGGCGATTCGATCCTAATTAAGTCTTTAAAGGTCGGGGAGATTTCCATTCCAGATCCGGCGGCAAATATTTTGATTCCCGCCATCGTTCATAACTCGCCGCTGGCACAACACTGGCAATTGCTAAGCCAATACGTTAAGCAGGTGCGCATCAATCCTCAAGCTTTGGAAATCAGCTATCTGGGATCTATTGTCGATGCCGCTAAACAATTGGCTATCCAGAAACATCGGGATTATCCCAATTTACATCGTTATCAGCAGCAAATTAACGAAATAGTCAGCCAGCATGATCCCGATTGGCGTTTGTCGTTAACCGATTTATTGCAACCGCTGTTTCTTTCGGCTTACCAACAAACCTCTGTAGACGATGCCATTCAAGAAAATCGCGCGATTATCATCGCCGTCGGCAGTTATATTTATAAACACGATTTAAGACGCTATTTGCCCTTAGGCTTGGTATACAGCAAGGAATATCCGGTGTTTGCCTATAAACGAGCCGATATTCCTCAGCATTTTATTGCCTCCGCACTGTTGGCTATCGTGGATTCATCTTTCCTTGGCGAACAAATTGGGATTGATAAGGAATTGGGAGATGCGCACAAAGGCAGCGGATTCAGCTTCATCGACTTAATGGCTGACCGCGCGGGTACCCGTTTTGGTCAACTAGCGATTGCGTCGCCGCAGGAGGCTCGAGAATTGCAGAAAATCATGTCTAGCACAAAAGATTATTCAGCAATCATTCCGGATATGCTGGATTTACCTGAGAATATGGATGAGCAGACGTTCAAGCTGAGATTTGACGCGATAGGCAGTTCCGCCTACAACCAAATAATCCAGCAAATAGATGCCCGGATTAACGACTTACCGCTGTATCAACAAAACTGACCGAATAAACGATGGCCTTTGTAGCATCCAAGCCTCATCTGACAGTGTTTGCCAGATCGGCTTGATGCAATATACGGAGCTCAGCTAAAAATGGATTCGAAGGAGTAGCCGCTACTTTCAAGAATTTCTTTAAGTCGCTTCAATCCGTCCATTTGTATTTGTCTAACCCGCTCCCGAGTAACGCCGAGTTCGAGCGCCACTTGCTCCAGCGTCGCGTTTTCGAATCCGCACAAACCGTATCTGCGACAAATGACTTCGCGTTGTTTTTCGGCTAATTGATAAACCCAATAAGTGACATTATTTTGGATAAAATCGTCTTGCAGGATTTCGGCTGGGTTACGGCTTTCTTCCTCGGAAATAGTTTCTAATAGGGGTTTATCGAAATCCTTACCAAATGAAACGTCGACGGAAGTAACGCGCTCGTTGAGTTTGAGCATTTTACTGACGGTTTTAGCAGGTTTATCCAGATGCCTTGCAATTTCGTCAACTGTCGGTTCATGATCGAGCTGCTGCGCTAAATTACGCTGAGCTTTCAAATAAATATTCATTTCCTTAACAATATGAATCGGCAGACGGATGGTTCGCGTCTGATTCATGATTGCGCGTTCGATCGTTTGTCTGATCCACCACGTGGCGTAAGTGGAAAACCTGAATCCGCGATCCGGATCGAATTTTTCAACCGCTCTAATCAAACCTAAATTACCTTCTTCAATTAGGTCGAGTAGAGGCAAACCGCGATTGAGGTAACGTCGAGAGATTTTGACAACTAGACGCAGATTACTTTCTATCATGATTTTTCGGGCTTTGGGGTCACCTTGTTGTGTGCGCCTGCCATAAATTTTTTCTTCATCTGCAGTTAGCAATTGGGATTTACTAAGTTCGTTAAGATATGCTCGCGTCGCATCGAACGTGCCCTCATTTTGCGACTCATTGGTTTCAATATCCGCCAGTTTAAACGTTTCATTTGTATCGATTTCGGCGATCTCGTCATCACCATCTTCAAAAGAAATGAAATCTGGAATATCCATATCTTTTATTACATCTATCGCTTCTTCCATCATGATTAATCTCCCAGGTATTTGGCTTGCTGATTCTGTTATTTTTATTGGTAAGTGTCCAGCCAGGTAAACTAGTAACCCCTTATCAATTTAAAATGCCGAAAGCTTAAAACCAACTTTTCGTTATCTGTTGG
>CAZGUM010000155.1:0-9744 GCA_964529085.1 uncultured Methylomonas sp. | reverse complement strand
CCGCCAAAGCCTGATCGATTACCAGGAGATAAATATGTCTGCCAATAACGAAATAGATTACGGAACTCCCGCGAGTTCGTCTGCAAATCAAGTCACTCTGGAAATCGACGGCCACAAGGTCACTGTCGCTGCCGGCAGTTCCGTGATGCGCGCCGCCGCAGAAGCCGGGATCAGCATCCCTAAACTGTGCGCCACCGACAGCCTCGATCCATTCGGCTCGTGCCGGATGTGTCTGGTACAAATCGAAGGCGCGCGCGGCTATCCGGCCTCCTGCACGACACCGGTCGCGGATGGCATGAAGGTCTGTACCCAGAACGATAAATTGGCCAGCATCAGACGCGGCATCGCCGAACTGTATATCTCCGATCACCCCTTAGACTGTCTGACCTGCGCCGCCAACGGCGATTGCGAACTGCAGGATACCGTCGGCCAAGTCGGCTTGCGTGAGGTGCGTTACGGCTTCGATGGCGAAAATCATCTGGGCTCCGAAAAAGACGTCAGCAACCCGTATTTCAGTTTCGATCCATCGAAATGTATCGTCTGTTCGCGTTGCGTGCGCGCTTGCGAAGAAGTGCAAGGCACCTTCGCCTTGACCATCGATGGCCGCGGTTTCGATTCCAAAGTCTCTCCCGGTCAAAACCAGCCATTCATGGAGTCGGAATGCGTATCTTGCGGCGCTTGCGTGCAGGCTTGCCCAACCGCGACACTGATGGAAAAGTCGGTAATCGACAACGGCGTGCCTGAACATAGCACCATCACTACCTGCGCCTATTGCGGGGTTGGCTGCTCATTCAAAGCCGAAATGAAAGGCGAACAACTGGTGCGCATGGTGCCGGACAAAAACGGTCAGGCCAACCATGGCCACTCTTGCGTGAAAGGTCGTTTCGCGTTCGGTTATGCCACTCACAAAGACCGCATCACCACACCGATGGTCCGGGAAAAAATTTCCGATCCATGGCGCGAAGTCAGTTGGGAAGAAGCCATCGGATTTGCCGCCAGCAAATTAAAAGGCATACAAGCAAAGTACGGCAAGGATTCTATCGGCGGTATTACGTCGTCTCGTTGCACCAACGAAGAAACCTATCTAGTGCAAAAATTGATCCGCGCCGGCTTTGGTAACAACAATGTCGATACTTGCGCCCGCGTCTGCCATTCGCCAACCGGCTACGGTTTAAAAAGCACATTTGGCGAGTCGTCCGGCACCCAAACCTTTGACTCGGTAATGCAGTCCGATGTGATTATGGTAATAGGCGCTAACCCGACCGACGGCCACCCGGTATTCGGTTCGATGATGAAACGCCGCTTACGCCAAGGTGCGAAATTGATTGTGATTGATCCGCGCAGTATCGACCTGGTCAGCAACAGCCCGCACGTCAAAGCCAACTATCATCTGAAACTACGTCCTGGCACTAACGTTGCGGTTGTAACCGCATTAGCTCACGTGATCGTCACCGAAGGCTTGGCGGACGAAAAATTCGCGTTGGAACGTTGCGATGTCGAGTCGTTTAACAAATGGAAAACCTTCGTTGCGCTGCCTCAACATTCACCGGAAGCCGTTGCCGAAGTGACCGGCGTGCCCGCCGAGAGCATGCGGGCGGCAGCCCGCTTGTACGCAACGGGCGGTAATGGTGCAATCTATTACGGTTTGGGCGTTACCGAACATAGCCAAGGTTCGACTACCGTCATAGGTATCGCCAATTTAGCGATGGCTACCGGCAATATTGGCCGCGACGGCGTCGGCGTCAATCCATTGCGCGGACAAAATAACGTGCAAGGTTCTTGCGATATGGGTTCGTTCCCGCACGAGTTCGTCGGTTATCGCCATGTTTCCGACTCGCAAACTCGCGCTCAATTCGAAACAGCCTGGAACGTGGCACTGTCCTCCGAACCTGGCTTACGCATCCCTAATATGTTTGCTGCCGCTATCGACGGCAGTTTCAAAGGCTTGTACGTACAAGGCGAAGACATCGCCCAATCCGACCCGGACATCACCCATGTACATCACGCACTGCGTGAACTGGAATGCTTGGTCGTACAAGACATTTTCCTGAACGAAACGGCTAAATTTGCCCATGTATTTTTACCGGGCTCCTCGTTCCTGGAAAAAAACGGCACATTTACCAACGCTGAGAGGCGGATCTCACCGGTTCGTAAAGTCATGACGCCACTGGGCGGCAAGGAAGATTGGGAAGTGACCCAGGATTTGTCCAACGCGTTGGGTTATCCGATGAATTACAGTCATCCTTCGGAAATCATGGATGAAATCGCTGCGCTGACGCCGCAATTTGCCGGTGTTAGTTACGAAAAAATCGACGAAATGGGCAGTATTCAATGGCCTTGCAACGACGAAACCCCGGACGGCACACCGATTATGCACGCCGATCACTTCGTCCGCGGCAAAGGTCGTTTCATGCTGACCGAATACGTTGCGACCGAAGAACGCACCAGCAGCAAATATCCATTGATTCTGACTACCGGCCGAATCTTGTCGCAATACAACGTCGGGGCCCAAACCCGCCGTACCGAAAACGTTGCCTGGCATGAAGAAGACCGTCTGGAATTGCACCCGCACGATGCCGAAGTCTTGGGCATCAGCGATGGCGATTGGTGCGGTGTAAAAAGCCGCTCCGGCGAAACGGTATTGCGGGCCAGAGTGACCGACCGCATGCAACCAGGGGTGGTTTATACCACTTTCCACTTCCCACATTCGGGTGCCAACGTGATCACTACCGATAACTCGGACTGGGCAACCAACTGCCCGGAATATAAGGTCACTGCGGTGCATGTCGCCAAAGTCGCGCAACCGTCGGCATGGCAACGGGAATATCAAGACTTTTCCGATAATCAGTTGTCTTTGCTGGAAAACCGCATCGCGGTCAACGAGTAAGTTTTCCGCCGGCTTATGGATGCAGTCTCAACTGAACTAGGCTGGACCAGCTATCGAACCGGTACGTTCGATAGCTGGCGCGGCCCCGTTCATACCGCCAAGGAAGATTATGTCGCCGAAGAAGTACCGGTGGTGTTGGTCTACAACACCATTCCCCATGTGGTGATGCTGACTACCCCTCTGAATTTGGAAGATTTTGCACTGGGTTTCAGCTTGACCGAGGAAATCATCGGTCATCCGGCGGAATTGCAATCGGTGCGCGTCGTACAGCGCTCCAAAGGCGTGGAAGTGCGGATGACTATTCCGGAAACGCGGTTCCAGAATCTACACGGCAAAGGCAAAAACATGACAGGCCGGACCGGCTGCGGATTATGCGGCGCCACCACCTTGGAGCAAGCCATTCGGCGTCCGCGTCAGGTTGGTCAAGGGTTGGCGCTTAGTGCCCAGCTATTGACTAGCGGTTTCTCTGACATGGCGCAAAAGCAATCCCTCAACTTACTCACTGGCGCAGTTCACGCGGCAGCTTGGCTACATCCGGAACGCGGCATAGTCACGGTGCGGGAAGACGTAGGCCGGCATAATGCCCTGGATAAATTGATCGGTGCGCTAGCCAAGGCTAACACCAACTTTGAAAACGGCTGGTTACTGGTGACTAGCCGCGCCAGCTATGAAATGGTACAAAAGGCTGCCAGCGTCGGCATCACCTTGCTGGCAGCCATATCCGCACCCACCGCGTTGGCCATCCAATTGGCGGACGAGTGCGGACTGACCCTGGTTGGCTTTACCCGCCACGAGAATCACATGATCTACACTCACCCTCATCGTTTACAACATTATCAAGAATCAGCCGCATAAATCATGGATAACGACAATCTCATTAAAATGGCCAACAATATTGGTGCTTTTTTTAAATCAGAACCCGACCGGGAACAGGCCGTTAAAGGTGTTGAGCAACATATCAGAAACTTTTGGGAACCGCGCATGCGTAAGGCCATTGTCGAGTATGTGCAACAAGGCGGCACCGAATTATTGGATATCGTGTCGGAGGCCGTATTGCATATCGCTAAACCCTCTTGAGCCTATCCTCGGATGGCTTATTAAAATAAGCATCTGCATTCGCCCGCGCTATTCGAACAATTTAATCGGAAATATCTTTCCCCAAATGCCGGTTATTTGGGGAAAACTTCTTCAGAAATCTCGCAAATTGTTCACTTAAGATAACAAACGCCTTAATCGGCGGCGCTTAGCGGTTGAACTTCTGCAGGTAAAGTTGTACCCAAATGTTTATTCAACTGGCCTTTACTGGCCAGAATCCGAAATTGTGAAAACAACTCGTCGTATTTGGCATTGATATACGAACTTTTGGCGATATAGGCTTCATTAAAGGTATCCAACAAATCCAATAGCGTACGTTGACCGATATTGAATTGCTGTTGATAAGCAGTGATGGTCTTCTCGCTGGAATCGACGTGCTGTTTAAAAAACTCTAATTGGCTTTTCACCGTTTGATGAGCCACCCACGACAAACGCATACTCTCGATCACCTGCCTATGGGTATTATCGCGAATATCCTTGGCTTGATTGATTAATTGAGCAGTTTGCTCGCGACGAGCCATGTCCTTACCGCCGTTGAAAATGTTATAGCGCATGCGCAGCATCGCGGTCATATCGGAGTTAGTGCCGCGAATACCGTCCAGATTGTAATTATGACTAACGCCGGTTTCGATATCGAAACGCGGAAAATAAGGGGCCCTAGCCGTGTTATGCTGGGCAAAAGCCGAATCGATATCCGAATTGGCGGACTTCAAAATCGGATGATCGGCCAACGCCTCTTCTATGGCTTGATCCAGCGACTGCGGTAAGGCGCTACCTGGCGCCTGTATCGGCTGAATGCCTTCCGGCAAGGTGCCGATGACCCGCAAGAAACTGGTTTCGGCATCTTTCAAATTACCTATTTCGGACAACACGTTTCTTTCCGCCAATGCCACCCGGCCCATGGACTGATCGACGTCGGCTCTTTTACCCACGCCTCGTTCGCTACGCAACTTGATCTGATCATTCGTTCCCTGATGCCGTTGCAGGTTTTCCTTGGCCAGATTTAACAACTCCTGGCGCCGCAACACCTTGATGTAGGCTTCTACGCCGTCTAACGCGGTAATTTCCGATTGGCCGAACACCGTGTAAGCCCGTGAATCGGTGCGAGCCTCCTGCCTATTTACTTCACTGGGAGTCGCTAAACCGTCGAACAGCATTTGCCTAACCTGAATGGCCCCCTCTTCCCGATGGTAAAAAACCGAACCATCGCCACGGCCACGCGTTGTAGGATTATTGGATTCTTCCCAACCGATGCCGGCCGTCACGTCCACAGTAGGGAAATATCCCGCTTTGGCTTGGCCGATTTCCTCCTCCACAGCACGCCTCTCGGATTTGGCTGCTTGAATTTTCGGATTTTCATCCAGCACCTTTTGAATAGATTCCTGTAGGCTCAATGCTTGGCTGGCCGATGCGCAAGCCAAGTGCATTGCAACGCCCATACCCAATTTCCGGCTGAATTTCATGAGGCTCCTCTGTGGTATTGATCGATTTCTTTTAACAATATGGCTAACCGCAATCTGTCATCGACATGTAATTTCCTAAAAATCGAAGACAAATGGGCTTTCACTGTTCGTTCGGATATATTCATCGCAAAAGCAATCCGTTTATTACTTTCGCCTTGACGTATCATGTTGGCCACTTCCAGTTCCCGCGCGGATAAACTGGCCAGCTTTTTCAGCTTTTGTTCGGTATCGACAGTATTAGGCGTCAAATGTGTCCGTCTGGCGCTGGTCAGTACGCCGATTACCTTGGGTACCAAAGCGCGGCGGATCCAAATATCGCCGGCCAAAATACAGGCTACAGCCCGCGTCAACAGCTCCGGCGCCTCGGATTGATCGCAATAACCGGCAGCGCCGTTAATCAGCACTTCGATCTGCTTTTGTTCCGGCCAGTCCGCCCCCATAACCAGAAAACGGGCGTTTTTGTTAGAAAAAACCGATAGCAAACTGGCGTCGTCATCCAGTTTTTTCGCATCGAAAATGACTGCATCGGCCGTATATTCGCTGCGGATACTATGCAGCATACTTACGTTATATTCCGCGATCAACGCATGAGTCCATTGCGCCGTCAGCTGAGGGTTGTTGGAATAAATCAGTATGTTGGCCACAAATATAAGATATTGTCTTGGGTTATCGTTCTCTTAAAGCCCTATCCCTGGCTTTCAATATCGGCTTTAAGAGGTAATCGAGCACTGTTTTTTTTCCGGTCAAAATATCGACTTCCGCCGTCATCCCGGCAATGATTTCAAGTCTGACCCCGCCTTTTTCCAGATAATTTTTAGCGGTGCGCAAACGAATCAAATAATAATTTTCCTCGTCCTTCCGGTCGCCGGGGATACTATCCGCGCTGATATGTTCCAAGGACGCATCCAGGCCGCCGTATATCGAAAAATCATAGGCGCTTAGTTTTACCACAGCTTTCTGTCCAGGGCGAAGAAAAGCAATGTCCGCAGGGCGAATTTTAGCTTCGATCAACAATTGATCTTCCAAAGGCACAATTTCCAATAGATCCATTCCGGGCTGGATGACGCCGCCGACTGTAGCCACCTTGATGCGCTTTACCGTCCCTTTTACCGGCGACAACACCCTGGTACGACTCACCCTGTCCTCCAAGGCCACCGCCGACTCGGAAGTACGATCCAACTCGGCCTTGACTTCATTTAACTCTTTCAAGGCTTCGGTCTTGAAACGGCTCTTGATCTCCACCAGTTTATTGCGCGCCTCGTCCAACGACGAACGCAAACGCGGCACCGCTAAATTAGCGGAATTCAAGTCGCCTTTCAAATCGTTGGCGGCCCGCTGTAATCGCAGCAATTCAACTTGAGACATCGCACCATCCGCCACCAGCGGTTCGGACATTTTCACTTCATCCTGCAATAGTTTGTAACTACGCGCCAACTGATCGCTTTTCGACTGAATCTCGATAATTTCCTGCTCTTTTTGCCTAACTTGCTCGGCAAAAATATCGGTATTGGATTTTATTTCATTCTGCTTGGAAGCCAACAGCTGTTTAACATTTTCAGCGATTTGCGGTGCGTTTTTCAAAACCTCTTCCGGTATGAGCAACGGCGTGCCATTAATCTCGGCATTCAAGCGCGCAGTATTTGCCAGCAACTCGTAATACTTTAACTTGGCTTCCTTAAACGACGACGCAAAACGCACTTGATCCAATTGCAACAACACTTGATCCTTGTCCACCAGCTGGCCTTCCTGCACCAGAATCTCCGAGACGATGCCGCCTTCCAGATTCTGCACCACCTGCACTTGGCTGGACGGTATAGTTTTGCCTTCGCCGCGCGTGACTTCGTCCAATGTCGCAAATCCGGCCCATACCAAGGCTGCCACGACAAAAACCACGGAAAACCACAAAATCAAATGACTTTGCAAAGGCAATTCGTACAAATTGGCAGCGTTAACATCGCTCAGAAAGCGCTGATCTTCGGCGCGGTAACGATGCCTAGCCCGCCATTCGGCGATTTTGTTCAGCATCAGCCGGCTACCTTGATTTGACCCTGACGCAAAGCTTCCAACACATGTTCCTTCGGCCCGTCGGCCACCATACGTCCGCCGTCCATCACAATCAATCTATCCACCAAACTGAGCAGCGACATCCGGTGCGTGACCAAAATCAAAGTCTGTTGCTGCAATTGCAAGGCGAAACGTTGTTTAAACGCCTCTTCGCTGCTGTTATCCATCGCGTTGGTCGGCTCGTCCATAATAAAAATCGGCGGCGACAACAATAATGCTCTGGCCAGCACAATACTCTGCCGCTGTCCACCGGATAAAGACGCCCCGCGTTCGCCGACCTGCAAATCGAAGCCGGCCGGATGCTTGCTGACAAAATGATCGACGCCGGCAATCTCGGCAGCCTTTAACACCGCACCATCGTCCACATAAGCCGAACCCAGCACGATATTGTCTTTCACACTACCAAACATCAATGAAATATCTTGCGGCACATAACCGATTTGCCGACGTAAATCGGCAGGGTCGATTTGGCGAATATCGGCGCCATCTATTAAAATCGAACCTTCCTGGGCCTGATATAAACCCAGCATTAACTTTTCCAGCGTACTCTTACCGGAACCAATCCGGCCGATAAAACCCACACGTTCGCCGGCCCTGATCTTAAAGGACACTCCGTCCAGAGCCTTGACCGGCTGTTGCGGATAGCTGAAACCGACATGTTTGAATTCTATCTCGCCGTTAAAACGCGGCCTATGCAAATATTCCTTAGCGCTCTCGCGCTCCACCGGCAAAGCCATCATTCGATTTAATGACCCCAGAGCTGCGACAGCCTGATGGTAGCGAGTCAATAAAGCCGCCACTTGTCCGACCGGAGCCAACGCCCGCGAGGTCAGCATCGTGCAAGCCACCAAGCCGCCGGTAGTTAAATCGCCATCGGTAATCCGATAAACGCCGGCGAATACGACCAGAACCGCCGCCAACTGCTGCAAGAATGTGGTTAAATTTACGGTCAAACCGGCATAGAAACGGGATTTTAAGCCCAGCCTGGCAATTTCGCCGATATTCTGCTCCCATCGTTGTTGCAACTGCCCTTCCGCACCAACGGTCTTTATGGCTTCCAGATTCGTCAAGGCTTCTACTAATGTGGCATTTTTTTCGCCGCCGAACCTGAATAGGGCGCTGATGGTGTGTTTTAACGGCGCTTGCAAGGCGACGCCGATTAAAATTGCCATAGGCAAAATGGCCAATGGAATTAATGCCAAGGATCCGCCAATACTATAAATAATCAGTAAAAACAAAAACAAAAACGGCAAATCGATTATTGTCACCAGCGTTGCCGAGGTCAAAAACTCGCGAAACGTTTCAAACTCGCTTAAATTGTTGGCGAATGCGCCGACCGATGGCGGCCTAGCTTCCATCCGCAGATTCATCAATTTTTCGAAAATAGTGGCGGATAAAATAATATCCGCCCGCTTACCCGCTGCATCCACAAAATAACTGCGGAGCAGCTTCATCGCCAATTCGAAACTCAACACAATCAGCACGCCTAAGCTCAGTACCCACAGGGTTTCCAGCGCATGATTCGGCACCACTCTGTCGTACACGTTCATAAAAAACAGTGGCGACGCCAAGGCGAATAGATTGATTAGTAAGGAGGCGGCCAGCACTTCCGCGTAGATAGGCCAGGACTTGAACAAGACATCCCAAAACCAGTGTTTGACCTTAGGTACCGCCGATTCCGAGGTGCGGCCGTCAAAGCGGTGCCGCAACTGCACAAAAAAGGCCGTACCGCTATAAATTGCCTGCAGTTCCTGCGGACTGACGGTCTTTTCGCCGCTGTCGGTTTCCGGCAAAATCACCGTGTAACTTTCATCACTTTTCGCTATCAATACGCAGGCATTGCCGTCTTCTAGCAATAACACCGCCGGCAAGACTAAATTGGAAACTTTCTCTAAGGGCCGACGCAGCAAGCGGCTGGTCAAACCGGCACGTTCAGCGGCGCGCACGAACAATGCCGGCGTCAATTTATTATCGACTAAGGGCAGTCCGGCCACCAAAGCCGTTGCGGTTTGCGGGATATGTAACAGTTTGCAGACCGACAGTAAAGCCAACAATAGCGGATCGTCAAACGTGGAATCTGCTGGTCCGAATATCTGGCCGCTATCAGGCATGTAGGATGTAAGTAGAGGTTAAAGTTTTTAGAATGCTATAGCGCGCTATTGTACTTAAGTATTATAAATTGATGCGATTACAACCCAAAAAGCATTTTTATCAAAGCAATTTCAAAAACCGACG
>CAZGUM010000154.1:0-9745 GCA_964529085.1 uncultured Methylomonas sp. | reverse complement strand
ATTTCTCCATCATTGCCCATATCGATCACGGGAAATCGACATTGGCAGACCGATTTATTCAAATTTGTGGCGGATTAAGCGACCGGGAAATGGAGGCGCAAGTACTTGATTCCATGGATCTGGAGCGGGAACGCGGTATCACCATCAAGGCGCAAAGCGTTACCTTGGATTACAAAGCCAGCGATGGCATCACCTATCAATTGAATTTTATCGATACGCCGGGCCACGTGGATTTTTCCTACGAAGTCTCGCGTTCCTTGGCGGCCTGCGAGGGAGCTCTGCTGGTGGTGGATGCCGCGCAAGGCGTGGAAGCGCAAAGCGTGGCCAACTGCTATACCGCGATCGAACAAGGATTGGAAGTGGTGCCGGTGCTGAACAAGATCGATCTGCCCTCCGCCGAGCCGGAACGGGTGATGGAAGAAATCGAGAATGTCATCGGCATTCCGGCCGACGAAGCTTTGAAAATCAGCGCCAAGACCGGCATCGGCGTGGAGGCGGTGCTCGATCAATTGATTCAAAAGATTCCGCCTCCGGCCGGGGACGAAAATGCGCCGTTACAGGCTTTGATCATCGATTCCTGGTTCGACAATTATCTGGGAGTGGTCTCGCTGGTGCGAATCGTCAACGGCAATCTGCGCAAAAAACAAAAGATTACCGTAATGTCTACCGGTAAGTCGTTTTTGGTGGAGAAACTGGGAGTCTACACGCCAAAGCAGTTGGAGAAGCAGCAGTTGCACACCGGTGAAGTGGGCTTCATCGTCGCCGGCATCAAGGATATTTTTGGCGCGCCGGTCGGCGATACCATTACCGCGACCGACAACCCGGCCAGTGATGCTTTGCCTGGATTCGAAAAAGTCCAGCCGCGGGTATTTGCCGGTTTGTATCCGGTCAGTTCCGACGATTTTGGCGCCATGCGCGAAGCCTTGGATAAGTTGCGCCTGAACGACTCGGCGTTGAATTACGAGCCGGAAACCTCGCAAGCCTTGGGCTTTGGGTTTCGTTGCGGCTTCCTGGGCATGCTGCACATGGAAATCGTCCAGGAGCGGCTGGAGCGCGAATACAACATCGATTTAATCACCACCGCACCTACCGTGGTTTACGAAGTGGAAACCCATGGCGGCGAGATCGTCATGGTCGACAACCCGGCAAAATTGCCGGATGTCGGCACTATTGTCGAGATTCGCGAGCCGATTATTCTGGCGAATATTCTGGTACCGCAAACCTATCTGGGTAATGTGATCAATCTGTGTATTGAAAAACGCGGCGTTCAAAAAAATATGCAATACGCCGGTAGCCAGGTGTCGCTGAGCTATGAGTTGCCGATGAGTGAAGTGGTATTGGATTTCTTTGATCGTTTGAAGTCGGTCAGTCGTGGTTATGCGTCATTTGACTATGAGTTTCTGCGCTTCGAACCGGCACCGCTGGTGAAGCTGGATGTACTGATCAATGGTGACAAGGTCGATGCCTTGTCTATTATTGTGCATAGAGATTTGAGCCAGAATCGCGGTCGCGACCTGGTGGAAAAGATGAAAGACTTGATTCCTCGGCAGATGTACGAAGTGGCGATTCAGGCGGCCATCGGCGCCAAGGTGATCGCTCGCTCTACCGTAAAAGCCATGCGTAAAAATGTCACAGCCAAATGTTATGGTGGCGACATTACTCGGAAGAAAAAGCTGCTGGAAAAACAGAAAGCCGGTAAAAAACGGATGAAGCAGGTGGGTAGTATTGAGATTCCGCAGGAAGCCTTCCTGGCGGTGTTGCAGGTCAATAAAGAATAATAACGATTAATTATGGATTACGATTTTTCATTTTTTCTGGTGGTGGCCAGTTTTGTCACCGGCGTCGTCTGGGGTGGCTATTGCTTATACCTGAAGCGGGCCAATCTGCCTTATCCTACCGAGAAAGAACCGCTATTGGTCGAATATGCCCGTTCGTTTTTTCCGGTGGTATTGATTGTATTATTGCTGCGCTCGTTTTTGGTGGAACCGTTCAGGATCCCGTCTGGATCGATGATGCCGACATTATTGGTTGGCGATTTTATTTTGGTGAATAAATTCAGTTACGGGGTGCGCTTGCCGGTACTGAATAACAAGATTATCGAGATGGGCGAGCCGAAACGTGGTGATATCGTAGTGTTTAGATTTCCGAAGCAACCCGAAGTGGATTACATCAAGCGTGTCATCGGTTTGCCGGGCGACCGCATCGCATATTTCGATAAAAAGCTTTACGTCAATGGCGTGCCGGCTAAGCAAGTGTCGTTGGGACGCTATCAGGGTGTCGGGCAGGGTGCCAATATGAGCGGTGCCGAGCGCTTGGAAGAGGATTTGTTGGGGGTAGAGCATTCAATCCTGATTAGTCGCGGAACTTCAACAGTGGAGGATGTGTTCGTCGTACCGCCGGGGCATTATTTCGTCATGGGCGACAACCGGGATAATAGTAACGACAGCCGTTATTGGGGTACCGTGCCTGAGGCCAATCTGGTGGGCAGAGCCTTTTTTATCTGGATGAATTGGGACTGGCAAAATAACGGCATTGCTTTTGATCGACTTGGTACCGTACTGCGTTGAGTAATTTGGGATCTATCAGCCTTGGTTTTTTAAGGTTAGGTCTGTCAGGGTTTACAGTACTTGCCGGTCTTAAAGCTAATTTTTTCAAGGGGTAGTGTTATGCCGTCATCATTAAACAAACAACGCGGTTTAACCTTTCTATCGATTGCCTTTATCCTGGCATTGATCGGGTTTTTTACGTTATTGATTCTAAAAATAGCGCCGATCTACATTAATCATAGTCGGGTGGTCAACGCCTTGAAAGCGGTCGAAAAAACCACGGACATAGTCACTAAAAGCAAAGCGGAAATAAAAACCAGTTTGGAGAAACGCTTCGATATGAATTACGTCGAGCATGTCACTAACGACAATATCAAAATCGTCGCGCAGCCGGGGTATGTGCGGGTTGAGATCGACTATGAGCGAGTGGAACCCATAGTGGGGAATTTGAGTGTGTTGGTTGAGTTCCACGAGGGATTCGAAGCTGGCAACAAGTGATTAAAAAACCCGAGACTCTTGCCCAAAAACTGGGGTTGATTTTTAGCGATCCTAGCTTGTTTGCCATGGCTTTGACTCATCGGAGCATGGGAGCCAGAAACAATGAACGTCTGGAATATCTGGGGGATTCGGTGTTGGGCTTCGTGATTGCCCAGAAGTTGTACGAGCTGTTTCCCGACGCGGGAGAGGGTGCCTTGAGTCGCTTGAGGGCCAGTTTGGTGAACCAAAACTCGCTGGCTGAGTTGGCTCGGCAGCACAATATTGGGGATTATCTGATTTTAGGTTCCGGCGAGCTGAAAAGCGGCGGATTTCGGCGCGACTCCATTTTGTCGGATGCGCTGGAAGCTATCATGGGGGCTCTGCTGAAAGACCAAGGCATCGATGCCTGTCAGCGCTGGATTCTTCAATTATTTACCGAAAAACTGGCTGCGCTCAAGGTCGACGATTGGACCAAGGATCCTAAAACGCGGTTGCAGGAATTGATGCAGGCCAGCCGCAAACCTTTGCCGGTTTACGAATTGGTGGGGATGTCCGGTGCCGATCATGCGCAGACTTTTGAAGTGAAATGCAGTGTGGCGGTGACTCAGGAAACCTGCAATGGTGTCGGTATTTCCCGGAAAAAAGCCGAGCAGGCCGCCGCCGAAAATATGTTAAATCTTTTACAAACCAGGGATAAATGAACTGCGGATATGTCGCATTAATCGGTAGGCCGAATGTCGGCAAATCGACGTTGATGAATCACTTGCTGGGGCAGAAGCTCAGCATCACCTCAAGAAAACCGCAAACTACCAGGCACAGGATTCTGGGTATCAAGACCACCGAGGCTGGTCAGGCTATCTTCATGGATACGCCGGGCATGCACAGCGACGAAAAAAAAGTTTTAAACCGTTATCTAAATAAAACCGCCGACAGCACCATGCTGGGTGTGGATGTGGTGGTGTGGTTACTGGACGGTCTGTATTGGCACGAATACGACGAGAAAATTTTCAAGAAATTAGAGCGCGCGGGATTGCCGGTGATTCTGGTTGTCAATAAAGTCGACAAGATCAAGGAGAAGGATGCGGTACTGAAATTTTTCGCCGAGGCTCAGCAGAAATACCCGTTCCAGCAGATAGTGCCGGTTTCCGCTTTGAAACGTACGAATCTTGAATTGCTGGAACAGCATATTATGGCTTTGTTACCGATAGCAGAGCCGATTTATCCGGAAGATCAGATCACGGATCGCCCGGAGCGTTTTTTTGCCGCTGAAATTATTCGCGAAAAATTGACTCGGCGTTTGGGAGATGAACTGCCTTATGCGCTGACCGTCGAAATCGAACGTTACGAGGAATTTCCGGAGCTTTGTAAAATCTATGCGGCGATTCTGGTGGAGCGCGATAGCCAAAAAAGCATCGTGATCGGTAAACAGGGCGAAATGCTGAAAAAAGTCGGCAGTGAGGCGCGTGTCGATATTGAGAAATTGATCGGCCAAAAAATTTACTTGCAACTGTGGGTCAAGGTTAAAAAAGGTTGGTCGGATAATGAGCGAGCCTTGCAGAGTCTGGGTTTTATAGACTTCGGCGATTAACGAATGGCCGGCTCAGCCGTTTATTTGCAGCCGGCATTTGTTTTGCAACACCGGCCTTACCGGGAAACCAGTTTACTGCTCGATGTCTTCACCCGGGATTTTGGCGTAATTTCGATGTTGGCCAAAGGGGTGCGCAAGGAAAAGTCGAAAATGGCCGGCGTATTGCTGCCTTTCTGCGAATTGCGGTTGTCATTTATCGATAAAAACGAGTTGAAAATTCTGTCTCAGGCGGAATATGTCGGCGGCTATCCGTTAAAACGCTTAGCTTTATATTGCGGCTTTTACGTTAATGAGCTGGTGCAAATATTCATTCACAAAAACGATCCCCAGCGGGAGATTTTTTTTTGCTACGAGCGTTGTTTGCGTGACCTATTGGTTGATGAACGTATCGAGCAGACCTTGCGCTATTTCGAGCTAGATTTATTGCAAGAAGCCGGTTACGCGATTTCCTTGGATTTGGAGGGAAATGGTAAGCCGATACGGCAAGAGCGGCGCTATACTTTTGAAGCCGATTTTGGCATGGTTGCCAATAGCCAAGGATTCGTGAGTGGTGATACTTTGTTGAATTTAGCTGCTAAATCTCCGCTCCTCGGTCAGTCTTTGCCTGAAGCCAAATTGCTGCTGAGAAAAATGCTGGATGGGCATTTGCAGGATAGGCCTTTGAAAAGCAGGGACGTGCTGGCGAAAATTATTAAATATTTATAGGCGAACGGCCGGGTTTGCCATTCTGGGCCTTTAACCTATCTCACTCCGCTTGCGGAACAATACTCAATGGAAAAACAAAACATCTTGTTAGGGGTTAATATCGATCATGTCGCGACGTTGCGTCAGACCAGGGGCACTCGCTATCCGGAGCCCGTGCAAGCGGCGCTCGTGGCCGAACAGGCCGGTGCCGACGGTATTACCGCGCATTTGCGTGAGGATAGAAGGCATATTCAGGATAGAGATATTTATTTGCTAAGGGATATGTTGCATACCCGCTTGAATCTGGAAATGGCGGTGACAGACTCTATGCTGGCGCTGGCCGTCAAAGTTAGGCCTCAAGCATGCTGTTTGGTGCCCGAACGGCGCGAAGAGTTGACGACCGAGGGTGGTCTGGATGTGGCAGGTGCGCAAGATAAAATGCGTAAGGCCTGTCAGCAACTGGCCGCAGCCGATATTGAAGTGTCGCTGTTTATCGATCCAGACTTCCGGCAAATTGACGCGGCACTTAACGCCGGTGCGCCGGTGGTGGAATTGCATACCGGTCGTTATGCCGATGCTGTTACCAAATCTGAACAGAAACAAGAGTTGCAACGTATCCGCGACGCAGCGGCCTATGCGCATGAGGCGGGATTGCACGTCAATGCCGGGCACGGCTTGAATTTGGCTAATGTCGAGGCAATTTGCCGCATCGGTCAAATCGTGGAATTAAATATCGGTCATGCTTTGATTGCCCAAGCCTTGTTTTCCGGTTTGGAACAAGCGGTCAGGGATATGAAGCGGGTAATGCGGGAGTCGCGTTTACACGGTTGATCGGATGCTGACAGAGCTTGAGTTTTATCAATTAACTTCGATCGGCAATCGCGAAGTCAATCAGGACTGCATGGCGCATCGAGTATGCGCCGATTATGCGGTGTTCGTGGTTGCCGATGGTCTGGGCGGGCATTATTCCGGCGAAAAGGCTTCGCAATTTTTCTGCCGTAGTTTGATTGCTTTGGCGGAAAAATACCGGCAACACATGTCTGAGAGGGCAGAACCGGCTATGGCGGCGTGGATTGCGGAAGCGGTGAAAAAAATGAGTGAACTGTTTGCCGATGATCCCTTCGCGACTGATGCACATACTACTTGCGTTATCTTATATCTAAGCCAAGAGCGAACGATAGTCGCGCATTGCGGGGACTCGCGAGTTTATCGTATCAATCCAGAACAAGTACTGTGGCGAACCAAGGATCATTCGGTACCACAACAGTTATTTAACGAAGGCAAAATAAGCGAATGGGAAATGGGTGTGCATCCGGATCAGCATAAGCTGACCCGCAGCATTAATCTGTTGAGCGCGCCGGCAGTCGATATTGCTAGTTTCCCGGCCATGAAAAGCGGGGAAACCTTTGTACTTTGTAGCGACGGTTTTTGGGAGTTTGTTAAGGAGCAGGAGTTGCTGGCCTTGTCGCAAGAAGGTAGCGGAAAGCCGGAACTGCAAAAAATGGCAAAAATGGCTGTGTTACGCGCGCAAGGTAAAAGCGATAATGTAACCGTGCAATGGGTACGACGGCGTTAACTGATGGGAAAGTGCGGTTTTGCGCCGGGGCTAAAAGCTTTGACCCCGGCAAACCTTGTATTATCTAGTGTGTTGCCAAGCCGTGTTTTTGAATACGGTATAGTAAGGTGTCTCGGGAAATTCCTAAGAGGCGCGCCGATTTACTACGATTGCCTTTGGTTCTGTTTAAGGCTTGCAGGATCATATCTGCTTCCAGCGCATCCAGTTGCAGGCCCAATTCCGGCAAAGTAAAGTCGGAGCTGGCTGCTGTGGTACAACGGTTGAACTCGTGGGGCAAATTTTCCGGTTCGATAACTTTTCCCGACAACAAAATGCTCAATCTTTCGCAAAGATTGCGTAATTCCCGCACATTGCCAGGCCATTTGTAACTGCGTAAGGTTTTTAACGCTTGTCTGCTAAATGTAGGCGGTTCCAGGGAGTGTGCGGTTGAGAAATGCGTGAAAAAATGTTTTGCCAGCAATTCGATGTCTTCGGTACGTTGGTGTAATGCCGGCAATTCAATCGGCACGACGTTTAAACGGAAATATAAATCCTGACGAAATAGGCCGTTTGCGATCAATTTAGTAAGGTCGGCGTTGGAGGCCGCAATAACGCGGACATTAACGGTATAAGGCTTGGTGGCGCCAACGGGCAGACACTCGCCTGACTCAAGGAAACGTAACAGCTTGGCCTGAATGCCCACCGGCAAGGAATTTATCTCGTCCAGAAATAAAGTACCGCCGTCGGCAGCTTGAAATAAGCCTTGTTTGTCTGATACCGCACCGGTAAAAGCGCCTTTTTTGTGTCCGAATATTTCCGATTCCACCAAGCCTTCCGGCAGGGCTGCGCAATTTAAGGTAATAAATGGTTTGTCGGCGCGTGGGCTATCCTTTTGAATGGCTGTTGCCAGCACTTCTTTTCCGGTGCCGGTTTCCCCTTTAATCAGCACGGTGACATCGGTTGCAGCGACGATGCGAGCGCTACGAATGAGTGCTTCTATGGCCGGAGATTGTCCAATAATTGGATTGAAATTATCCACTGTAAAACCTCTCAAAACGTCATGATGTGTTCAACTCGCATCGGGTTCAGCCACGGGAAGGCTGCCAACAATGCAAATATAATAAACAAGGCTGCTACAGCGTGTTTAAAGTGCCGTATTTTCGAAAGCCTCGCCAGAATTGAGGTCATTATACCGACTCCCATCACGGCAGGTAAAGTACCTAGGCCGAAAGCAAACATCGTGAGAGCGCTGTGGGTGATGCTGCCGGTGGTGGCCGCTAGAGCTAATGCCGTATAAATCAGGCCGCACGGCAGCCAACCCCAGACCATACCGAACAGAAAGGCTTGGGTGCGGCTTTGTACCGGAATCAAGCGGCGGCCGAACGGTTCGATCAGTTTCCAGAAGCGCGCGCCCATTTTTTCGATATAGGCAAAACGCGGAAACCAGCCTCCCAGATAAAGTCCCGCGCCAGCCATCACGATGGCAGAGATTAGTTGTAACAGTCTATGTGCTTGGCCTTGGGTAAACGGTAGGCTTAGAAAGCTTTCCAGTATCCCGACTAATATTCCGGCACAGGCATAGCTAAGTATCCGGCCCATGTTGTAGTTCAGCACGATGCCGAACAAACGGCGTTTGTCGTTGCGCAGTTCGGGTTTTAGGCTATAGGTTAGCGTACCGATGATGGACCCGCACATGCCGATGCAATGAAGGCTGCTGAATAGACCCATTGCAAACGCGGCAAGATAGGAAGCATTAAAGTCGAGGTAAAGATGCATAAACAACAAGCCGGGCAATTAGGTGTATAAATCGTTAGGGGGGAGGATTATAGACTGTTTCATGATTGTTACTGCGGCGGTGATCACCGAAATCAAAGCGTGCTGGTCAGGTTATTGCCGCAGACCCGGTTGCGGCCTTGGTTTTTGGCTTGATAGAGCGCGTCGTCCGCCGCTTTTAGCAAACTGGCGACATCGTCATGGGCATGGGCCTGTAATGTCGAGACGCCAATGGAGATAGTGACGAAAGTGTTGGGATTGTTCTTAGTGTGATGAATTTTTAGCTTTTCGACCGTCTCTCGATATTGTTCGGCGCGGAGCATGGCGCCGATATTATCGGTATTGGGCAGCAAGATTGCAAATTCTTCGCCGCCTAGTCTGGCTACGAGATCTTCGGGTCTATGGGTAAGATTTCGCAGTGAGCCTGCCACACGTTTCAGACATTCGTCGCCCATGGGGTGGCCGTAGTAGTCGTTATATTGCTTGAACGAATCGATATCGACGATCAATAAAGACAAGGGCATCCCGGTACGTTTGGACTGATTCCATTGGCGTTCCAGAGCCGCATCGAATGCCCGCCGGTTGGGGATTTCCGTCAATCCGTCCAAAGAGGCCAGTTTTTCCAATAAATCGGATTTAGTCTTCAATTGAATTTGGGTTCTGACTCGGGCCAACACAATAGACGGTGAAAACGGTTTGGTGATGTAGTCGCTCCCGCCGATTCGGAAACCGTTCACTTCGTCTTCTTCGGAGCGCTTTGCGGTTAAAAAGATGACCGGAATATTACGGGTTTTATCCGCCGACTTGAGTTGACGGCACACTTCATATCCATCCATTTCGTCCAGCATAATATCCAATAGAATCAGGTCGGGCAGTTGGGTAGCGGCGATATGTAAAGCCAAGTCACTTTGCACGGCCACTTTGACTGTGTAATAGGGCTCGAGAATATTCTTGATCAGATCGAGATTCTCCGGACTGTCGTCCACGGCGAGAATGGTGTGGGTGCTCTTCTTGTCCATTATCCTACATCCCATGATCCAGTAAGTGGTTAAGCGCTTGGGCGGCATCGACGAACTGGTAGTTGGCAATTTGTTTTTTGATCGGCAATAACGCTTCTACTAG
>CAZGUM010000153.1:4235-9768 GCA_964529085.1 uncultured Methylomonas sp. | reverse complement strand
ATGTACACCCTAGAACCCAATCAAGATTACCGCGACCAAAGCCTGCGCGATAACGCCGAACTATCCAGTACCGAACTGCAAGCCGATGCAGCTAAGCACTACGATGATTGTTACAACGACTATCTGGTAGCCTGGTGCAACCGCGACAATCTGGCCTTGCATTACGGTTATTGGGACGAAGGCAAGCCTTACGACCAACACCAAGCCCTGCTGAACAAAAATCAGGTTCTTTATAAAAAGGCCGGCATTCAAGCCGGCGATAAAGTGTTGGACGCCGGCTGTGGTATCGGCGGCAGCACGATCTGGATGGCAAAACAGCATGGCAACCGGGTAACCGGCATCACCATCAGCACCAAACAAGCCGACTATGCACGGCAACACGCCAAACGCCACGGCGTTGCGGAATTGGTCGATTTCGAAGTCGCTGACTTTTGTGCCACGCCATTTCCTGATGCATCGTTTGATGTAGTCTGGGCTTTGGAAAGCTCATGCCATGCATTGCATAAAGGCGAGTTTTTACGCGAAGCTTGGCGGGTATTGCGGCCAGGCGGGCGGGTTGTGGTCTGCGACGGCTTTGTATTGCAGCGGCAATTTAACGAACGGCAATGGCAGGCTGTCGTCACTTGCTTGAACGGTTGGGCCGTGCCGAATCTGTGCGCGCGCGACGAATTCAGCGGTTTGTTGGAACAACAAGGTTTTCAAGCCATCGTTTGCCACGACATCACCGCGCAAACCCAGGCCTCGGTCGAACATATGTACAAAGTAGCCAAACGCCTGAAACCGGTACAAACTATCAGCCACTGGCTGGGATTGCGTTCCAAGGCACAAACCGCCAACTATTTGGTCGGTCTGGCACAGCACCGGTTATTTACCGAAAAACTGACCGAATATTGCATATTTACTGCACAAAAGGCTTAAACAAGATGCCGATGGTTTTACCGCGTTTGAAGTTTCTGACACTGTTTACAATATTGGGCTGCGGCTTAAGCGGTTGCGCCAGCGTACCGGCCAATAGCCAGCACGATAGCTTTGCCGACTACGCCGAATCGGTGTTTCGCCACCAGAATGCCGTGCTGAGCCGGCTGATGATGCTGAACGAAGCCGATCAATTGCCGGACAACGACATATTCGAAAACACCGAACAAGCGATGCACGATGCTTGCCATTTGCTGAACGAATATGCCGAACGCGAAAGCGACGGCGAACACATGGGCTTGCGCTTTAAAGCCAAGGTACAAGCCAGCATCGAAGGTTGCGATGCCAGCATTCAAAAGATGGAAGCCTTAATGGCCGGCCTGGACCAATACCAAGCGCCGCCGCACGGGCACCCTTAGACGAACAACCGGTTTCATCAAAGCTTGTCGCCGCCGTTTACCCATTGCCGGCGATAATCATCAAACTCATAGCGTTTTAACAAGTTTAATTGACCCTGTTTTAAACCATAAACATCCGGCAAGTTGTAGCCGTTAAAGCGGTTGGCCTTGATCAAGGAATACGCGCCGACATCGGCGAATACCAGTTTGTCGCCCACTTCCGGAATTTGCTCGAATCGATATTCACCAAACAAATCGCCGGCCAGGCAGGTCGATCCCGCTAAAATTGCCGTACGCTCGCCTGCCTCATCTTCCTCCAACAAGCGCGGTTTGCGCTGATATTCGAACACTTCCGGATGATGATTGACCGAGGTATCCAATATCAATACCTCCTTGCCATCACTGACAAATCGATCCAGCACGGTGGTCAGCAAATAACCGGCGTTACCCACCACGGCCTTGCCAGGCTCCAAATACACCTCGACGCCGAACTCAACTCCGAGCCGTTTGATCAATTCTGTGATCTGCCCCTGATTGGCAATGCCGTGATACAAATATCCGCCGCCCAGATTCAGCCATTTAAGTTGACTGCATTTCAAAATCGGCAGCAGTTTTTCCAGGGTTTGCTGCAACGGCGCGAAATCCAGGCAAGCGAACACAGTATGAAAATGCAGCCCTTCGATACCGTCAGGCACTCCGTTTTGCAATAGCGCTATATCCACACCCAGTTTGGAATGCGGCCGGCACGGGTCATAGCGTTGGTCGTTGGCAAACGACAGCTTGGGATTGGCCCGCAAGCCTTTCGAATAGCCGTCGGCTAACGTATGCAACCGTTGAAATTGAGACAGCGAATTGAAACTGATATGGCTGCAAAGCTGGCCCAGCTCGTGGAATTCGTCGGAACGTATGCCGGGAGAGGTTAAATGGATGCTACCGCTTTCTGCCCCCAAAACTTCGTTCGCCAGCCGCGCTTCGAACAGGGAACTGACCGAAATGCCGTCCACTCTCCCAGACAACAGTTCCAGCAAAGACGCCAAGGGTAGCGCTTTCATCGAATATAAAATCTTGCAACCCGTTGCCTGACGTAAGGCCAACAAGGGTTGTAGATTGGCGAGCACTTGCGCTTCATTAAGCACAAAGGCCGGCGAACTTGGAATTTGCCGTTTCAACGCCGTGGGGTTCATAGTCAAGCGCGGCCCTTTCCAGGGTAAATCGCCCCTTCGGTAATAACAAAATCCATGTATACATCATGCGTATCCATCGCGACCCGCGGCAGCAATTGCGCTTCGTAGCACACCGCTGCCAACACCGTGTCGGGCCGCACTTTTCGCAACAAGCGGTCGTAATAGCCCGCGCCGTTACCCAAGCGCCCGCCTTGCTTGTCAAACGCCACACCTGGCACCACGATCACATCCAGCTCATCCGCGCAAACCTGTTTACCCTGCTCCAGCCAACGCTCGCGCGGCGGTTCCAGAATATTCCACATGCCCGGTTGTAATTCATCGAGCGTTTCTAAATGCCACAAACCCAGTTGTTTTTGACCCTCGGCATCGACCGAGCAATAAGGCACAACGATGCGTTTATCGCTATCCAGCTCGGCGACCACCGCTGACAGGGTGCGCACTTCGGAACGGCAATGCAGATACCACATCACCGTTCGCGCGGCTTGATACCAAGGCTGTGCAACAACACTCCGACAGATTTCGACACTGACTTCATCCTTATCGGCCTGAGCGTTGCGGGCCGCGTAGGCGATCTGACGTTGTTCGGTTTTATTCATGGTTACGGCAGCATGCCAAAGCTTGCTCAAACAAGCCTTCAGAACCAGTGATCAGATGATGCGCATCCTGCTCCTTGCGCAACCAGGTAAACTGACGTTTGGCAAGTTGCCGGGTGGCGATGATGGCCTTGTCCCGCATCGTCTCGAAATCATATTCGCCGCTCAGATAGGACCAGGCTTGCCGATAACCGACGCAGCGTATCGACGGCATGCTTTCGTCCAGGTCGCCACGTTGCCATAAAGCCCTAACCTCGTCGAGAAAGCCCTGTGCCAGCATCCGATCGAAACGTTGGGCGATTTTGGCGTGCAAGGTACTACGCTGCTCCGGCGCGACAATGAGTTTGATAAACCGGTAAGGCTGCTCGGCCTGCTGATCCGCATCAAAAAAGCTGGATAAGGGCCGGCCACTGATTTCATAAACTTCTAAGGCCCGTTGAATCCGTTGCGGATCGTTCACATGAATCCGCGCCGCCGCTTGCGGATCGACTTGCGCCAGGCGGGCATGCAAAACCTCCTTACCCATTTGCTGCAATTCATCATCCAGCCGTTGCCGGATTTCCGTATCGGCTTCCGGCAATTGCGCCAAGCCCTGCGTCACAGCACTGAAGTACAGCATGGTGCCGCCGACCAGCAAGGGCAGCTTGCCGCGCGCCGTAATATCCGCCATCAATTCCAAAGCGCGGTTGCGGAATTGGCCGGTGGAAAACGCCTCGCGGGGATCGAGAATGTCGATTAAGTGATGCGGTACGCCCGCGCGTTCGGCTAGCGAGGGTTTGGCAGTGCCGATATCCATGCCTTTGTAAACCAAGGCCGAATCGACACTGATAATCTCGGCGTTCAAGGCTTGAGCCATCGCCACACCGAGCGCGGTCTTGCCGGATGCGGTCGGCCCCATCAACAGGATGGCCGAGGGTTTGTGTGTTTCAGTCATTTATTGACCGCGCATGAAAAACCGGTCCAAATCCTGATGGCTCAGCGCCACCCAGGTCGGTCGGCCATGGTTGCATTGACCGATGCGCTCGGTCTGCTCCATATCGCGCAGCAAGGCGTTCATTTCCTCGATGCTGAGTTTGCGCTTGGCGCGCACCGAGCTATGACAAGCCATGGTCGCTAAAATCACGTTAATACTTTCCTGGGCTTTATGACTGACGCCGTGGGTGACCAGATCGGCCAGAATATCGCGCACCAACTGATCGACATCGGCTTTTGCCAGCAAGGCCGGCGTGGCTCTCAGCACGACGGTTTCCGGGCCGGAGCGGTTTATTTCAAAACCCAAACCCGTAAAAAATTCATGCTCTTGCTCAGCCAAGTCGGCCTCGGCGGCGGTGACTTGTAACTTGATAGGCAGCAGCAGGGGCTGGGAGACAATGGCCCGATTGTGATAATGCTGTTTCAAACGCTCATACGTCACCCGTTCATGGGCCGCGTGGGCATCGATCAAAATGATGCCGTTGGCGGTTTCGGCCAGGATGTAAATATTGTGAATATGCGCCAAGGCAAAACCCAAGGGCGGCATCGCCGAGTCGGTCGGTGCCTGTGTCGGATTTGACCGGTCAGTTTGCGGATAAAGTTTGCCGTAAGCCTTAATTTGCTCAGCCACGTCGGACAAATTCGTTCGCTCGGGCTGATAGCGATAAGCGCCGAAGGCCTCCGGCGCGGTTCGCTGTTGCATGCTATCCAAACCCGTCTCAGGCAAGGCCAGCGGCAGGGAAGTTTGTTGATTCAACGGCGTCCGCAGTGGCGTTATCGGAGCTTGCGCCACCGAAAAATCGCCAACGGCTTCGATTTGCTGCGCCAAAACGGGTGCACCGGGGCGCTGATCGGCCAAGCTGCGATGCAACGCCTGAAATAGAAAGTCATGCACCATGCGCCCTTCCCTAAACCGCACTTCAAGTTTGGTTGGGTGAGCATTCACATCAACCAAGGCCGGATCGAGTTCCAGGAACAACACAAACACCGGATCCCGGCCATGATATAGCACGTCCTGATAAGCCTGCTTCACCGCATGGGCGACAAGCCTGTCCTTGATCAAGCGGCCATTGACGTAGAAAAACTGCATATCCTGCTGGCTACGGGAAAAAGTAGGCAAACCGACCCAGCCGTGTAGATGCAAACCGGACGCCGCAAAATCGATGTTCACGCTGTTCTCGACAAACGCCGAGCCGCAAATCGCGGCGATGCGTTTTTCCTTCGCGGCCAGCGTTGCGGCGGGCTTGAGATTCAGTACTTCGCGCTGATTGTGATTCAACACAAAGCCCACATCGAAACGCGCCAAGGCCAGCTTCTGAATCAAGCTCTCGATATGGGCAAACTCGGTCTTCTCGGCTTTTAAAAACTTGCGCCGAGCCGGCGTGTTGTAAAACAGATCGCGGACATCGACGGTAGTGCCGGGCGGATGCGGGTCGGGTTGCGGATCGAAGTTTTGCTCGGTGCCGTCGGC
>CAZGUM010000153.1:1311-4135 GCA_964529085.1 uncultured Methylomonas sp. | reverse complement strand
GCGATTTGATTGACTAATTGGGTGGGTAAGGCATGAATCCGCATTGGCTGCGCTCGGGAAAAAGCGCGTATTTTAGCGGATGAAAGTGAAACGGGGCGAAATGATTCAGCGAATTACAAAACTCTCCATATCACCGAGAAATTGCTCCCTCTCCTGATGGACGACTGCACGGATGTAGGAGGTAGGGCAACGCTGGGGGCAGTTGCCGAGAGGATTGGGGAGAGGAGAATAATCGGCAAATAACCCTGTTTGCCAGCTTCCCCCTTCCCTCTATGCCCTGCAGGTACGCGGGAGAAGGAGTATTGTGTGCTTCGGGCTGATTAGCTGTCTCGCGGAATCTGCAACACCTGGCCGACGCGTACATTGCCGTCGTTCATCGCATTCGCCATCCGCAAAGCCCGCATGCTTATCCCATATTGCTGGGCGATACCAGATAAAGTTTCACCGCGATTGATCACATGCTGGGTTGCCGCGTTGCTAGCCACCAAGGTCGGACTCGCATCCGCTTCTCTAACCGCCAGGACCGGTTTTTGCTCGACTTTCGACTTAACAACAGCCGGCGCACTGTCTTCTATATCGGCACTAGCCAGTTGCACGGCTTTGGATTTGCCGGAACGATTTAGCTGCGCCATCATCGTATCTGCCGGCGCGTATTGTTTGAAATGACCGACTATCCCGCTAAACACCGCCGACGCCATTTTGTTTTGATAAGCCTTTGTGTTTAAGCGACGTTCTTCTTCCGGATTGGAGATAAACGCGGTTTCCACCAGAATCGACGGAATTTCCGCGGACTTCAACACCACAAATCCGGCTTTTTGCACTGCGCTTCTATGCAGATGACCGACGCTTTTCACGCTTCTTAAAACCTTGTTGCCGACGTTCTGGCTGGCTTCTTTCGCCGCTTTATTGGATAAGTCCATCAACACCGAGGTCAAGGTATCGTCCCTGTCCTCCGCAGCGCCGCCATCCACCGCGTTTTCGCTGGCAGCCAACCACCCGGCGCCGGCACTGGACGCGCCGTTGCTGGCCAAGGTATAGACGGATGCGCCGTGCGCTTGGCTGTCGCTAAACGCATCGGCGTGGATGGACACGAACAAATCGGCTTTCGCGGCCCGGGCAATACGGCGGCGTTCGTTTAATTTCACAAAATAATCGCCGTCGCGAATCATCACCGCCTTCATGCCCGGCTGGCTGTTGACCATACCTTGCAGACTCTTGGCAATCGCAAATACCACGTCTTTTTCCTGTGTGCCGTTCGCACCCTGCGCTCCGACATCCTTGCCACCGTGGCCGGCGTCGATCGCCACGACAATATGGCGGCCCTTGGCTTTGCCCGCGGCTTTAAGCACAGCGGGTTTGAGAACGGCTTCCTGTTTTTTGGCGGGGGCGGAGGGCTTTTCCGGCATGGCCGCCGCAGCCACCACTGCCGCTTTTTCAGGTTTGACAAGCACTACCGGTTCAGGCTGCGCCGACTTGGCCGCCAAATCGATTTGCAGGGATTTACCCACCAGCGCCACTTTGGCATCGGCTTCGGCTTTTAACTCCACCACCACACGCAAATCGCCGGTATTGCGCACCGCGCTCCGGGCGAAACCGAACAGCGGGTGATCGGCGGACGGTTGCGCAATCGCTTGCGACATTTTGGCATCGATAAAATCGACCACCAAACGGCTAGGATTTTTTAATACGAATGCCTTATGCCGCACCGCGCCCGGCAGATTAAACGCCACCTGATTCGACGCCGAATAGCTTACGGCACCCAGCTCGGTCTGGGCCGCAAACACCGAGAACGAAGGCAATAACATGCCCCATATCCAGAAAATTCGATAAATTTGCTGCATGACCCACTCGACCGCTAGTGACAATATTGTTGAGATTATAGCAGTAGGTCTTTGTTTTTCCAGTTTAGTTTTATGCCAAGCCCGGCGTTTTTAGCTAACATATTGATTTCAGCCGAACGTTGTTGTTGAAAATAATTCAACCTTACTTCCAGATCGGCCGCCGGCAGAAATCCCTCACCCATTTGCGGCCATTCGATGCAGCATAAAGCATCTTGATTCAGATAATCGTCCATCCCCATCCATTCCAGCTCTTCCGGGTCCTTGAGCCGATATAAATCGAAATGAAACAAGCGCCGGCCGTCGATTTCGTATTCTTCAACCAAGGTGTAGGTTGGGCTTTTTACCGCGCCTTGATGACCGGCGGCGCGCAACAAGCCGCGCACCAGCGTGGTCTTGCCGGCACCCAATTCACCGTACAAAAACAGCAGACATTTTTCCGGCAGTGCCTGCCAGAGCGCGGCACCCAGCGCTTCGGTGTCTTCGGGAGTTTCCAGTGTGATGTTCATTAATTCAATAATTTCCTAATTCGTTCCGGCAAATCGCCGGCCAATAAGCCGCACTCGCCAAATTCCGCCGCCAGACTGTCGGCCGCTTCGCCATGCACATAGACACCCAACCGGGTCGCCTCTTCCAAACTCAAACCTTGTGCCAGCAAACCGCCGATCAGGCCGGACAACACATCGCCCATACCCCCGCTAGCCATGCCGGGGTTGCCGGTGGTGCCGACATACACGGTTTCGCCGCCGGTAATCAAAGTACCGGCGCCTTTCAACAAACAAGTGCCGCCGTATTGATTGTGCAAATCCGCCAACGCCGCAAAACGGTCTGCCGAGATGTGCCGGGTATTGCAGTCCAGCAAGCGCGCTGCTTCGCCCGGATGCGGCGTTAAAACCCAGTTTTCGCGCCGCGTCGGCTGCTCCGCCAGCAAATTCAACGCATCGGCATCGAGCACGCAGCGCTTATCGCTAGCCATTACCGTGCTA
>CAZGUM010000153.1:0-1211 GCA_964529085.1 uncultured Methylomonas sp. | reverse complement strand
GCTAGCCATTACCGTGCTAAACATTTCCCTGGCCCAATCGTCCTGTCCCAGTCCCGGCCCGATCACCGCCAGGCTGGCTTTGCGCAGCAAGGCTTGCAAGCTTTCGCCGCATTCCACGCCGTGGCACATCAGCTCCGGCCGGCCGATGTTGATCAGCCCGCTATGCGCGGCGCGGGTGGCGATGCTAACTAAGCCGGCGCCGGAACGCAAGGCCGCCTCGCCGGCCAAGCGTATCGCCCCGGTATAACCCAAGTTGCCGCCGATCAACAATACGTGACCGAAATGGCCTTTGTGAGCAACCCGCGCGCGGCGCGGCAAATCGAGTTTATCCAGCAACAGCGCGAACGGCGGCATCGCCGCCAACACTGCCGCATCGATATCCAAGGTGTTGCAAATAATCTCGCCGCAATACTCGGGAGCCTCGCCGGTAAACAAGCCGCACTTCAAACCGATGAAGGTCACCGTCACATCGGCCTTGACCGCGCAACCCAATACCGAGCCGGTGTAGGCATGTAAACCGGACGGCACATCAACGGCAACCACCGGACAGCTCGAAGCATTGATAGCCGCAATGGCTAACGCAAAAGCTTCGCCTACATCACGACTCAAGCCGATACCGAACAAGGCATCGACTATGACCCCTTGCAGTTTGGATTGTCCGGCTTCGAAGTCGCTGACACTGCCACCAGCCTGTAAAAAATCTTGATAGGCACTCAGAGCATCACCCGGTAAACCTTGCGGATCGGTCAAGGCATAAACGGTTACCTGATAATCGGCTTGTAAGGCCCGCGTCGCAACATCGTAACCATCGCCGCCGTTATTGCCGGCGCCGCAAAACACTGTGATTGCCTGTTGTTCCGGCCAGCGCTGTCCTAACTGCTCGAATAGCGCGTAACCAGCCCGGCGCATCAATTCCCGGCCGGGAATTCCTAACTCGTCGATCGCATATCGTTCGGCTTCGCGGATTTGGGCGGTGCAGTAGAGTTTGATTGGGGGTGTTTGCATGGCTTGGCCTTGGGGATTCGATAGGTTTTTTCCGCAGATTTTACAGAGATTGGTTAAATGGGTTGCTCCGGTGCCTGTCGGCCAAAAGCTGTCTCTTGGTGACGCAACTTCAATGAACTCTAACTGTTCGTTTGCCACCATATGATTGTCCGCAGTCGTAGGGTGCATAAGCGATAGCGTCATGCACCGAGAGACTTACCCAAGAC
>CAZGUM010000152.1:2715-9891 GCA_964529085.1 uncultured Methylomonas sp. | reverse complement strand
ACAAAATGCATGGTCAGCGGACAGCAAACGGTGAATTTTATGATAAAAACGCATTGACTGCGGCTCACGCGAGTTTGCCGTTTGGTTCTTTAGTGCGTGTCGTTAACCTGAATAATAATCGTAGTGTCGAGTTGCGGATAAATAGCCGCGCTCACAAAGCCAATAAGCGCTTGCTTGATGTGTCCAAACGGGCTGCCAGCGAACTTGGTTTCATACAAGCTGGCCTAGCCAAGGTCAAAATTGAAGTTCTACGGGTAGGTGACGCCTAGGTGTGACCGTGCTCTGGTGGTGTATCCGTTTTTTTAACGGATACACCACACTCCCAAGTGTTAATGAGCTTTATGTATTACTCAATAGCTTGGTCTTTAATCGCCTTAAAGCCGATATCCGTCCGATAATAAATATCCTGCCAATCGATTTGGCGGCATAGTTCGTAGGCTTTTTCCTGGGCTTGAGCGATGCTGTCGCCTAACGCACATGCGCATAACACTCGGCCACCAGCTGTCACGACGTTATCGCCGACTTGTTTGGTGCCGGCATGAAACACTTTGTAATCGCCGCTGGTATTGCTTGGCAAGCCGTTGATTGGACGACCTTTAGCATAGTCGTCAGGATAGCCGCCGGCTGCCAAAACTACGCCCAAGGACGAGCGTTCGTCCCAATCGGTAGTGATCTGATTTAGTTTTTTGTCCAATGCTGCCAAACATAACTCAACTAAATCGCTTTTTAAGCGCATCATGATGGGTTGGGTTTCGGGGTCGCCGAAGCGGCAGTTGTATTCCAATACTTTGATACTACCGTTTTTACCTATCATTAGGCCGGCATATAGAAAGCCGGTATATTCGTTGCCGTCGTCACGCATGCCCTGTAGGGTTGGTTGGATCACTTCAGCCATGACTCGTTGATGTATTTCCGGCGTTACGACCGGTGCTGGAGAATAGGCTCCCATACCGCCGGTATTGGGGCCTTGATCTCCATTGTCGCGGGCTTTATGGTCTTGCGACGTGGCCATGGGCAGCGCACGCAAGCCATCGGCGATAACGATGAAGCTGGCTTCTTCACCATCTAAAAACTCTTCTACGACCACTCGATGTCCGGCGCTGCCGAAGCTGTTTCCGGACAGCATGTCTTCTACTGCATCGATAGCCTGTTGTTCGGTTTGGGCGACGACTACGCCTTTACCGGCTGCCAGGCCGTCGGCCTTGACGACGATAGGTGCGCCATTTTTCCGAATATAAGCGATAGCTGGCTCAGTCTCGGTAAAGCTTTCGTATGCAGCGGTGGGTATGCCGTGGCGGATCATAAAATCCTTGCAGAACGATTTAGAGCCTTCCAGTTGGGCAGCTTGCGCGGTTGGGCCGAAGCATTTCAGGCCGGACGCGGAAAATCGGTCGACTATACCCCTAACCAGGGGTACCTCCGGCCCAATGATGGTCAAAGCTATATCTCTAACCTGGGCAAAGCTGAGTAAGCCGTCGATGTCATCGGCTTGAATGTCTACGTTGTCGATACCGGGTTCTAATGCGGTGCCGGCGTTGCCGGGGGCCACGTATACGTTTTTGGCGCTTGCGGATTGTCTAATTTTCCAGGCTAAGGCGTGTTCTCGGCCGCCACTTCCCACAATTAATATATTCATTTTCTAAATCCGGTATCAATGTCTGAAATGGCGCATGCCGGTCAAAACCATGGCGATATTATGCTCGTCGGCTGCGGCAACGACTTCCGCGTCTCGCATCGAGCCCCCTGGATGAATCACTGCGGTTATGCCGGCCGCCGCAGCGGCATCAATGCCGTCACGGAATGGAAAGAATGCATCGGAGGCCATTACCGAACCCGGTACCGCTAAACCTTCATCGGCAGCCTTAATGCCGGCGATTTTTGCCGAATAAACCCGGCTCATCTGTCCGGCGCCTATGCCGACGGTTTGGCCGTTTTTGCCGTAGACGATGGCGTTGGATTTCACGAATTTGGCGACTTTCCAAACGAACAATAGGTCTGCCAATTCTTGTTCGGTTGGAGCGCGCTTGCTGACCACTGTCAGATCGCTGGCAGAAATATTGCCGGTGTCTTTATCCTGTACCAATAAGCCGCCGGCGACGCGTTTAAAATCCAGGGCAGACGTTTGGTTATCGGACCAGTGGCCAGTCTCCAGCACTCGGACGTTCTGTTTCTTCGCCAATGCCGCTTGCGCACCTGCTGATATTGCCGGTGCGATGATCACTTCCACGAATTGGCGTCCCGTAATTTCTGCGGCGGTTTGTTCGTCAAGTTCTCGGTTGAAAGCGATGATGCCGCCAAATGCCGAAGTCGGATCGGTAGCATAAGCCAAATTATAAGCGTCGAATATATCGCCACTAACCGCTACGCCACACGGGTTGGCGTGCTTCACAATCACGCAGGCGGGCTGGTCGCTAAATGCTTTGACACATTCCAAGGCGGCGTCGGCATCGGCGATGTTGTTATAAGACAATTCCTTGCCTTGCAATTGTTTAGCGGCGGCGATGCTGCCGGCCGGCGGAGTTTTCTCGCCGTAAAACGCCGCGTGTTGATGTGGATTTTCACCGTAACGCATGCTTTGCAGGCGGTGGAATTGTAGGTTCAAAGTTTCCGGGAACTTGTCGGCGTCGACAACTTTACTGAGGTATGCCGCGATCATCGTATCGTAACGGGCGGTATGCTCGAAGCTTTTTAGCGCTAATTTGAACCGGGTGCCGTGACTGAGCGAGGTGGAATTGTCCTTTAATTCAGCCAGAATTGTCGGGTAGTCGGTCGGATCCACCAATATCGCCACATCGGCATGGTTTTTCGCCGCACCGCGGATCATGCTCGGGCCGCCGATATCGATATTTTCTATCGCGGTTTCCAGGTCGCAATCGGGCTTTGCGACGGTTTGCTCGAACGGATACAAATTAACCACTACCATATCAATCGGTTTGATACCGCTTTCCGCCATCACGGCATCGTCTATGCCGCGTCGTCCGAGGATGCCGCCATGAACTTTGGGGTGCAGGGTTTTCACCCGGCCATCCATCATTTCGGGGAAACCCGTGTAGTCGGAGACCTCGGTAACGGCAATCTGGTGCTCGGATAATAATTTAGCGGTGCCGCCAGTCGATAGTAGCTCGACGCCCAAGCGGTCCAGTTCTCGGCAAAACTCCAGAACACCGGTTTTGTCGGAAACGCTGACCAGAGCGCGGGTCACTTTTTTATTTATGCCCAAAGGGGTATTCATGCAAACCTCAGGAAAGGGTAAAGAGAAGGACTGGAAATTAACCTATGCCGTAATTTTCGAGTTTTTTGCGCAAGGTGCTGCGGCTGAGGCCTAGGATGATCGCGGCCTTACTTTGATTGTAGTCACAGTGTTTTAGCGTGGTTTCCAATAAGGGTCTCTCCACTTCCGCCAATACCAAATGATACAAGCCGGAAGAGTCGTGGCCGTTTAGGTGGGCGAAATAATCTTCGACACAATGACGGACATGGTCGGCCAGCGTTTGCTCGCTGTCGGTAACTTTGTGTGTAAGGTGTTTTCCCATCTAGGCGGCTCGTGGTGTCATCAAATTGAAAGAGTCATTGACTAGCGCGAGTTGCCGCGCAGCTTGTTGGGCTAGATTAATTGCAGTCTTTTGTTCAGCAGGTAGTGTGCCGAGATGGTTGAAATACCAGCCGATGTGCTTGCGGGCGATTCTAACACCACAGTCGCGTCCATAAAAACTGTATAAATTTTCCAGATGCCGGTTAATGACGGTTTTGATCTCAGTCAAGGAAAGCGGGAAATATTCGGTGTTATTAAGATTAGCGTTTAGGTCGCTAAATATCCAAGGCTTGCCCTGCGCCCCTCTGCCTATCATTACTGCATCGGCACCTGTGTAGTTCAAGACTTGTCTGGCTTTAGCCGCATTGTCGATGTCGCCGTTGGCGATAATCGGAATGCTGACACTTTGTTTAACTGCCTTAATAGTGTCGTATTCGGCACTTCCGGTGAATTTGCAAGCGCGGCTACGGCCATGAATGGTTAGCGCCTGAATGCCGCAACGCTCGGCAATTTTAGCGATATTAACCGCGTTACGGTTAGCCAAATCCCAGCCGGTGCGGATTTTTAAAGTTACCGGGAGATTCACGGCATTGACAACAGCATCCAAAATTCGCGATACCAGATCCTCGTCTCTCAGTAGTGCGGAACCCGCCGCAACTGCGCATACTTTTTTCGCGGGGCAGCCCATGTTGATGTCGATAATATGGGCGCCGCGATCCTGATTCAATTTGGCGGCTTCGGCCATTTGTGTAGGGTCCGTGCCTAAAATTTGTACCGAACGCAGATTATTGCTAGTGCTGTAATCCAATTTTTTTAAGGTTTTTGGGTGGTGCTGTAAGCTGCGATTCGAAATTACCATTTCGGAGACAGTGAGGCCCGCTCCAAATTCGCTGCAGATTTCCCGAAACGGTGCGTCGGTAATGCCGGCCATTGGGGCCAGCAATACATTGTTAGGAAGTTGGTAAGGGCCAATTCGCATGAAAAGCCGGACTCGTCGAAAAAGGCCGCAAATGATACCCGAAAATGTCGCGAATAACGATGGTAAGAATAGCTTGTCAAAACGCATGATAGCTGTGCCGAGAAGATTGCATCGTTTGCCGCGAATGCAGTAGTCTTGGAATGACAATTATGGAGTGGAATACGATGGAAAAACACAGCACAAATACTGTCTGGCATCATGCTACGGTAAATCGTAGTCGGCGGGAGGTTATGAATGGTCACAAATCGGCTGTTTTATGGTTTACCGGTTTGTCCGGGGCCGGTAAATCGACGCTTGCTCACGCCGTAGAGGAGCGATTGTATCAATTGGGTTGCCGGACATTTGTGCTGGACGGCGATAACGTCCGCCAAGGCTTGTGCGGAGATTTGGGATTTAGCGATCAAGATCGACAGGAAAATATCCGCAGAATCGCCGAAGTGGCAAAGTTGATGTTGGAGTCAGGGCTAATCACATTGACGGCGTTTATTTCTCCGTTTCGCGCCGAACGGCAATATGCGCGGAATTTAGTACCCCATGGTGATTTTATCGAAATTTACTGTAATTGCGATTTGGCAATCTGCGAACAGCGCGATGTAAAGGGACTTTACAGAAAAGCGCGACAAGGTGACATCCCATTATTCACCGGTATCTCTTCTCCTTATGAGGCGCCCGAAAAGCCGGATTTATATATAGATACCGGGATTAGCGATTTGGGCGAGTGTGTCGAACGGGTATTGAACGTGCTTGAGCTTCGTGGCGTTATAAGCATGGCTGTTTAAGGAAATATCGTGAATATAGATGTGTTTAATGGTGATGCGGATGGCATTTGTGCGTTGTTGCAACTGCGGCTTGCATTTCCTGTTGAATCGACCCTCATTACCGGGGTTAAGCGTGATATCGAATTGTTGACTCGGGTTTCTGCGCAATCTGATGATCAAGTAGTGGTGCTGGATATGTCGCTAGATAAAAATCGTTCGGCGTTATCCGAATTGCTGAATCAGGGTGTCAGAGTTTTTTACATGGATCATCATTATGCGGGCGAAATTCCCGTTCATCCGGGCCTGACAACGCACATAAACACCGAAGCGAATATTTGTACAAGCTTATTGATGAATGCTCATCTGGGGCAACGCTTTACAGCGTGGGCTGTGGCGGGGGCGTTCGGCGATAATTTGGATGATGCCGCGTTGTTGGTGTCACAATCTAGTAACTTGACGGCCCGGGAATTGCTTAAGGTAAAGCAATTGGGAATCTGTATCAATTACAACGCTTACGGTAGCTGTGTCGACGATTTGTATTTTTCGCCTGATGCGCTTTACAGACAAATGGTGGGCTATGCTTCCCCGCTTGATTTTATAGCCGACAAGGCCGAGATTTATCGGCAATTATTGGATGGGTATGCCGGAGATATGAACCTTGCGGAAAAAGTTAATGCTGAATATCAGACCGATACAACGGCTGTGTTTATTTTGCCGGATGAAAAATGGGCGCGGCGAGTAAGCGGGGTTTGGGGGAACGAATTGTGTAATCGATATCCGGACAGGGCTCACGCTATCATAAGTAACAATCAACAAGGCGGTTATCAAGTTAGCGTGCGAGCACCGTTGAGTAAAAAGATCGGTGCAGATGGATTATGCGCAACATTTTTCGGTGGAGGTAGAAAGGCGGCAGCCGGTATTAATCATCTTCCATATGAACAATTAAATAATTTTGTCGCGGCGTTTCAAGCGCAATATCCATGATCTAGTTTTTTGTGAAAAATCGCTTACTAATTGCTTGCATTGTCTATACGATTTTTGTCATTTATGGCAGCTTGGTGCCGTGGCAATTTAATAGCTTGTCACCAAATGAGGCTTGGTATCGTTTTCAAAACATTGAATATTTTGAACTAGGGATTGCTTCAAGGGCTGATTGGGTAGCAAATATCCTGCTCTTTATACCCCTCGCTTTTCTCTGGCTGTGTAGGCTTTCGCTCCAGCAAAAATTAATTGGAAAGCTCGTCGCATCGGCTGCTGTATTGATAGCCTGTTTTTTGCTTTGCTCCGTTATAGAGTTTACCCAATTATATTTTCCGCCTAGAACGGTGTCGCTAAACGACATCGTCGCGGAAAGCTTGGGTGCGGTGCTTGGTGTCTTTTCTTGGTGGATTCTAGGTAAGAAATTTATTGCATGGTTAGAGAATTGGCAAATAAATAAAACAGATACAATTCCCTATTTGCAAGTCTATTTAGGCTGCATGTTTTTTTATAATGTATTGCCTTTAGACTTAACCTTAAGCCCGGTCGAGTTTTATCATAAGTGGCGCGAGGGGCGGGTCATTCTGGTACCTTTTTCCGGTATAACAGGCGATATTTTCAGAGATATTTACGATTGCCTTTCCGATATTGCATTATGGATTCCTGTGCCTTGGTTATGGCATAAGCTTGGAAATTTTAGTAAGCGGGATTTGTTAAAAAGGGTTTTGGTTTCAGCGGCATTAATTGAGTTTTTTCAGTTATTTGTGTATAGCCGGGTTACAGATATTACTGATATATTGTTAGCGTGGATCGGCGGGCTTATAGGTGTAAGTTTAATTGGCATTAGTTTTAAGGATAATGTGCAGGATGGCGGAAATGCCGGCCTGAAAAGTCCTGGAAAGCACTATTTTTTATATGTTTGCTTAGGA
>CAZGUM010000152.1:0-2615 GCA_964529085.1 uncultured Methylomonas sp. | reverse complement strand
AAATGCCGGCCTGAAAAGTCCTGGAAAGCACTATTTTTTATATGTTTGCTTAGGATATTTGTTATGGGCTTTAGTTGTAGTATTGGTTTTTTGGTATCCTTACGATTTTAAATTTAGTTACGCTAACTTCTTGGCTTGGAGTGATAGGTTTCTCAGGTTGCCATTTTATGCCTATTATTACGGTACTGAGTTTAGAGCGATTACAGAGGTTTTTCATAAGGTGTTATTCTTTATTCCTTTTGGCGTGATTTTAAGTGGAGCCGTTCAATCTGTTGCTAATAAAGTTCCAGCTATTTTTTTTGTTGTGCTAGGGACAGGTGTCACATCGTTAGGTATCG
The DNA here is from genome assembly GCA_964529085.1 of uncultured Methylomonas sp. Classification (GTDB taxonomy): domain Bacteria; phylum Pseudomonadota; class Gammaproteobacteria; order Methylococcales; family Methylomonadaceae; genus Methylomonas. The sequence goes on along the minus strand of CAZGUM010000152.1, from coordinate 2,277 downwards.
AGTTTGGGCAGCTATTTTTACCAAATAAAAACCCCGATAGTACAGATGTTATTTTAGAGATTTTAGGTGGATTTCTGGGGTTTGTTTTGGCCAAGCAATTAATGCATCATGAAGCGTCTATTTGGAAGGGTAGGGATAGTCAGATAAGCTATTCTGCGTCAGTGTCGCCAAGCCCGAAAGAAAATTTAAATCGGGATCCTATTTTTATAAGTAGCATTAAAAGTAAATCGCGAGGTGTTCGAAATATTGAGTTGCTGTTAGCAAGCGGATCTGTGGCTGCGGTCTTTGGAGTTCTAATATTTTTAAGTATTTCTACTGAGGTTCCTTACAATGTGAGAGAGCTGTTCTCGGAAAATTTCCCAATTATCAGTGCGTTGGGTGTGGCCCTGTTAATGTATTGGTGTTTTTCTTATCCGTTATACTCCTTAATAAATGAGGCAAAAAAAAATAAATTAGACGGGTTATTTTACGTCAGATTCGTTGCAATACAGTCTTTGGGAGCTTGGTTATTAGTCAGATCAGTTATACCTATGGAAAGCATACACGATATACTGGGATCGCCAATTTTAAGTATTCCCGCTGAGGTAGAGTTAATTTTTCGGTTTTTTGCGTTGTTCAGTATATTTTCATTGATGATCCTAGGTGCCGCTCACGCTGCACTTTTTTGGATTGTCTCTAGTAGGGAGTTTTTTCGGCTTTTCTTGTTAGGTTTTTTTTGGGCGACTCTATTGTTGTCGATCGATTATTGGATTGTTGTGGTAGAGGCGGCGACTGATAACTTAACGGAATTAATGGCTAACAACGGTTATTCATTTTTAGTTTTAAGTATCTGCATATATTTTTTCCTGGTTGGATGGCTTGGTTCATCCATTTCATTGCATACAGTTTTTAGTAATTTTCGTAGGCTAATTATTGTAAGTCTTTTGTTTGTATTATCTTTTCCTTTGGGTTATCAATTATTAAATTGGGGGACTGAGCAATTTATCATAAAGTATGACTCCGTGTTTTCAGCGATGCAATTTTTATTAAGTCGGGACAGAAGTCACTTGGTTTCCGGCGAGACTTTAAGGCAGCGGTTTTTTATCATGCACGCCGGATTTGTTATCATGATTTATATCGCTCAAGTGCCGGTGGCTATAATTTTTACTGGTTTTTCGAGGGCGAAAAGGATTGTCTGATTAAGATGTTGATGGTTTTTGGCGCGTAAAATAAAGGATATTTTGTTTTTGACGCGGCGTGGCATGCATTTATTCTCGGAGTTTAGTAGTTTGCAGATTGTCGGTTCTATATTTATTTTTTTGATAAGCTTATTCGCGAGGAATGTGGTTGCGGCAGATATTGGCGTCTGGAACCATGTTGTGGCTGCTGGAGCTAAAATTGGGTTAGAAAAACAGCCAGTTGTTCCTGAAAAGGGGGTGGAAGTTGATGCAGCTATAGATGGAAAAAAAAATAGTGCTGTTAAAAGTCAAGATTTAAGTGGTGAAGGTTCCGGGGAAAATAGCGCTCTGAACGGTTTGTCTGTTAAGGGAGGGGGTATTTCAAAACCTATCTTTGAGGAGCAGGAGGGGATAAGTAAGGAGTTAAATTCAAAACTAGATAATAAGAGTTTCTACCCTGTAAAAAAGAATCAGGATTTGAAGAAATATAATTTTCAAGATGATTTTTTTTCATATAAAAATATGCTCTATGAGGTTCAAATTGGCTTAGGTGATGAAATTTACGATAAATTAGTTTGGACTTACTATGGCATTAAGGATATAGATGATCTGATCTACTCTAGAATGGCCGAATATAATTTTAATGGAAGCGATTTTGTTGGAAAGTTCAGGCAATTTGTCGGGCTGGACAGTCAAATGAGTGCTATGATTGTTTTAGGGGGGCGTTCATATGATGCCGCTAATATGAGTCAGTTTGAAAATTTCTCAAATAAAACAAATCACAAGGATGGTGGAGGTAAAGTGGTGTTGGATTTTTCTTATGAGAATATTTCTCATGCTGATGCTATTGAAATCAGTCGAATTTATGCCATCTTTAAATACTTGACAATCAAAAATTTCATATATTTTTTGTTAGGCGTCATGGGTATTAGCATGCTTCGTCGAGTATTTAGATTTTTTATAAAGCAGGATTTAAGCTAAGGAAGCTCTGATTAATAACCAGACAGCGATATAATTCAGCATCAACGCCAGTTTCGAGATGCCAGCCATGGTTCAGGCTATGTAAAAACGATGAATCGTTGAAATATCCATTGGATATCGAGCAATTTTATTGAGCTAA
>CAZGUM010000151.1:0-9940 GCA_964529085.1 uncultured Methylomonas sp. | reverse complement strand
TAACGGATTGGGGTAGGGGGTAATTCGCTTACCACTGGATTTATGCAACAAAGCCATGTGAATACCAAAGCTTGGCGGCATGCGTTAAAGCGAGTCGGTATTGAGGATTTTCGCTGGCATGATCTGCGGCATACCTGGGCGTCCTGGCATGTGCAAAACGGTACACCGTTGCATGTGCTTCAGGAACTGGGGGCTTGGGAGTCGGTGGAAATGGTACGGCGCTATGCGCACCTGGGGCAAAATCATCTGGCGAGTTATGCCGAAAGTCTGTGTCAGCTTCAAGCAGTCCCTGACACAATTTTGGCACAGCAAGCCGGAAGGCAATAAAAAAGGCTTAGATTTTTCAACCTAAGCCTTTGATATATATGGAGCTGGCGATGGGACTCGAACCCGCGACCGGCTGATTACAAATCAGCTGCTCTACCAACTGAGCTACACCAGCAAATTATTTGGCCATTATACCCAATATTTCGAACTTTTCCAGCACTAAGTTTCAATTAGTTAAACGCGGCCGTGTCACACGCCATGAATACTACTCAGCATACTGCCGATATAATTGAGCACTTCATGCAGAAAAATAATTAAATCATCAAGCTTATCCTGCACGAACACCAGAAAATGGCTGTGATTGAAGTTTTGATCTTGGTAAAAACTCAAACCGTTGTTAATAGTGTTAGCTCCCATCAACAACATGGTGAAGGCCGCCGCCTTGAGCATTAAACCGCGCAGTTTCACACTCATTTTGCCGAACGCAACACTGATAAACAGCATCATCGGCAACGTACCCGCGCCAAATGCCAACATCAAGGCCCCGCCCTCAAGCAAGGTACTGGCGGTAGTGGCTTTTACAGCCATCGCAAAGGTCAGCATGCACGGCATCAAACCGTTCAACAAGCCGGCAATCACTGAGCCCAGCAATGGCCCTCTCTGGTTAGCCGTTGCGTAACCTTTACGTAACAGTTGCATTGGAATCAAGCGTATCGAGCCTTGCCAGGGTATCCAGCCCAAAACGCCCAGCGCCAACACAATTACGACGGCTCCCATCAACATTTGCAGGATACTTTGAATCTTGCCGAACAAACCGCTGGATACCAAAACCACGCCCAATGAAGCAGCCAATACGCCAATCAAGGTATACACGGCAATTCGAGCGGCCTGATAAGCAACATACGGGAGATAGCTGCGGCTTTTTCCGGCCCGCATGAAGTAACCCGACACCAGCGCGCCGCACATTCCCAGGCAATGCCCGCTGCCTAAAAATCCTGCAACGAAGGCCAGAGAATAATCGAATCCCGTAGCCGCAGCCATTTCGGTCATGCCGTGCATGGCATGATCCATACCTTCCATATTGTGTTCCATTTATCTGTTCAATCGGAGTGAATTGACGATGACGGATACCGAACTCAAGGCCATTGCCGCGGCGGCGATCATTGGATTGAGCTTGCCCAGCGCCGCTACCGGAATAGCGACCGTGTTGTAACCGAACGCCCAAAATAGATTTTGCTTGATGACGCGGATGGTAAACGCGCTAAGTTCGATCGTATCGGTAACCTTACCGATATCACCCTGCACCAAGGTCAGGTCAGCGGATTCGATGGCGATGTCGGTACCGCTGCCGACCGCAAAGCCGACATTGGCGGCCGCCAGTGCCGGTGCATCGTTGATACCGTCGCCTATCATGCCGACGTTGTGCCCTTCGTCCTGCAACTGGCGAATGATTTGCAGCTTTTGTTCGGGTTTGGCGCTGGCGATCACATCGACTATGCCGACTTTCTCCGCGATGTAATGAGCGGTTCTTTCCGTGTCGCCGGTTACCATCATGGTTCTGATACCCAACTCGTGCAGACGGGCTATGGCAGCGGCCGCCTCCGGGCGTGGGTTATCAGCAACCGCAAAAATGGCCGCTTCCTTGCCGTTGATCGCCATGTAGATCGGTGTTTGACCTTGATCGGCGAATTTATCGGCCTGCTCGACTAAGCGCACGACATCGACTTGCTGATTTTCCAGCCAAGCCCGATTTCCCAAAAGCAATTTGTAACCGTCAACCTCGGCACGAATACCATGGCCGGTTTCGCTGTAAAAATAAGCGCAATCCTGCAACTCGACCCCCGCATCGCGGGCATAGGCTACTACGGCTTTTCCCAGAAAATGCTCCGAATTGTACTCTGCGGATGCCGCCAACATGAGTAACTTGTGCTCAGTTAAACGCGACAACTTAAAGACTTTGCTAACCCTAGGCTTGCCTTCGGTGATGGTGCCGGTTTTATCAAAGACGATGGCGTTCAGCTTACTGGCAATTTCCAGGCTTTCGCCGTTACGAATATACACGCCCTGCTTTGCCGCCTGCCCGGTGCCAACCATAATTGCCGCTGGCGTTGCCAAACCCAAGGCACAAGGACAAGCAATCAACAACACCGTAATCGCGCTCCCGAAAGCAAAGGCGAATGGTGCTCCGACCAATAGCCAACCGGCTAGGGTAACGCCAGAGATAGCCATTACGGTTGGCACAAATATCGCTGAAATTTTATCGACCTGTTTCTGAATCGGCAGCTTGGCGGCCTGGGCCTGATCGACCATGTGCACGATGCCCGCCAACACAGTATCCATACCTATTGCTGTCGCCTTCACTTGCAACACGCCGTTACCGTTCACACAGCCACCCACCACTATATGACCTATAGTCTTCACCACCGGCATACTTTCACCGGTAATCATCGCTTCGTCGACGGTGGAAAGACCCGCAATCACCTCACCGTCGGTTGGGATTTTTTCGCCTGGCCTGACCAGCATCAAGTCGCCTACAACGATATCGTCGACATCAACCACGCGCTCGCCTCCTTCTTCTAGTAATAAGGTTGCAGTTTGTGGTTGTAGATCGACTAATTTACGGATCGCTTCGCCGGCCTTGCCTCTAGCCCGCTCCTCCAAATAACGGCCCAGCAACACAAAAGTGATAATTGCCGCCGCCGCTTCGAAATAGACATGGCCGCGCAGCCTAAATAGTGATGGAATACTGTAACCGTAAGCAGAACCCACGCCCAGCGCGATCAAACTGTCCATATTGGCCGCACGCTGCTTAGCCAACCGATAGGCCTTGCTGAAAAACTGGCTACCGGTGCCGAACACAACCTGGGTGGTTAACGCAAACTGCAACCAATGCATCCAGGTGCGGCTGCCCATCAGCATGGCTATTGTCACCACGGGCGTGGTTAACAGCCCTGCCCATACAAATCGACGCCGGGCTACGTCAATTCGTTGCAACTCCTTTTCGATGAGTTTCTTCCGCTGCGACAGCGTATCGATGGGCATGGCGCTATAACCCAGCTTCTCGATTTTATCGATCACCTCGGCTTTGCTAATCTGGCCCTGGACTGTGACGGTTTCGGTGGCAAAATTGACGCCGGCTTTTTTAACTCGCTCATCGCGGTTCAAAACCATTTCAATCAATAAGGCACAGGACGCACAACTCATGCCCTGCACCGCCAGGTCGACTTCTTGCAGCGGACCGTCGAAGGTTTTTTTCTTGTCTTTTTTTATCTCGGTTTGCTTAAGGGCGATATTTCCTAATACCGCATCTAACATAATTAGCAGGTTTTTCGCCGGTAGCCGGTTCGAATCAAATTCGATGACAACTGAACCAATCTCAAACACCGAACGCACCCGGCTAATTTCGGGGCGCTTTTTTAGCAAGATTTCCAGGATATAGCCGCGCTCTGGATCATTGAGCAAAACCGGCGTGATAATCCGAATACGATTTTTTAGCTGGTGTCGAACGGAAAAATGCGCGTATTTTCGAGTATCGGTTTCCATAAGCGACTGATGATTAAATTGACAAGAAAGCCAACCTCACCAGCAACATGGGGTTGGCGCAAGCAAAGTCTATTTGGGCCGGCGTGAACGTACTAAAAGGAAAAACAAATAAAACACCGCCATCCATTCATAACGATGTACTATCGGTTTGACCAGCCACTCTTGCGTGATACGGGTCCAATGGGTTTTGATCAGATACAAAACCAGCACATCGTTCAAGAAATCTATCGTGGCTTTCTCGGGGTCCTTAAATAAAGCCTTGGGGCCCTTGGTCCCGATCTTGCCGATAATTTTCGCCGCCTGTACCGTTTCTTTACCTGCTTGGTATTTTTGATTAAACCAACCGCCAATGCGGGTGCTTTTCCAACGTTTCTTGATGCCTAGAACCGACTTTTTCGCCTGCTCGGCTAAAGGTTTACTTTCAAAATGACCGTGCTGCTCCAGTTCGGCCAATATTTGAAACAGCTGCGTCGCCAAACTAGTAAAGCCGCAGATAGTTTCGTCGTAGCGGATTGATAATTTGCGCTGCCCGCGATAAAGGTGCACGGATTGGACGCCGCTTACCGTACCTAGTTTGTCGTTTATCAACGCGGCCACGGCCGGTTGACATGTTTGAGCGGGCACTTGAAAACGCACATGGCCGTCATGCCGATAACGTAGTACAAATTCTTTTTGGATTGCCATAATCTACAGAGAAAAGTAAAACGGGCGGTCCTGCTGCGCAGTGACCACCCGTTTCAAGTTACAACCAAATGCCCAAGTACCAAACGGGACTAATTGCCTTCTTTCGCTTCGGCAACGATGTCTTCGAGATTTTCCTTTTGATGCAACACAAAATCCTTGCCGGCATCGATAGTTTTTGTGGCACTGGAAATAATTTCCTTTCTGTATTTGTAAACAAAATAACCCGCCACCATGCCTGCACCGAACACCAATAGAGGGTGTTTCGCAAATTTAGTCATCAATTTTCCTCCAGTGTTTACAGTTGCAGTCGCTAGTGTACCAGCCACCACCTGCTTAGTCATGGACGAATCGTTTGGTTTGTTTTTTGACTTATGAACATGTGCCATATGCGCTCTTGGTATTTATTAAGACTTTGTCTGCGCCGAATCGTCGGTATCTTCCGGCAAAACCTGTGCTTCGTGAAGCATCTGATAAATTCCTTTACAACCCTCGCAGCAAAAATGTTTGTCGCCTTGCCGGGTTTTTAGTGAAAAACCTTTTACTTCGACAGCCAAGCCGCAAAGATCACAACTTTTATTGTTCTCATCGATAGTCACGTGAACCCACTTTTATTTGCTAATCGGCAATATCAGCAAGAATTATAACGCCTAATCGAGCCAATCTAAACGCGCAGTCCGACCGCTATAAACATTTTATACGCCGATCGACTGCCAGCAAAAACGCAGCCGCAACCTAGCTTCAACTCTTAAAATTTTGATGGGCGGTTGCAAATCAATGTTTGCCATGCGCTGCGCGGCTCGATGCTTTCATCAGCGCAATTCTCAAGGCCCCAGTCAAACTGGCGCTTAAGCCGAGACGCGTGGCCAAGGCAGGTAATAAGATCATAGAAGCCACCGCCAATCCCGCGCCCAAAACTAAACCTGCGGTATTGATTTGCTGAGTAACGATTTCTTGATTTACAGCAATTAATTCCTGAGCCATTAAACTTACCTCACGCAGAAAAATTTAAAATCCACCAGAGGTAACTGCATAAAAAATGCCAAAATATAATCATTTGATTATATTGAATAAAAGTAAACGCCTTTTAAGAACCCGTCAAAAATGAGGGATATGCCTCTTTATTCTTAAGTTATTTAACATAGTTTTTTATAAAGGGCACCAAAAAAATTCCCAGTCTTGTATCGGTATACGACACAAAAAACTGGGAATTATTGACCGTCTAGCGCTCGCAACGAGCAAAAATCAGCGTGCGGGCACTACTCCTGATCAAGGCCGAATGCTTTGTGCAGCGCGCGTACCGCCAATTCCAGATATTTTTCATCAACCACAACCGAAATCTTGATCTCGGAGGTGGAAATCATCTGAATGTTAATCCCCTCGTCGGCCAACACTTTAAACATAGTGCTGGCAATGCCGGCATGTGAGCGCATGCCGACACCTACGATAGACACTTTGACGATGCTGTTGTCACCGATAATCGTGGTATTGCCGCCCAAATCGATACGCAACCCTTCCAGGACGTTTTTTGCTCTGGCAAAATCGTTACGATTCACCGTAAACGTAAAATCGGTGGTGCCGTTGGCGGAAATATTCTGCACGATCATATCCACTTCGATATTCTCGGAGGCGATCGGCCCCAATATTTTCGACGCCACGCCTGGCAAGTCGGGCACACCGGTCAAGGTCAGCTTGGCCTCGTCCCGGTTGAAAGCTATGCCCGAAATTAATGCTCTTTCCATTTCTGATTCCTCGTAGGTAATAAGGGTGCCGCTGCCTTCCGTAAACGAAGACAATACGCGTAACTTGACATTGTATTTGCCGGCGAATTCGACTGAGCGGATTTGCAATACTTTCGAACCCAAACTGGCCATTTCCAGCATTTCTTCGAAGGTGATGCGATCCAGACGGCGGGCTTTCGGTACCACGCGCGGATCGGTGGTATAAACGCCGTCAACATCGGTATATATATGACACTCGTCGGCCTTCAGCGCCGCGGCCAAAGCCACACCGGTGGTATCCGATCCCCCACGCCCCAAGGTAGTGATATTTCCGTATTCATCCACCCCCTGAAAACCGGCCACAACGACAACGCGGCCGGCGTCCAAATCGGCACGCATATTCGCTTCGTCGATTTCGCGAATCCGGGCCTTGGTATGGGCGCTGTCGGTCAAAATCCGCACCTGGGCGCCGGTATAGGAACGAGCCTCGCAACCCAGCTGATGCAAGGCCATTGATAGTAGCGCAATGGTGACTTGCTCGCCCGTAGACAGCAAAACATCCAGCTCCCGATCCGTCGGCTGGGGCTGCATGTCTTTAGCCAGCGCCACCAAACGATTGGTTTCGCCGCTCATCGCCGAAACCACCACGACAATCTGATCGCCCGCGTCGCGGGCTTTTTTTACTTTCTCGGCGACCGCCTTGATACGGTCGACCGTACCAACGGAAGTGCCGCCAAACTTATAGACGAACAATGCCATATTATTATTGACCTTTGTGGCTTTGAAACACCCCTTTCTTCCCGGTTTTTTCAGTGAAAGCCCAGGCGGTGGGGAAAACAGTCGCTACGCGACAACTTATTTTATTGGTTGCACCGCTTGGATATGAGATAACACTACCCGACAAACGAAGGCAACCAAGAAACGAAAATGATTTCGGTATTTGGCTTCCGACAGAAATGAAGCCTATCGAGAGACAATACAACCCTTAAACCAGCAAGCTTTCGAGAACGCAAGAACTCCAAACACCTCTGCAAATCCGACGGCTCCCAATATTTTACAAAAATATGGGTACCGAATTTTTTTTATTACTGCTCTCCGTACCCTCAATGCCGTTATGTTAAGCGCCACTCCCACTGAACGACTGCGAGGACGCAGAAAGTTGGACAACGCGGGGAACAGTTGCCGAGAGGATTGGGGTGAGGAAAATAATTAGGCAAAAGCGCGATTTGATTCTCCCGCCTAACATTTTGCTTTATGCCCTCGTGGGTAGAAGGTAGAAGGAATTCCCCAATGTAACTTAACGGCATTGCCGATACCCTTACCCTTTCAAACTTTAGCAAACCCGGGGCTGAGATTATTTCAGCAGCGAGGTATCCTCACTGCGTCTATTGCTGCAAAGTAACAAACGAGCATGACGATACCAAGTTCAATCTGTTCAACAATCTGTCTGCAAGCAACAAATTTTACGACCATCAATCGGCAACTTGATGCAAGCGCGAATCAAAACCCAAGCAAAACCCTTGGTTTTCCTTGACGAAAACGGCCAAAGACAGTAGCTTATCCAACCTTTTTTGTAAAATCTGCATTTCCCCGATTGATTAGTTTTTGAGGACGTAAAATTGGAACTCAGTGGCGGACATATTCTTGTCCAATGTCTTAAAGATGAAGGTGTCGAATTTGTATTTGGCTATCCGGGTGGCTCTGTCTTGCACATCTATGATGCCATTTTCCATCAAGACGAAGTGAAACATATCCTGGTTAGACACGAGCAAGCGGCAGCCCACGCGGCGGACGCTTACGCGCGCGCCACAGGCAAACCCGGCGTGGTGTTGGTGACATCCGGCCCAGGCGCGACCAATGCCGTCACCGGCATTGCTACAGCCTACATGGATTCGATTCCGATGGTGATCATCTCGGGACAGGTCCCGTCGCCGGTGATAGGCAGCGACGCATTCCAGGAAGTCGATACGGTCGGCATCACCCGCCCCTGTGTGAAACACAACTTTTTGGTCAAGGACGTCAATGATCTGGCCGAAACCATGAAAAAAGCATTTTACGTCGCCACCACCGGCCGCCCCGGCCCAGTGCTGGTCGATGTACCTAAGGACATCACCGATCCGAATATTAAAGTACCTTATAAGTACCCCAAAAAGATCAGCATGCGCTCCTACAATCCGGTGGTAACCGGCCACAAGGGCCAGATCAAGCGCGCCGTGGAAATGCTGCTGACCGCGCAACGGCCGATCATTTATTCCGGCGGCGGCGTGATTTTGGGCGAAGGCCATAAGGAACTGACCGAATTGACGCAAATGCTCGGCTATCCGATCACTAATACCTTGATGGGTTTGGGCGGCTATCCGGCGACAGACAAGCAATTCGTCGGCATGTTGGGCATGCACGGTACTTACGAAGCCAATATGGCTATGCACGAGAGCGATGTGATTCTCGCCGTAGGCGCGCGGTTCGATGACCGGGTAACCGGCAAGTTGGCTGAGTTCTGCCCTTACGCGAAGATCATCCATATCGACGTCGACCCGGCTTCGATTTCCAAAACCGTTAAAGTTGACGTGCCTATCGTCGGCGAAGTAAAACCGGTGTTGGAACAAATGATAGAGCTGATCAAGGACAGCAAAATCAAGCCGTCCAAAACCTCGCTGGAATCCTGGTGGCAGCTGATTCAAAGCTGGCGCGACGTGCATTGCCTGGAATATGACCGCGATAGCAAAGTTATCAAGCCGCAATACGTGGTGGAACAGCTGTATGAGGTTACCCATGGCGAAGCCTATGTCACATCGGATGTGGGTCAGCATCAAATGTATGCGGCCCAGTATTATCACTTCGACAAACCACGGCGCTGGATCAACTCTGGCGGCTTGGGCACGATGGGCTTTGGCTTGCCTGCGGCGATCGGCGTGAAATTAGCTTTTCCGGAAGCTAATGTCGCCTGTATTACCGGCGAAGCCAGTATCCAGATGTGTATTCAGGAACTGTCCACCGCCTTGCAATACAATGCGCCGGTGAAGATTATCAACTTGAACAACCGCTATATGGGCATGGTGCGGCAATGGCAAGAGTTCTCCTACGAAAGCCGCTACTCACAATCGTACATGGACACCATCCCCGACTTCGTCAAACTGGCGGAGGCCTATGGGCACGTCGGCATGCTGATCGAAAAACCGGAAGACGTACGCGGCGCTTTAGAACATGCATTTGCGTTGAAAGACAGAACCGTATTCCTGGATTTCATCACCGACCGTACCGAAAACGTTTACCCTATGATAGAGGCAGGCAAAGGCCATCACGATATGAAATTGCGCGTCGCACCCGGCACCCCGGTAGACAGGGAGTTGTCATAATGAGACACATCATTTCTATCCTGATCGAAAACGAAGCCGGTGCTTTGTCGCGCGTCGCAGGCTTATTCTCGGCGCGCGGCTACAACATCGAATCGTTAACCGTGGCGCCGACAGAAGACCCCAGCCTGTCGCGGATGACCCTGGTTACCAGCGGCAGCGACGAAATAATCGAGCAAATCACCAAGCAATTGAACAAGTTGATAGACGTGGTGAAGTTGATTGATTTGGCGGAGTCGGCGCACATCGAACGCGAACTGATGCTGGTAAAAATCAAAACCAGCCACGACACCCGCGAAGAAGTGAAACGCATGGTCGATATCTTCCGCGGCAAGATTATCGACGTCACCGCCAACAGCTACGTGGTGGAAATGA
>CAZGUM010000150.1:0-9945 GCA_964529085.1 uncultured Methylomonas sp. | reverse complement strand
GGTCATTTGGCGTGTTAATTGCTCCAGGAAAATCATGTAGTCTAGGAGTAAAAAAAATGAGCATCCAAGGTCTAAACAACATCTCATCCTCTTACGGAGCACTATTACAATCATCCGTCAGGCGGCAAGCAGCGCCGGCAAGTGCAGGAATAGCAGCAAAAAATGCCGATACGGTTAGTATTTCCAATGCAGCACGCGAAGCCCTCGCCGCTTCGAATAATTCAGCTTCCGCTGCTACTGCGGATGCCGACCAATCGATTGAATCCCGTCTTGCTGCCATCAGAACTAAGGGGCCTGTGAATAGATCCCAGGAAGACCAGGATTTTCTTTTCGCCAACGACAAGAAGCTTGCAGAAATCACGTCCCAAGGCAAGTCACCCGATCAGCTCACCGCAGAAGAAATCGATTACGTGCAAAAGGCGACCGGGCTTGTTAACACCATGGCAAACCTCAGTCCAGCGGAAAAGTCGTTTTATAATAAGGCTGTGGCCAGCGGCAACACCGAGGCGGCTGCTGGAATCGGCCAGATAGGGCTGATCCGCATGATGGGCAACACCGCTAGCGGTGCGAACGGCACGCCTTATGATCCGCTCAGTACGGAAATTACGCCTGCCAATATTGAAAAATATTTCAGTAATAGCATCGTCGATCCAACCGGTAACGCCCAATCCAAATTCCAAGCCTTGATACAGTTTCTGAAAGCCAATCCAGCGGCTTGAGAGCATTGTCCAAACCATCACTTGATAAATGCTGAATGAAAAGTCGAGTAGGACAGTAGGATGCGCTGAACAGCGTGAAGCGCATCGTTCGCGATTGGTGCGCTTCGACAACTCACCAAGCCCTAGGTCTGCTTTTGGCTGGACATTTGCTGTTGAGGCATTTGGCGCCTATTGGCCGGTTTCACCGGCAGTGGGTAAGCGTCGGCGTTTATTTGCCATCCAATACAACAACACCATCCCAATCAAGCGGCGGTACCTCGCCGAATTCCAAAGCCTTTTGCAGATAAAAACGGCTGGGGCCGTCGTTAGCGTCGCGAGCCAGTGCCGCTTGAAATAGGCGGGTAGCCTCCGGCCACAGGCCTTGCTGGAAGGCTGCCAAACCGTCGTTAAACAAACCATGTACTTCGCTCGGCTGGGCATCATCGCTGCAGTGCTTGAGCTCGACGATTTCCACCAGCGTCACCGGCTCAGTACGGCCGACTACGCGAAACTTGCCTACCGGCCGGGAGACGATGTCGTCCAAATCGGCGGCGATGCTGTGCGATGCCAAAATCCGTGTGCCTAAGTATTTGTTGACGCCCTGAATCCGCGAGGCGATGTTGACCGTATCGCCGATGGCCCGGTAATGGCTGGAGCTGCCTGCGTCCAGGCTGCCCAGCGTCAGGTCGCCTTCATGCAAGCCGATACGGGTCGCGAGCGGTGCCAGGCTGGAGGATAGGTTAAAGGATTCCACCGCCGTGGCCATTTCCAGTGCGGCCAAGCAGGCGGCGCGGCGTTGCTGGGTTGCCGGCGCATCGAACCACACCGCCATCATCGCGTCGCCGGTGACGTCGGCAATCACGCCTTCGTGCGATACCACCGGATGGCCTAACACCTGGTAATAGGTATTCAATAGCGCCCACATTTCTCGCGGCGAGTGTTGGGCGGCGATGGTGGTGTAGCCTTCGATGTCTGTGGCCAGGCATAAGCCGCTGACGTCTCTTTCGTTACTGGCTGCACCCACGTTAGCGTTTTCGGTCCATTGTCCTGGTGCCGCCGGCAACATACCCACCCATTGCGGAAACACCCTGCGCACGAATGCCAGCATGCGCCCCCGTTCGCGCATCAGGTCGTAGCGCGACCAGGCCAAGCTCAGCAACCAGGAAAGCGGCAATTGAATTAACAGCGGCCCGGCGACCGGCAGCCACCAATGGCGTTGGCCGAACAAGCCGATCGCGGTGCCGGCGTAAACCAGGGCAAAGACCAGGCTGAGGACGATACCGGGCCAACCGGTAAAGCGGATCAGCAACAGGGCGAGCAGCCAGCCAAATACAGCAGATACCAGCCAGGTTGGCGCGGGTATTTCGATAAAGCGGTCTTCCAGCAAGTTTGCGAATTGCGTGGCCATGATCTCCACGCCGGCCATTTTGCCGCTGCGCGAGTCGGAGTAGGGTGTCTGGAAGAAATCGGATTTACCCGGCGAAAACTGGCGGTTGGCACGGCCGACGAAAACGACTTTGTCTTGTAAATCGGTCACTTTGCCTTCGTATACGTCGGCGTAGGATTCCATGCGCAAGGTGCGCGGAGGGCCGTAATAATTTAGATAACGGCTGTCGCCGTCGCAGACAAGGCTGTCGATTTGGCGCTCTAACGGCGTTTTAGCCTGTGGCTGATTGGTCGTGGTTTGGCAGGCGCGGCGGCGTTCGGTCAGCCACGCCGAAAGCGGCTGCTTGGCGCCGTCTAATTGTCCGCTATCTTGCAGGTAGTAAAACCAGGTCAGTACCGGCAGGCTGGGCGCTTCGGCCAGAGCGTCGAAAAACGTCCAGATTTCGCGAACGCTGGCGTTCTCGGCATCGTTAAGCAGATAAAACGGTGTGCGGTCCAAAGCCGCCGAGGCAATGGCGGGCGTCGGCGACACTTTGCGCATGGCGACCAGTTGCTCGGGCAGTTCGATGTTCGAATCGCCTTCCCGGGAAATTGCCGGCTGGCTATTGCTGTCGGAACATTCCTCGCGGCCGTAAAAGTCCTGGTCGCCGTGGCGGAATTTTTGTACGCATTCCACCAGCAAGATATTGCCGGCAGCGCGCATGGCGGAGGTAAGGGCTTCGTCGTCGGCGGGATGGGGCTGAATGAATTGCAAGTCGAAGACGATTAGACGTGCACCCTGTTTTTGCAATTGTTCGATCAACCCTGCGTGAAAGCCGCGCCAGCGAGTCAGGTCCTGACCTACGTCAAGCCGGTGTTCAGAGGCTTCGTCCATGGCGACGATGGCTACATCGGCGGGCGGATGTTGGCTGCCACGAATTTGGAATAAGGTGTCCAAACCCAGGGAAGATTCCAGGTCGGCGGAGATGTTGACAAGGCTAGCCACCAGTAATGTCAGGGAGGTGACAACCAACGCACGGAAACAAAAGCGTTTCATCAATTGGTAGGTTTAAGTATTCACCACGGAGAACAGTTGCTGGCGGAACCCGAACACATCTGGGTCAGGTTGTTTACTCCGGGCTTATTCATCCAGTCTGCACCGGAAATACCCGGAGTTGTCTGCTAAAGTTATGGGCGGCGCTTGGGTTTGGTGCAATTCACGACCTGATCGCCACCGGAATAAACGCCGTTGCAATCCGAACCTTCATAAAGAGCGGTAACAGTGACGACAAATCGCGCTGGTTTTATCTCACCGTTTTTCTTGATTTCGCCCTGTATCGGTTGCTTGCTCAATTCCAGTGCGGTTCTCAATGCCTGTGTGTTGTCGTTGATAACCAGCTCAACGTTACATTTCGAGTCTACGTCAGTGGATGATTTTTCGGTAGTACGACTTACCTGACTGTTGTCTCCAGGCTTGATACAGGCCGGAACCACGCTACCGTTCTCAGGATTCAGCGCAACCACTTTAGTCGTTACGAAATTGATGCCCGTGGCTAATGCCGCTCTGTTATCTGTAAGTGTTTGAAGCGGATTATCAGGCGAACAGCCGAGTATGAAACTACTGCTTAGTATCAGCAATATGGCGGATTTATGGCTGGTTTTTATAATCATTTTATTTCTCCTAGTTATAAAATTTCTTGACAATTAATTTAATAAAAAAAACTGAGTTTTAAGAATAATTGCCGTTCGGGAATAAAGGGGCTGATTTGTGGGCCACTGGCGTCAAAATTACTCTGATAGTTAAATTTTGTATCGAATAAATTCCTAACTTCAAAATTGATTGTGCCCAACCGCTTGGGGAAACGATAACCGAGTGCTGTATCGAAGGTCCAGAAATCTTCACTACGATAAACCAAAGGTTCACTGATGTTGGCGACATGTTGACTGACATAGGTGCCGCTAATTCTGGCAAACAAACCGCTAGGGTGAAAAAAATTTACCGAAAGTGGTACTTGATGAGTACCTACGCTGAGGGGGAAATTCGCGGGAGAATTGGCAGGTGAAAATTCCTGATCAAGCAATTCGTAACGATATTCGGTTTTAAACGCCAGCCACTCCGCAGGTGTCCAGTAGCCATAGGCTAAATGAGACGATTCGTTGCGTTTTAGTGGGTTAGTGGTGCCTGTGCCGATGTTGTACACGGGCTGTTGACTGACACGCCAGCTGACTTCTCCGCCAAGGAATAGGCTTTTTAATGGCTGATAATCGATGCCAAAAGCATAGCGCCAAGCGCTGGCGCTGTTATTTTCGTCAAAGAATTGATTGAAACCGGCGATTTGCGTCGGTTCGATGGTCTGGTTGGCGGTCAGACGGCGGTTCAGGGTTCTAAATGCCGCGCCGCGCAGGGTCAAATGTTCGATTGGATTCCAGGTGATGCTGAATTTTGGATTGAATTGCTGGCGCTTAAGTAGAGCTGGAATCGGGTATAGTGGGTCTGACGTGCCGTCCTCATAAAAGGTGGAGGATTGGAAGTTATTAAGATGGTTGTTTACCGAGTCGAAACTGATACCTAAGGTGGTAATCAAGCCGGGGATAAAATATTGCTTCGAATAGATATAGCCGTTGAAATGATCGGTATCAAATTGTTGTCGGGTGGTGGGGTATTGTAGTTGAGGTGGTGGCGCAAAAAAGTTGGTGAGTTTATTCTCGCTAAAATGGTTTTCCAGATTTGAATATCCGACCCCGGAGATCAGTTCGAAATTATGTGGGTGAAACAAATATTGCCACTCGGTTTGATAACCGTTGTTTTTACTTCCCACCGAGTTATCTTGTATGTAACTAAAAAAATCGTCTTCCGGATCCATATAGACGAAGCGATTGCCAGTTACATCGCGCCGTGACGTATAGAAACCCGAGGCGATAATATCTTGCTCGGGGTTGATTCGATAATGACCGCCAATCCTCGCAGTATCCTGCTTGATGGTTTGTCTCAGAGTTGTATCGTGTGATTCGTTTAAACGCATTGCTACGTCGCCAGCCCTAACGTTTTCCGATTTCAGTTCGGCCTGTAAGCTAAAATCTGGGGTAAAGGCATATTGAGCAAAGGCATCGTAGACATTCTGCTGATAATCGTCGTTTTGGCGAAAGCCGTCGGTTTGGTAATGGAACTGGCCCAGGCTCATCGACAGGTTGTTGTAAACGTCGGAGACAATGGCGCTGTCGGTTTTGGTGTTATTGCTGCCATAGGCGCCATTTAACACCACATGCGGGCCATTGGCGGTATACAGCGGATCGTATTCGTTGACGGACAAACTGCCCGGCCCGGTATTATTCAAAATGCCGATATTTTCGCCGGTTAGCTGCGGTTGCACGGGGGTGATGTTGATCGGTTGCAGCAACTGCGCCTGCAATAATTCACTGGCGCGGGCGACCCGATAGCGAGGTTGGCCGACGTAAGAATCCGATAGAAAGCGGTGGGCGGAAGGGTTGGTGGCGTCTTGGCCCAGGGAGTTCCAGGCCTCTTTCAAGGCCACGCGCCCAAATCCCAGGTCGTTGTATATCCTGGCCAAGTTGGCGCTACGCGCTGCGGCATCCTCGTCCAGCAACTGTTCGGAGCGATATACGCCGCGATTGTCGTTCAAGTCTTTGGCTTGCTGCATGTCCTGCAACGCTTCTATCGGCCTGTTGCCGGCTTGTTTGCGCAGGGCATCGTAAAAATAGGGCGTCGGGTCTTTCGGATCGCGTTGTTTTGCCAGATCGAATTGGTCGCCGGCAAGGTTTTCGCGTTTTTCCTCGTAATAGGCTTTGCCCAAATAACTGCGCAGCAGGGAGTTGTTAGGGTCCAAAATGGCGGCTATTTCCAGATCGCGCCGGCCGGCTTCCAGGTTTCCGCCGCGGATTTTCGCCAAACCCAAACCCAGGCGCGGCAGGGGGGCGGTTGAGTCCAACTGTACCGCCGCTTCGAAATGCCGTAGGGCCTGTTCGTTTTCCACCCGGAATAATTGCGAAAAGCCCTGCACGGTCTGGGTTCTTTCCAGATTCGGATCAAGGGTAAAAGCTTTGGACGCCGATTGCGCGCTTTCGCTGCGTAAGCCCAATGCCAATTGCAGCTCGGATAGCCGTGCCCAAGTCAGCGCGTCGTTAGGCGCGAGCTGAACGGCATGTTGAGCGGATTCCAAGGCTTTTTCCAATTCGAACGCAGCTTGCTGGTTGTAGGACAAGGCCGAATAAGCCGTTGCCGATTGCGGATTTGCGGTTACCGCGCGTTCGGCCAGACTTAGCGCGTCGGCTTTGCGATTCTGGGTCAGCGCCAGTATGCTTTCCAGTGCCAAGGCTTCGGCATCGTTCGCCTGTTTGGCAAGTATGGCTTGAATGTCCTGCATCGCCAATGCGCTTTGTCCGGCGCTAAGTCTGATTGCGGCGCGGGCTTTCAACAGTTCGATTGACATTTGCGGCTGCGGGATGCTGTCCAGCGCGCTGAGAGCCTTGTCGATCCGGCCTTGGCGGTAATCCTGAATCGAGGCCCGTATCGCAGGGAGCGTATTCGCGTCACGCTCGGAATACGGCAACAACGGCGGGTAATACAAGGCCCAGTTCACCGCGTCGTTTGGCTTGAGGTCGATTTGCGCGCGCGGGGCTTGGCCGAACAGGGCTTGTCCGGTTTCGCCGGCTTTTAGATGCACGTCGCCGTGGGGATTGAAAAAGTGCACCGCGCCTTCGTAAACCCATAACTCGGCGCTGGCATCGTCGGCGCGTAATGCAAACTCGGTGCCTTCCGGTCCGGCATTTGCGATAGGGGTGGTGATTTGTAGTTGTTTGGGGGTGCGGCTGATGAAATGCACAAAGCCTTTTACCAAATCCAGCAGAGTAAGCTGGTTGGGTGCGATGCCGTTTAACGTCAGCACCGTACCCTCGGCCAGACGCAGGGTAATGCCGTTGGGTAGCAGCAACGACGCTCGGCTGTAAGCTTCGACCCGGACTCGGCTGCCTTCGCACAGGTTTTGCTCGAGTTTTGCAGGTTGCCATTGACCGTTGCCGCCGGCGTCATAAAACAGTGTGCCTTGCAGCGACACCAGTTTTGCTGATTTGTCTTCGCTGCAGCTCGTTTCGGCCGCATCGGTTTCCGCCATGCACATTGGCGTAAATAAAACCATGAAGCAAATCACAAGGTGGCGCATTTTATCTCCGAAAGGCGTTTTTCCCGGATGATAAAGTCTGAATCCCTAACTGATCAAGGTAATATTTAACTTTCGCTGTTATTTTTTTATTTTTGTCAATTGCCTGAATGTGCAATTTGGCCGCTTACGCGGAAATCCGTTATAAGGATATTACCAGGCAGCCGGCGGCGTATTTTCGATTCTGAGAACTTTCTCGTCGACGCTGATATAACCGCCCTTGGTTAACTCCTTCATCACCTTATTGATCATCTCTCTGGATGAGCCCACCATCGTGGCCAGTTCCTGTTGCGTGGGGCGGTTATGAATGACATAAACGTCGCCTTCCTTCTCGGCCATGTCCTGCAGGATTTTGATGGTTCTTTCGTAAACGTTGGACAAAGCCATTTGCTTGACTTTCTCGGTCAGGAATCGGACCTTCTCGGACAATACCTTGAGCAGGGCGATCGCCGCATCGGGATGCTGTTTCAGCCAGTAGATGAAATCGGTTTTGGCAATGACTGCGCACACAGTTTTCTCCTGAGCTTCCACTGCGGCGGAACGCGGTTCGTCGCTCAACAGCGCCAGTTCGCCGAAATACGAACCGGCTTCCTGTATCAGTAAAGTGACTTCCTTATCTTTGTCGTTGCTGCCGAAAACCCTCACCTTGCCGGATAAAATCACGTACAGCGAACTGGTTTGATCGCCCTCGGCGACGATCATGGCTTTTTTCGGAAATTTAATGATCTTGGCCTTGGAGGCCAACGCTTCCAGGGCATCCTCCGGTAAATCGGCGAGGAAAGGGATATTGCTCAGACTGGCGATGACTTCTGCTTGCATGATGATCGGTTGTATCCGCTTGGGTTTAAAACGACGCCGCAAATCGATAACGGTCTGTTAGGTCTGTAACGCGAGTTCTGATAACAGGACGTTGCAAAGGTGAAGTATTTCACACATTTTCCAGCAATTAAATCACAGACCTACAACTTTTGCGGTAATAGACTCCGCATTGTGTCAACGCCTTGAATTCGTGCGAATTTCCGAAAACGAATTCGCCGGACCCGCTACCGATGCTTTATCGGTTCCGTGTTTTATATTCATTCGATATAGAGGTCGGTATGTTTCGGTTTGTTGTTTATCTCCAGCCCGTCATATTGATGCTGGTATTTTTGTGCGGAATTGGCGTAGGGCGATTTGGCTTGCTCGAATCCCTGCCTAAAAACGGCTCTGACCTAGACACTGAGAGCCCGGAGCGGGTAACGATAGGTTTGGGAGGGGCGCCAACAGTCTCGGTACGCGCAGGCGAGCAGTGGCTGGCCAGTCTCGGTGCGGACGTTGCGGCAAGCAAGGACTTAGCCGAAGCCGAGACGAAATCGGCTGAACCGACGGATATGTTCGAATCAAAGGAATCCGCTATCGGCAGCGACCTTGCGACGAATACTTTATGGACTCCACTGGCTCAGACCGATGAGGGCGATGCTGTCGTTTCGCTGGAAGCCGCCGGGGTATCGATATCGGCGATGCAAAACCCGGCGGACAACATATTCGGCATGATTATTCACGCCGACTGACCAAGTCAAAATGCCGGTACTGTTTTCGCTATCACGGGATGGCATTTAGCCGGACGTATAACATCGTATTTTGCCGCCGACCAGTCTTCCTTGTTTGAGCAAAGCCGGTCCCGAATTTTTAATCCATCTTCCTTCGCATAAATCCCAATTCTGTCCGGTATGGATCGGGATGCCGGATTTTCAGTTTTTTCAATATCTATTCAAAACGCATACAAAGGCAGCTTAGTTCCGAACTGATTGGGCTTGCCATGCCTTTGGCTCTGACCTCAAGGCCAGCTCTGCCAAATCGAAGCCCGCGCATCGAATGAAAAACTACCCAGATAGGGAGTGGAATTTGTCACAGCTTTTCGGAGGGCTGACGCCTAAATTATCAATACCCGCTCAAGTTCACAAACCGGTAGATGGGGATGCGGCTGGCAAGCAATTTTGTCGGTATCGCAGTCGTTGGGCCGGCGGCTTGCCGGCTTCATAACTTTATTAAGGAGAAAGACAATGTCTCAAAAATCCAAATTCGATCAAGACCTGAAAGTCTTGCAAGCAGAGGATTTAAATCGGGTGTCCGGCGGTTTGATTGGTCCGGATCAAGATTTAAGCCAATTTCCGCGCAAATTTTGGCCGGTGATCAATCCCGGTGCGTTCAACATTAAAGTCGCTGTTGCCAATCTCGTCACGAGATAAGGCCCTTTTTACTTATTTAGGAGAATTGTTATGTCAAACAAAACCACTCGAATTTCTTCAGACGAACTCTCAACTTTTGCCGCGCAAGGCATCGAGCGCGCCTTGCAAGCCCGCGAGGCTGCCGGTATTGAGTTGAATCCGGACCAATTGGATCAAGTCAGCGGCGGCTTAAGTGCTCTGCTTAGCAGAGGTATTATCGCCGGCGGCCCATGGTTCGATCAGATTAAGGGCTTTAACAACGTCATCACCAACCCTGGTGCCGGTGGCTTGGCAGGCGGCATTCAAGGAGCAACCCTGCTGGGTTGATAGCGCCATGACCTCGGATAACCCAGTGTTATGCCCCAGCGCGCAGCCGGAGTGGGAAGGTGCCCAAGTCATCGGGGTGATGACCGGCACCGCGGACGAGCCGGAAATGGCTTATCTGAATGCCCCGCAACCCGTGACTGAGCAATTGCTCGAATTGGCCGGTCCGGTCAGCCC
>CAZGUM010000149.1:0-10037 GCA_964529085.1 uncultured Methylomonas sp. | reverse complement strand
GTTTGAGGTTATCCGAATAAAAACGCTTTGACAAGCTTTTTTCGTTAGCCTACAAGATACATATTTTGTCAACAATTATTTATTAACAGCTAATTCCCCTCTGAAAGCCCGAGAAGATCGGACATTCAGCTTAGATTCAGACAATCTCCAATCCTGATAAAAAGAAAAAATTTGCTACATCGGTTCAAACCAAGTCAGGCAAAATAGAAAACCATCAGCCCTTTTTGAAACCTACAGAACAAAGTGATGCTAAGTAAACCGCAAAAAAGCGGACAATTCAGTCACCTCAAGCTCGTTTGTAGCAAAGCATACTGGCGCACGTCCCAATGCTTCGAAGCTTAATTTATCGCCAGAAAACCGCATTGCCCCCACTAAACAGGCTTCGAGAAGGCTGAACCAACCCGCGTCCCTACAATCGGATTTCCCAGCACGTAACCGCCCTAGCGAACCCAGAAGCATTGATAGACCTAGCTTTTGACAAAGGTAGTTTTTACATAAGATACACATAACATTTTGAAAAATAATGACTTTAACAAAAACACAACAGCAAAAAGCCCTTAACTAAAAATATTGTTTTGACACAAAACATTTTTACGTGTAAAAAATACCCCGTCGACTAACAATAATACTAAATTCGACATACAACTCGAGTTGCCCCTTTTTAGGGCTAATTATTACAACAACAAGATGAGGATTATAGAAATGGCTGAACAAGAAAAAGACAATACCTTTACTGTAGTTGCTATTGTTACTGCAATTGCGATTGGCGGCGTAGTTCTGCTAAAAGCAGATGAAACCAAACATCTTAAATACGGCGGCGAAACTTCTGCTCAAGCTGAAGCGCAAGTTTTAGCAAAACACAAAGATTTTAATAATGATGTGTTAAGCCAAGCGAAATAATTTGCTTTGCAATTTAGGCGTCAGCCGGATTACCGGCTGACGCCTTTTTTATGCCCGTAGGCTTCTCCCCCACGCAACAAGTGCATCGCTTTTTCAACACCCAACCCTGCTGTAGAATAGAGAGTTTTCCAAATTCTACTTTACACTCTGATGGACGTTATCCAACGCATTGCCGAAGAACTTTCTGTTAAGCCTCAACAGGTCGCCGCTGCGGCCACCCTCCTTGATGAAGGGGCCACGGTACCATTTATTGCTCGCTATAGAAAAGAGGTAACCGGCGGACTGGACGACACTCAGCTGCGTAATCTTGAAGAAAGATTGATTTATCTGCGAGAACTCAATAGTCGCCGCGAGTCAATACTCGACACCATACGCTCACAAGGAAAACTCACACCCGAGTTGGAACGGACGATACTCGACGCGGATACCAAGACCTTGCTGGAAGACTTATACCTCCCTTACAAACCCAAACGCCGCACCAAAGCGCAAATCGCTCGCGAAGCCGGCCTGGAACCGTTAGCCGATGGGTTACTCGAAAATCGCAACCTGATTCCGGAACAAACCGCCGCCGCCTACATCGATGCAGATAAAGGCGTGAACGACGTGACTGGCGCGTTGGATGGAGCACGGCAGATCATTATGGAACGCATCTCCGAAGACGCCGAATTATTGAGCGAATTACGCGAGCGGATTTGGAACAAAGGCATCCTGCACGCTAACCTGATCACCGGCAAAGAAGCTGAAGCGGCAAAATTCAAAGATTATTTCGATTACAGCGAGGCAATCAATAAAATACCGTCACATCGGGCACTGGCATTGTTCCGTGGCCGCAACGAGGACTTGCTGTCTTTAACCTTAAAACCGGCCGAATTGGAACATGAAGAACACCAACTCTGCGCACAATTTGTCTGCCAACGCCTACGAGTTACGGACACAAGCAAACCCACTGACGCCTGGCTAGCCGAAACCGCACGCTTTGCCTGGAAAATCAAGCTCTTTACGCGTATCGACATGGATTTAAAACAACGACTGCGTGAAGCGGCTGAGCAAGAGGCCATCCGGGTATTCGCCAGTAACCTACGCGATCTGTTACTCGCCGCGCCGGCGGGGCCAAAAGCAACAATGGGCCTGGATCCAGGCATACGCACCGGTGTCAAAGTTGCGGTCGTAGACGCTACCGGCAAATTGCTAGCCACGGAAACCATTTATCCGCATCAACCGAAAAATCAGTGGGATCAATCCATTGCAGTTCTGGCGAGATTAATTAAACAGCATCAAGTACAGCTTGTCAGCATCGGCAACGGTACCGCATCCCGGGAAACCGATCAATTGGTTGCCGATTTGATGAGAACACATAAAGAACTCTATTTCCAAAAAATTACGGTTTCCGAGGCCGGCGCCTCGGTATATTCGGCATCCGAACTGGCAGCCAAGGAATTTCCGGAACTCGATGTATCCTTGCGCGGCGCGGTATCGATAGCCCGCAGGCTGCAAGACCCACTGGCGGAACTGGTAAAAATCGACCCTAAATCGATAGGCGTTGGCCAATACCAACATGACGTCAACCAAGTACAACTGGCTCGCATGCTCGATACCGTCGTGGAAGACTGCGTAAATGCGGTGGGCGTTGATGTCAATACAGCTTCGGTGGCCTTGCTGAAACAGGTCTCCGGCCTTAGCGGCAGCATCAGCGAAAACATCGTGGCTTTTCGCGACGCTAACGGCCCGTTCGCCAACCGCAACCAATTGAAAAAAGTACCGCGCTTAGGCGACAAGGCTTTCGAACAAGCTGCCGGCTTTTTAAAAATCATGAATGGCGATAACCCGCTGGATGCATCTGCCGTGCATCCGGAAGCTTATCCGGTCGTCAACGCAATTCTCGACGACACCGGTAAATCGATCCGCGATCTGATTGGACAAAGCCAATTTTTGCGCGGCCTGAATCCGGCGAATTATGCCAACTCGAACTTCGGCTTACCCACCGTCACCGATATTTTGCAAGAGTTGGAAAAACCAGGCCGCGATCCACGCCCTGAATTCAAAAGCGTACAATTTAAGGACGGTATAGAAAAAATAACGGACCTTGAACCAGGCATGACACTCGATGGCGTAGTGACCAACGTTGCCAATTTCGGGGCTTTTGTGGACATCGGCGTCCATCAGGACGGCTTAGTGCATATCTCGCATCTCGCGGACGATTTTGTTAAGGATCCACGTAGCGTAGTAAAAGCCGGCGATATGGTGAAAGTACGAATACTGGAAGTAGATGTATCGCGCCAACGCATATCGCTTAGTATGAAGAAAAATGTCGATACCGCGGACATTATTCCAAAAGACAAATCGCCTAAAACGACACACAAACCAAAACCGCAGCCCGTATTGCAGAACAGCATGAGCAATGCGTTCGCCAAGGCACTGAAAAAGTAAACAAGCGGCCGTCTGCTATACTTTCGAGTGAAACGCGAAGCCGAGCCGGTTAACCGGCTCAGCCAACCGATGCCAACATCCGTTCTAAACTACAGGATCAGTCATGAAACGAAATACCCGCACCTTAGCCGCTGTGTTGACGGCTACTTTCGTCTTTACAAGTTTATCAATTCAGGCGGATGAAACCGAAAGCTATGGCGAAACCTTCGGACGAAAATTGGTTAACGGTTTAGCCAATATCACGACGTCATCGCTGGAAATTCCAAAGAACATAATTCTCGTCAACAATCAAAGCAATGTAATTTACGGTTTTATCGGCGGTACATTCAAAGGGTTGTTGAATATGGGCGGGAGAATCGGCGTGGGCGTGCTGGATTTAGTTTCAGCCCCTATCCCCACGCAACCTATCGTGCATCCCCTGTACGTTTGGGACAATTTCAACGCGGAAACCACTTACGGCAGAGCTTTCCGCCCGAACAACTAGACCGATACACTGGTGGCTTCAGCATCGCGCCGAACGCCACCATATATCAAGCAACCATTTTCAATTCACTCAAGCCATTGGCTTTTTTCACTAATTCGATCTGCGTTTTAATGCGCTTCTTTACTGCTTCAACATGAGAAATCACACCAACGGTTTTACCTTGCGTTTTTAAACCTTCCAGCACACTCATCGCTAAATAAAGCGCTTCCGCATCCAAATTGCCAAAGCCCTCATCCAAGAACAACGAATCGATAGCCTTACCATTATTGGCAATCTCCGCCAAAGCCAGGGCCAGGGCCAGACTCACTACGAAGCTCTCGCCACCCGACAGTGTCTTGGGCAGTCGCCGCTGGTTTTTCTGCTTAGTATCTTCTATCTCCAACCCCAAGCCGTGATCACTGGCCACGTTGCGCACATAATAACGGCCGCTGAGCTTTTCCAGTATCTGATTGGTTTGCGACAACAACTTATTTACCAACAACTGCTGAATACGTCGCCGAAACCCGCCCTGCTCATCGCCGATCAATTTCACTTCCGCATCGGCTTGTTCATGTAACATTAGCTGCTCTTTCAACTGAACCTGTAAATTTTGGTATTTTTCGCGATAAGCCTGTTGTTTATCGAGCTTACTTTCCAAACTGGCGACCTCATGCTCGGCAATGTCGATTTTTTGGGCCAGTTGCCGTTGCACCGCTAAAAGATCGTCTTCGCTGAGAGCACTTGAAACGCCGCCTGACATCTGCTGCAAATCCGCAGTAACTTTGACAAGTTCCTCGTTAATGCCTACTAGCTGAAAACGCGCCTGTTCCAAACTTTTCTCGATATCCAACCGGCTATCAAACAAACTTAACGCCGCCCGCAAACTGTCCACATCACTGAAATTTCCACCTGCGATTTTATTTGCCAACACTCTCAACATCGCATCCAGCTCAAGCTGCAAGGTGGATAATTGCCGCTCCAGTTCGGCAATCAATTTTTGCTTCTCGATGACTGCGATGTGTAAAGCCATCGCTTCTTGACCTTGCAAAGCGCTCAAATTGTCCGCCATCTGTTGTTGATACCGGATGATTTTTGCTTGGCCGGCTTGCAGACGTTCCTGCAAACTTGCAATGTCTTCCTTCAAGCCTTTCTGCCGCAACTCTCTGATCTGGTAGTCCTGCCGCCGACTGTTCAGCCGATCAAATAATGCGTTTTCTTTGCCCCTCGCCGGCAGTTTTTCGCTTAGCCCAGCCAATTGCTTTTCAAGCGTATCGATCAGTGCTTTTTCTTCAGCCTTACGATTCGTAAAACGTTGCTCAGACTCTATATGCTCAGGCGGACGATTATTCCAAGTGGCCTCTAGTTGGGAAACCGATGCCGTAAGCTTATCCAAAGAAACTTGTTTCGTGTCGACTTCTGCCAACCATTTAGCCACATTGCGCTGCAATTGCGCGTTTTCATTGACTAAATTTTTAATTTTCTCCAATTCCTGCGCTTCTTCCGCTAACAAATGCTTTTGTAAAGACAGGTTGTCTATATTCAATTCCGCGCTAGCCACGTTCAATCGATTGCTTAAAACCAGCCATTGCGAACGCATTTGCTGCAAACGCTGCTGCCTGGCAGACAATTGCGAACCTTGCTTTTGCGCGACAGCCAACTGGCCGGAAACAGTATTGATAGCCGTTTTTAACGCCTGCATTTTGCCGCGCTGGTCGACCAAAGCTTTTTTCGAATTGGTCAATAGCGGTGGTTTTGATACATAAGGATGCTGTAAAGAACCGCAAAGAAAACAAGGTTTCCCGTCAACTAGCTTGTCGCGATCACCACTAAATTTTTTCAATAGAGCTTCATTCAACACAGCTTGCTCAAGCGCTTTACCGATATTTTCTTCACGCGCCATTTCCTCGCGCAGCTCGTCCAACCTCGCTTGCAGCCGAGTTTCGTCGGGCAGATCCGGCTCTTTATTGCGGGCAAACCAACTGAAGAAATTCTTTTTGGTAAATTTGGCATTTACGCTAGCCAAAGAATACAACTCTTGAAAATCGTTTACGCGAACCTGCTGCTCCAGCAGCAATTCCTTCAATTCGTCGAAGCTCTTGCCTTGAGCCAATTCAAGCATGGTTTTCCGGGCCAGCTCAATCCGCTCGTTCAATTCCTTGATTGTAGTTTTGGCATCGTTCAACGCTGACTGACTTTTTTTCAATGCCGCGGAAGTATTTTTCGACCAGTTGATCTGCGTTTTCTGTTTCCCCGCCAATTCCGCCAACTCTGTTCTGAGATTGCGTAATTGCACGACATCCGGAAACGCCACCAATAAGGCGGCATCGGCCTGATGGGCTTGCAGCCAGTCTTCTACCTCGGCTAGCGCGGCTTTTCTTTCATCCAATTGCAATTGCGCGGCTTGCACCGACTCGTTTTCACGAGGCAACTCCAACTTCAGCTCACCAATTTTTAGTTTTAACGCATCAATCGCCTGTTTTTGTTCTACAAGACTGCCGCCATCCACATTCGGGACATTATCGCCAGCCTCCTCCGCCAATTGCCGCTGTAATATACCGAGCTCTTGGCGATAAGCCGTCAGATTTGCCTCTGCTTGGGTAAGCTGTTCTTGCTTACGATCCAATAGCGTCAATTCTTCACGGAATTGCTTCGCCTGTTGCGCCTCCCCAATGCGTCGCAAATCGCGCTCCAAGCGATCGATTTGCTCCTCAACCTGTTGAGCCTGGCGTATAAACTGCTGTTGGCGGCCTTCAAGATCGGCGATGTTTTTGACAACCAGCAATTGCTGTTGCAACTGATTTTGCTGGCTTTTCAAGTCTATGACTTGCTCCTTGAAATCCTGCAAATCCTGCTCACCAGCCTGCAGGGCTTCCGGACTAAGCAATGGAATCAGCTCGATATCCTGCTGTAATTGCGTCAAACGGCTGAGCGATTTCCGGAAATTGTCTTCCGCCTGCTGTCGATAATCGGCGTAAATATTGGTGCCGCTGATCTTTTCCAGAATGTCCATGCGCTCGCTATCCAGCGCATTTAGAAAAGCCGCAAAATCGCCTTGCGGCAATACCATGGATTTGCTGAATTTATGAAAATCCATCCCCGTCAGCTCGGCGATTCGAGTCCGCACAGTATTCGGTGTTCTGGCTAACAACTCCTGCTCATCGTTTAGCCGCATCAAACTCATTTCCGGCTGTAAAACCTGGTCTTGTCTCTCAGCCGCAGACCGCTTGACTCGCCAACTGGAGCGGAATTTCTCGCCGTCCAAAGCAAACTCTACTTGCGCAAAACTGTCGTTACTTTGTTTAGTAATTACATGCTCGGCGGGCTTATCGAAACGAAAAGTCTCACCGTATAAACCCAGCGTGATGACATCGAGAATACTGGTTTTACCGGAGCCATTAGGCCCGGTGATGGCAAACACACCGCTGTCGGCGATCGGCCCCTGGTCGAAATCGACCCGCCCTTCGCCTTCCAGTGAGTTGATGTTTTTAAAGACAATATTAAGTATCCGCATAATCCCAGGCCTTGTGGGCTGTTGATGGCAACTTGCTCGACCTCGAATAGCGTCGAGCTATCCACGCAAATCAGACTGTAAATTTTGCGGTATTTTAGTGAATTTGAACAGAAACTGCTGAGATAATATCTGCGAGCGCCATTATGGCACTGTTGGCTCTGCAACTAGGCTTTTCCGTTGCATTGCATCTCTAAGCGTTTGGAACTCCTTAGCATCAAACCCGTTAGCAATACCAAGACTTTCGGCATGTCTAATCACATTCTCGGCGTTATCGAATTCGTTAAGCGTTACAAATAAATAGGCTTTTTCGGCATAGAAATACATTCTGTCAGGAGACAGAGCAATTGCTTTATCTACAAATTCGAGCGCGCGTGCCACTTCCCCCTGATTGAAATAAATCTTTGCCTTGATCAGATAAATCATCGGCACATCAAAAAAACCGGGTTGTGCTAATGCAGCATCGACCCATGCCGTTAAATTTGCAGCGATATTTTTACACTCATAGTCACCATTAATCAGGCAGTTGGCGGCACTACGGAGACCGAGCATCGTACGAAGTGGGTATGTTTTTGCAGTTATACGCCGTAGTATCTCTTCATGAATGCGCTCTTTCAAAGAGTCCATATATTTACTATCAAAAACAAGTGGAGCGTCATAAGATTGGGGCAACGCAATATTTTGCTGATATTTATTAACATCATGATAGTAGATCAACCTGTTGAGCTCCATAAAAACCTCTAATAATGTTGAAACTTCAAAGGTATTTAGCTGCGCAGCAATAAGGTAGTGGTTATAGGTTTCCAGATTAGGCCCATGCTTCAACTCAAGACTATTTGCGTAAACGCTGTTAGTCCGCGCTGATTGCGGATGATTGCGCACCTCAAAGTAACTGAAACTATCCAGGCTGGACCAAATTGATGCGCGAGCATAAGTAGCAAGCGCCATGCTAATAGCAATACAGGCGTAAAGCGAGTTAAGCATCCACTCGCTTACTCTTTTAACAAAAATCTCATAAACTAAGACCACACCACCGATAACAATACCAATGCTAGGTAAGTAATTACGGTGTTCGTATATCAACTCTAACGGGTAAATAGTGGACTCAATACTATGGCCAATAAAAAACCAAAGGATCCCAAAACTTACAAAGGGCATTTTTCTGCGGAGACTGTTATTAAGTGCAACAACTATCAGAAAAATGATGCCAATCATCGACAATAATGTATTTGTCGGCTCCAACAATCCTTTGCTTAATGTAAAGTCATCATGAAACAAACCTAGTTGGGTATTGTCTGGATAGAACAACAGACCGAGGTAATAAAACAAAATCCTGCTCTCAGTCATTCCCCTTTCTACTAGCGTAAAATCTCGAAACTGGTAGCCACTTAAAACATGCTCAGGATGCTTCAGCAGATAACCAACGCAGAACAATATAGGAATGATTACAGTGATAGCATAGTAACCGTAAATCTTGTTTCGGTGCGCCCGCTCCGAGACGACTGGCATCAGCGTCCATTCACAGACGGCAATCAACAGCGGCAGTAGTAGCGCATTTTCTTTTGCTAACGCTCCTAGCATAACCCCAAAAAAACATCCGGCTGCCATATACACGATCCCACCGGTTTTATCTAAATTTAGACGGCCTTTCAGAAAAACTAAAAACCCACTTAACATAAAAAAACAGGCCATACTGGTCATTCTTTGCACTACATACAAAACTCCGGTTAGTTGCAAAGGATGAACGGCCCAAATTAGGGCCGTTAGAAAAGCTAATTTTTGTGCCGGATAGCGCGGTACGACTACGGTTATTAGTAATCGACTTAGAAAAAACACCAAAAAACTATTTAGTATATGAATAGTAATATTCGTTAGCTTAAAAGCGGCGCGATCAAAATGCTGGCCAGCAAAATAATAATTCAAGGCGAAGCTCACGCTGGCGAATGGACGCTTTAATGCACCACTGGTATTCGCAGTCCAGGCAGAGGCCAACGACTGGCCATCTAAATGCTTGAGTGCAACCCCGTTATTATCGAGGATATTCGGATAATCATCCGCGAGGAACGGGCCTGCTTTACCCGGCAGATAAACAATTAAAACTAGAATGCCTAGCAGCATCAGCATCAGCCAACTTGCTTGCCACCAAGGCCTGCTGAATTGATTTGTAGGATTCATAATGGATTGCCAACACAATAAAATTGCTTCCAAAAAAAAGGGGCATTTCAGCCCCTTTTTTCCTAAATAGAATTTTTACTTACAGTTTAGGATGGAATTTAGTCTGAACGGTTGTATTAGCACCAGTGGTAATATTCCATTGCATTCCAGCGCCTTGGCTACATACTCCTCTGTATTCAATCTGATTGGTGGTTGATGAGAGAGAAGTGCCTATAACTGTATAGGTAATTAATACCGATGCGGTACTTGCCGAACTGGAGGTTAGAAGAACAGAACGAACGTATTTACCTTTAATAGCAGTAGAAACAGCTAAACCATAGTCGCCATTTGTTTTAGTCGTTGTGGAACTTCCCAAATCTTGCTCACTACAAGCAACACCAGCAGCAGTGAATGCTGGCGAAGCCAAACTTGGACCTTCTGAGACTTTGGATTTGACAGTGTAATCTTGATAAGCCGGAATCGCGATAGCAGCCAGGATACCGATGATGGCGACCACGATCATTAACTCGATCAAGGTAAAACCTTGTTGTACTTTTTGCATTTGCTTGTTCATAACGACCTTCT
>CAZGUM010000148.1:1875-10160 GCA_964529085.1 uncultured Methylomonas sp. | reverse complement strand
GACGACTTTTTTACCCGCTGCCAATTGGCGGAATTCGACACCGGCGCGACCGAGTTGTTGAATCCGGCCGACAGCCGCTACGAAGAACTGGCCGGCATCGATCTGTCGGCAAGCAACGAAGAACTGGCTAAATTGCCGCTGGCCGCCATCGTCGCCGGCGCTAACTTGCCGTTGAATATCGGCTTGAATCCGGCTTGGCGGGCAGCGGTAGATCAGTTAAAAACCACGGTGCTGGCGCCATTGCTGGGCGCAACGGACAGCTTGTCTTATGCGCAATGGCAAAGCGTGGTTGGTCAGTTTGCTGATTATCAAGCCTGGCTACAGAAAAAACCGGCCAACGCCGTGGAAGGCTTAAGCCTGGAGCGCATCAAAACCCTGTTGCAAAGCGATGCGCAAGCCAAATTGACCGGCTTGATCGAACAGGATCTGGCCTTGGAACCGCAAGCCACAGCCATCGACTCGGTCGTGCGCTTGCTGCATTACTACCGCGATCTGAACACCTTATTAAATAACTTCGTGTCGTTTCGCGATTTTTACAGTGCCGAGCCGCATGGTATTTTCCAGGCCGGCACCTTGTATCTGGACGGCAGAAGCTGTCAATTGTGCGTAAAAGTGGATGACGTGGACAGCCACAGCAAACTGGCGGAACTGAGCAAAATCTTTCTGGCCTACTGTGTCTGCCGTCGACAAGGCAGCGACGAAACACTGACCATTGCCGCAGCCGTTACCGGCGGCGACAGCGACAATTTACGCGTCGGCCGCAACGGCGTGTTTTACGACCGCAGCGGCCTGGATTGGGACGCGACCATCGTCAAAATCATCGAAAATCCGATCAGTATCCAAGAAGCATTCTGGTCGCCGTACAAACGCGTCGCGCGCATGATTAACGAACAACTGGAAAAAAGCGCAGCGGCCCGCGACAAAGCCGCTAACGCCAATGCTTTTAAAGGTATTTCCGAGGCGGGTGCGCATGCCGAGCAAGGTAAAACTCCGCCAGCGCCCTTCGATGTCGGTAAATTTGCCGGGATTTTCGCCGCCATCGGTTTGGCAATTGGCGCCATCGGCACCGCACTAGCCGCAGTGATGAGCAGTTTCATGGGCTTGCAATGGTGGCAAATGCCGCTGGCCATCATCGGCGTGATGCTGGCGATTTCCGGCCCATCCATGTTTATTGCCTATTTGAAACTGCGCCAACGCAATCTGGCGCCGGTACTGGACGCCTGCGGCTGGGCGGTAAACGCCAAAGCCTATATCAACATCCCATTCGGCCGCTTGTTGACCGGCGTCGCCAAATTGCCGAAAGACGCAGAGATGCAAATGGTCGATCCATTCGGCGAAAAGCAAAGCCATTGGAAAAGCTACGTATTTTTGCTGATCCTGCTAGCCGGCGCGGCCTACGCTTGGCATAAAGGCTATATTGGACCTCAGCAAGAACCGGAAAAAGCAGCCCAGATTGAGGAAAAAGCGGCGCCAGCTAAAGTTGATGCGCCTGCTCCGGCAGCGACTCCAGCCAAGCCTGCGGAACCGGCTAAGTAAGTCTTTCATTGCGAATAGGCAGGGACCGGAGCAATTGTGTTATCAAGTAGGTGCTCTGGTCCCGGCTTTTGTTTTTTCGCCTATTTGAACTCTAAACTTTCAGCACAAATACTATTCGGAATTGGGATGGGAATGCTCAAAACCGACCCTGATCTGTCATTTCCGGCTAAATTTCTGATGTCCGCTTCTTGGCGAATTGCGGTTACTCAATACCAGATTCGGCCAAAACCCAGCTGCAAAAGGTTTACATCGGAATATGTACGCCATGGTTACGTTATCTGACAGATAAGTCTTACATTGCGTTGCTGATAAATCTGGTCTACCTTTGCTGGGCAGACAATAGAACTCAACGGAGTGCCAAAATCATGCTTAACCGCTTGCCGCTAGCAGCCAAATTACAATTAATGGCATGGGTTGCTTCATTGGTTTTAGTTGGGGTCGCTTTTCTTGGATACCACTCTTTACAAAGCGTAAGTGATGCCGCTCAACGCATGGGTCAAGGCAAAGATGTTGTCGCCGATGTTCTTCCTCCACCATTGTACTTGGTGGAAGGTCAATTAATTGTGGAGCGTATGGTCCATGATAGTGATATGTCACCTTTACTTAAACGTTTGAAGGAACTCAAAATTGATTATGACGCCCGTAATAGCTACTGGGAAACCAACCATGATTTAACAGACGAGATAAAGCAGCAACTGCTCGGTGATCAGCGAAAATATGCTGATTTGTGGTGGCAGGAAGTCGAGGAGCATTACCT
This sequence comes from uncultured Methylomonas sp., assembly GCA_964529085.1. GTDB lineage: Bacteria > Pseudomonadota > Gammaproteobacteria > Methylococcales > Methylomonadaceae > Methylomonas. The sequence continues at coordinate 7,867 of CAZGUM010000148.1, read as the reverse complement.
CCCTGCTATTGAACGTGGCGATAGCGCAGCCAAGAATGACTCAATGACCAAGTTAGACAATTACTATGATTTGCACCGACAAGGCGTAGATAAAACCGTCAATAGTTCCACGAAATTTGCCGCAGATACCCTTAACAATTTAAATAGCGTTGTCAGTACTACCACTGGATTTCTTGTGGGTCTAGCGTTGATTGGGGCATTAGTATCCATGGCAATGGCCTTGTTGATTACTAAACAAATCCGTGCAAGTTTGGCGTTAGCCGGCCAAGTGGCGCGAGCTATCGCCGATGGCGACTTGACGGTTTCTGTGCCGACCTACGGTCAAGATGAAATAGGTCTTTTGTTTCAAAGACTGAACGAAATGCGTGACAAATTGCATTCTCTGATCTATGAAATACGAAATGGTGTCGTTCAGTTGAATAGACATTCGGCCGAATTGCTTAGGGCTGCCGCGGACTGTGACACTATCGCGTTGGATGGATTGCATGCGGCTAGCAGCATGGCCGCCTCCATTGAGCAACTCTCCGTTTCGCTCGATCAGGTTAATGAGAACGCAATCGATACCATACGCATAGCGACTGAATCAGGGCTAAGCGCCCAAGATTCAACCAAGGTCATAGAGAATTCTGCTAAGGAAATGCATAAAATCTCTGAATTGGTGCTCAACGCCGCGGGTTATATCCGTAATTTGGAAAATATCAGCTCGCAAATCACCACAATTGTTGATGTGATACATGGTGTTGCTGAACAGACTAATTTGCTGGCTCTTAACGCTGCAATCGAAGCGGCTCGCGCCGGCTCTTACGGTAGGGGGTTTGCCGTAGTAGCTGATGAAGTAAGAACGCTTGCGGAACGGACAAGTACTTCAAGTAATGAAATCAAAGTCATGGTCGAGAAGATTCGCGAAGCTTCTCAGGCTTCGGTTTTAGCAATGGAAAGCGGGGTAAAAGGGGTGGAGTCGGGAGTACAGCTATCCAGCCAAGCCGGAAAATCGGTAAAGGAAATACTTGAAGCTCAATCCAGGGTAACGATTTCAATCAACGGTATTAACCAAGCATTGAAAGAACAGACCGCCGCCACACACGATATGACATCACGGGTGGAGACGGTTTCACAAGGGGCCGAATCACTCGCGAGAACAGTGTCCAAAACCAGAAAAAACTCGGAAGAACTGGCTAGCCAAGCAGAAATCCTAGACAAACTGGCATCCAGGTTTAGGCTGTAGGGCTGTGGATGTGCTGAACAGTTTGAAGCGCATCTTTCGCGATTGGTGCGGTTCGTAAACTCACCACACCCCACAGCTGCTTTTGGCTGGACAGTTGACATTGGCGCTTTTGTTTCGTCTGGCGGGTTTTGGCCGAACTTGCTCGGCCAGGATTAAAGGCGCGATACCCACAGGGCTTACACCATATCAATTTCAAATCAAGGCGCAATCATACCATTGTGCAAATAGCTTTCTTCGTAGTTAAACACGATATTCGCATCCGGCAAGACCAATGCTTCGTCCTTACCCTTGTAATTCAAACGAAACAGTAAATCCTTGATGATATTGATCCGCGCGGCTTGCTTGTCATCCGATCTAACAATAGTCCAGGGTGCGGATAAATGATGGGTTCTGGCAAACATGATATTGCGCGCCTCGCTGTATTGCTGCCAGTGTTTCTGCGCTTCCTTGTCGATAGGACTGATTTTCCATTGTTTCAACGGATCTTTTTCCCGCTGCTTTAAACGCTCTTTCTGTTCGGCTTTGCTGATGTCCAGGTAATATTTCAGCAACGTAATACCGGAACGCACCAGCAGTTGTTCGTAATGCGCGACGGTTTCGATAAACTCGTGATATTCGTCGTCATTGCAAAACCCCATCACCCGCTCCACCCCGGCCCGGTTATACCAGCTGCGGTTGAACAACACCATTTCCTGAGCGGCCGGCAAATAATGCGTATAGCGTTGAAAATACCAGGTGCTTAGGTCGCGGTCGGACGGTTTACCCAGCGCCACCACCCGGATTTCCCGAGGACTGAGATGTTGGATGATGCGCTTGATGGTGCCGTCTTTGCCCCCGGCATCGCGGCCTTCCAGGATAATCAAAATCTTGTCACCATGCCTGATGATGTGATTCTGCAACTTCACCAATTCCACCTGCAGCTGCTGCAAGGTGTCTTTGTACACTTGTTTACCGACTTTGGGTTCGTGTTTTTTACTCATGTTACCGGCCTCACTAAGATGACGTTTCCGTTGGTGGAAAGCTGGATTGAATCAGATGCAATCGACGCCCGCTGCCGCCAGATTCGGCGCTAACGGCGGGCAATATCCGCTTTTCCCTGGTCGCTGCCCATGCGTATTCGCAAAATCAGGTTTTTTGCATGTTTCCTGAGTTGCAGAATGTCCTCGACATTTTTTTCGCTGAGAATCTGGTTTTTCAGATACAACACTTCGTTACAAACAATCTCGGCCGCTTCCATGCCCGGTTGTAGTTGGGTCCAGGAAATTTCGATAATCGGCCGTTCGTCGACGGTTTCGGACTCGGCGAGCAAATCCAGAAACGTATCGACCACCAGTGGATCGTAATCTTTGTCTTTTTTGCCGAGCAAGCGTGCTTTCACCTGCTCGGTCGTCATCGCGGTGCCGGTAATCGAACCGTCAAGATAATTGATATAGTCGCGAACTACCGTCAGAATCCGCGCACCCACCGGGATTTCCCGGCCAACCAAACCCAGAGGTTGCCCGGAACCGTCAACATGTTCGTATTGCGCGGCAATCAATTCGGCGGCGTTATGCAAGGGCTCCAGACCCCTCAACAAAGCCTGAGCCTCCAAGGCATGATTTAAATAGCGTTTACGTTGCTGCGTGTTCATGCCTAATAAGGCTTGCGTCAACAGGCTGTCCGGCAAACTCATTTTGCCGATTTGCAGTAATAAGCCGGCGTAGACCAGATCTTTTAAATCGGCTGCATCCATACCCAGCCGCCGCCCGACTTCTCGCGCGTTTTCCGCAACGTACTTGGCATGACCGCTTTTGATGCCGGGCCGCATTTCGATGGTTTTCGCAAATACCTTGACCGAATCGGCGTACTGCTTTTTCAACGCATCGTGCGCTTGATCGATCAACTGCAAAGACTTTCTCAGTTGTTCGGTACGCTTTTCGACCTTTTCCTCCAAACCGGCATTCAGCTCTTTCAACTCCCGATTTTGTCGGTTGATAATATCGAACAGTTGCCGGCGCTCGTCCCGCAGGCGCTTTTGTGCCAATGCGTTGTTCACCAGTATTTTCAGCTCGTTGTCTTCCCAGGGCTTGCTGCAATAACTGTATATCTTGCCCTTGTTAACCGCCGCGATAGTCGATTCTATGTCGGCGTAGCCAGTCAGCAGAATCCGCGCCGCATCCGGCCAGCGCTCGGCGGCGCGCGTCAAAAACTCCGCACCGTCCATCTGCGGCATACGCATGTCGGAGATAATCAGATCGATAGGATGCCGTTCCAATATATCCAGGCCGTCGGCGCCGCTTTCCGCCATATGTACTTTATATTCGGCGCCGCGAAACAGCCGCCGCAAGGCTTTTAATACATTGGGCTCGTCATCGACGAAGAGCAAATTGGCTATGGTGTCGGTATCCAAGGGAAGCGCAGTCATGGGCACATTTTCGATAATGGTTAACTGGCAGGCGCACGAGTCGGCAAATATATGCGGAATTTCGTGCCTTGGCCGACCACGGAATGCACCTCAATGCGGCCGCGATGATCCTGGATTATTTTGTACGATAAGGACAAGCCCAAACCGGTACCCTTACCAACCGGCTTGGTAGTAAAAAACGGATCGAACATTCGGGCTTGGGTGGCTTCGCTGATCCCCTGGCCGGTATCCTCCACCTCCACCCAAACCCAATCGGCATCCTGATAGCCGGTACGTACCGTGATTTTGCCGAAATCGGGTATAGCCTGCGCGGCATTCACCAATAGATTCATGAACACTTGGTTCAGTTGCGCGCCGACGCATTCAAAAGGCTTGATACCGGAATATTCCTTTACTATTTCGGCTTTGTATTTCAGTTCATTGTTAACGATATTCAGCGTCGCATCGATACCGGCTTCCAGATCGAACATATCTCTACCCTGCTTTTCGATCCGGGAAAAATCGCGGAGATCCTGCACGATTTTCTTGGCGCGATTCGCGCCTTCCATGGACTCCGCCACCAGGTCGGCGGCATCGCCCTTCACAAATGCTAAATCGATAGTTTGTTTAAACTGCTTAAAGGCTAGCACATCCGGATGGTTGTCGGGTAATTGCCCGGCCAGACGTTCCGCCAATTCGGCGGCCTCGGTCAGCTCTTCTATATATTGCTTCAGGCTGTTCAGATTGGAATAAATATAACCGAGCGGATTATTGATTTCGTGCGCTACACCCGCCGCCAACTGACCTATAGAAGCCATTTTTTCGGACTGCACCAAATGCGCCTGAGTCTCTTGCAGTTGCTGATTGAGCAGGGTTTGCTGATTCTTTTCCCGTTCCAAGGTTTGATTGGCCGCGGTTAACGCCTGGGTACGTTCCCTGACCCGCTCTTCCAATTGCTGATTGACTTTCAGCAAGGCCTCTTCAGCCTGCTTTTGCGTGCTGATGTCCATACCGCAGCCCATCAGGCCGGCAAATTCCCGGTTCTTGCGGACGCGCGGCACGGCGGTTTCCAAAATCCAGAGTTCCCCGGCGTCCGGCGGACACAACCGATACTGGATCCTGAATTTGGTCAACTCAAGCGCGGCTTGCTGATAGGTCTGCACCACCCTATCCCTGTCCTCGGGGTGGATCGTATTCAGCCATTGCCGCCGATCGACAAATCCGCGTTGGATGTTGAAGGTTTTAAACCAGAAGCGATTACAGAAAATCGGCAGATTCTTGGCATTGGTTACCCAGATCAGGGCCGGCAGATTATCGGCAAGCTCCTTAAAACGCTCTTCGCTTTCGCGCAATGCCGAGTACAAATTGCTGTGCAGAATATCGACGTGTTCGTCCCTGTTGAGACTCACTTGCTCAGCGTCTATACCTTGCTTGAGGCTGATCGCCATCAGTTTGTCGGTTTTTAAAATATGGTGGCAGAGCCAGTCGACCAGAAAATCCAACAGATCCTTGGAAAGCACCGAAACATCGGATTGCGCCCCGATATGCACTTGTTGCACCTTATCGATAAACTCTTGATGTTGCTGGCGGTGTTCGGTCTGCAGCCGCGAATTAAATCCAGCCTCCGCCATCAGTTGCTCTTCGTGCTGAAAATGATCTACCGTGTAATCGACCAGCTGCTTAACGGTATCGACGACAGTCTGTAAGTCCGCGCCTACCGCGTTTAATTCGTCCAGCCGATTAATCAGCGTCACCAAATGCCGGTGCTGATTATCCACGCTGTCTATACCGACCAACAGCTGATCGTTCCACGTTAAAATACTCATCTGCGATCCGTTATCGGAAGGGTCCTGGCTGATTACCCACTCCAGCATTATGGCACAACCCTTCTACTCTGCCGGATTTTTCAAGACTCAGGTTTATTTGCATGGAAATTCAAGATTTCGAAGGCTTGCGCGCATTGCTGGACTCGGCATTTCCCAAAGTCTGTGCCAGTTGCGGCTATGTCTACATCTCCGCCGAGCAGTTTTTTATCGAAACCCAAGACATGCCCAGAGGCCGTTCGTCGCTGCGATCTGCCATCGAGGACGACGGCCTGATCCTGGTCGAAGTATTCAGAAATTGCCGCTGCGGCTCCACGCTGATGGACGAGTTCGGTTGCCGGCGCGACCAAAGCGCGGCCGGCCTAAAACGACGTCTGGCTTTCGACAATATGTTGCGAACCCTGGAAGCCCGCAATATCGCAACCGACGCGGCCAGGACAGAGATCCTCAAATTCCTGCAAGGCCAACCCAACAGCTTGGTTACTCTCCTGAATATCGAACTGCCTTAGAATGACTCTCAGCCTTGCATGGCTTCCAATTCATCCCAACGCTGATAAGCCA
>CAZGUM010000148.1:0-1775 GCA_964529085.1 uncultured Methylomonas sp. | reverse complement strand
GCGCGGGCCGGCGCGAACAGAAAATCGGCCAGATAAGACATCACGTGGCGCTTGCCATCCGGCGTATCGACAAACTCACCGCCATCCAGCACGCTATCGGCCACCGAGATTTCCGGGTCGAGCTGTTCGCGTAATTGGTCGAAGTACGCGATTTGCAGATTGGTGCCCAGTTCGATGGTGCCGGTGGTGGGCTGCAATTGGCCCAGCAGCAATTTCAATAAAGTGGACTTGCCGGCGCCGTTGTTGCCTATCAAACCGATCTTGTCGCCGCGTTCGATGCGCAGGGAAAAATCCTTGATGATGGGTTTATCCTGATATTGAAAATTCACATCGATAGCTTCGACGACTTTCTTGCCGGAGGCTTCGCCTTTGTTCAGGCTCAGTTTGGCGGTGCCTTGGGTATTGCGCCGCTCGGAGCGTTCGTCGCGCAAGCGTTTCAATGCTCTGACCCGACCTTCGTTACGCGTCCGCCGCGCCTTGACGCCTTGCCGGATCCAGACTTCTTCCTTAGCCAGTTTCTTATCAAACTCGGCGTTTTGATTGGCTTCATCTTCCAGAGCCGCCGCCTTGCGCGCCAGATAATCCTGGTAATTGCCGGCCCAGGAGGTCAATTGGCCGCGATCCAGATCGATAATCCGCGTCGCCAGTTTTTGTAAAAACGCCCGGTCGTGGGTGACGAACATTACCGCGCCCTGAAAGGCCAGGATTTGTTCTTCCAGCCAGGCGATGCTTTCGAAATCCAGATGGTTGGTCGGCTCGTCCAGCAACAACACTTCCGGCTCGATGACCAAAGCCCGCGCCAAGGCTACCCGCCGCTTCCAGCCGCCGGACAGGCTGCCGACCAGTACGTCCGCCGGCAATTGCAATTTGCTCAACACAGCTTCGACGCGGGTTTGAAACTCCCAGCCGTTGTCGGCTTCCAGCTTGTGCTGCACGTCACCCAAGGCTTGCAGCGACTGCTCGCTGCCGTCCATGTGCTGCAATAGTTCGTGATAACGGCCAATCAAGTGTCCCAACTCACCCAGACCGCCGGCCACCGCTTCGTAAATGCTTTCGTTTTCGTCCAGATTGGGCGACTGCTCCAGCCAAGCCAAACGCAGCTCCGGCTGTTTCCAGATTTCACCGTGGTCGGCATGAATATCGCCGGCGATGATTTTCATCAAAGTCGATTTGCCCTCGCCGTTGCGGCCCAGCAGGCCAACACGTTCTCCGGCATCGAGTTGAAAAGCAGCATTATCGAGCAGCGCATGAGTGCCGAAGGCGATGGAAACATTGGTTAAGCGGATTAATGGCATTTGTTTTGAAGGTAACGTCTAAGTAAGTCCAGCGCCAGTAAGGCGGCCTGGTTTTGTTTGTGTTTAAGGGTGCCGTGGGCGTTGAGCTTGGTTGAGACCACGCCCGTAGGCGTGGCCAGGGCATTATAAAGGACGATGGTTTTATCTTTATCGCTATAGTCTTCGGCACTACCGCTATAAAGCTGCACCAAAGCGAAAACCGTTTGCTCGCGGGCTTTGAGTTGTTCGGCCCAGACTTGTGCGATGGGCTGTAAATCGCCGGCACCCGCAATACCTGACCATGATCCGGTGTTGCGTCCCCAATCGAGATTGACTTCAACACTAGTCAACCACTCGCGCCCCAGACATTTGCCGGCCAGCAGGCCTTGACTGGCGGTTTCCAGCAGCGCCAGGGAGTAGCGTTTTGCGCTCATCGCGCTGGCTACCACCTCCAGCAGATCGCCTTGCTGTTCGTTTAAACCGTCGATAGCAAACACATAA